>CAZLDQ010000256.1:0-7352 GCA_964558295.1 uncultured Planctomycetaceae bacterium | reverse complement strand
GACAGCCCGGGCAACTACTGGTACGTCTGGTTCGACGCGCCGATCGGCTACATCGCCTCGACCTGGCAGTGGTGCAAGCAGAAGGGCGAGAAACTCGACGACTGGTGGCGCAACCCCGAGACCGAAATCCACCACTTCATCGGCAAGGACATCACCTACTTCCACACGCTCTTCTGGCCGGCGATGCTCAAGACGGCCGGCTTCACCTTGCCCAAGAAGGTCCATATCCACGGCTTCCTCACCGTCAACGGCGAGAAGATGTCGAAGTCGCGGGGGACCTTTGTGCGGGCGGCCACCTATCTAAAACACCTCGATCCGTCGTACCTCCGCTACTACTACGCTTCCAAGCTCGGTTCCGGCGTCGACGATCTCGACATGAACCTTGACGAGTTCACCGCCAGAGTCAACTCCGATCTCGTGGGAAAACTCGTCAATTTGGCAAGCCGCACGGCGAAGTTCGTCCAGGAAACGGGGCTGTCGCCCGAATACCCCGAGTATCTCGACACGGATCGGCTGTTTGCCACGACCGCGACGGATGGCCACGCGATTGCCAAAGCCTACGAAGAAGGCGATTACAATCGAGCCATGCGGCACATCATGGCCCTCTGCGACCAGGCAAACCAGTTTGTCGATCGCATGGCCCCCTGGAATCTGCGAAAAGACCCGTCCAAGGCCAAGGTCGTCCAAGACGCCTGTACGATCGGTCTGAACTTGTTCCGCCAGTTGGCCATCTACTTGGCCCCGGTCCTGCCGCGCTTGGCCAAGCAGACCGGCGAACTCTTGGGGGATCCCATCACCCGTTGGGATCAGGCGACGAAGCCGCTATTGGGGAAACCGGTCAAGCCTTTTGAACACATGATGACTCGCGTACGACCTGAACAGGTGAATGCCATGATTGAAGAGAGCAAGGAAGAATCCGTCCCCACCCCGGCGCCGGCCGCCACGCAAGATAGCGATGCCCCCTTGGCCGCCGAGCCGCTCGTGGCCGAAACGATCTCGATCGACGACTTGATGAAGGTCGACTTGCGCGTCGCCCGGGTCGTCGCGGCCGAGGATGTGCCACAGGCCGACAAGCTCTTGAAGCTCACGCTCAGCTACGGCGGCGATCACCGCTGCACGGTGTTTGCCGGGATCAAAAAGGTCTACAAACCCGAAGACCTCGTCGGCCGGTTGGTGATCTGCGTGGCCAATCTGGCTCCGCGCAAGATGAAGTTCGGCCTGAGCGAAGGCATGGTCCTGGCTGCCGGTGCCGGTGGAAGCGAGATCTTCCTCCTTTCTCCCGACGAAGGCGCCAAGCCCGGCCATCGCGTCCACTAATCCGCTTGGTCGGGTCTTCCGGGCGGCAAGCGGCGGGGTAACAGGTGTGAGTGTCAAAAAAGCCCCCCAATCGGCCCCTTCTCGCAGCCTCACTCTTGACTCGCGGCATCCGGTGCATGCTAATAAGGCTGATCAACATGCCGTCGGTTCTGCTTGAACCGACCCTGCTTCACCTTCCTTGCACATTTCCGATCACCGGAGGGCCATGTCATGCTCAAGCGTCTTGCGCTGCTAACCGTGTGGGTCATCGCTGCAGGACAGGTTCAGGCCGCATCTCCAGACGCCCCCGAGAATATCGCCTTCCGGGCCCAATACACGCTCGCTCCTCCACCGAACTACAACCTCTGCACCGATCCCGATGATCACGTCCAATTGACCGACGGCCAATCGACGAAGAGCTACTTCTGGACCCAGCGGGGAACGGTCGGCTGGACTCACGCCCCCTATGCCACGATCACGCTCGATCTGGGACGCGTCGAGCCGATCAGCGGCGTGGCCTTCACCACGGCCGCCGGGGTTGCCGGCGTCACTTGGCCTCTGGCGGTGAACGTCTTGGTGAGCGACGATGGCAAGACGTACCGCGACGCAGGCGACCTGGTCAGCTTGGATCTCAAAGCCCATGGCGCTTGGCCGGAAAAGTATGCCATTCGCCGCCTGGTGACCAACCAACTCAAGACCCACGCCCGCTACGTGCAGTTCGTGGCCATTCCGCAGGCCGGCGGCTCCTACTTGTTTGTCGATGAGGTCGAGGTCTTCCGTGGTTCGGCCGAGTTTTTGAAGCTGGACCTCTCCGACCAACCGGTCACCACGGCCAAAACAATCTTTGAACAGG
Organism: uncultured Planctomycetaceae bacterium; assembly: GCA_964558295.1. Classification (GTDB taxonomy): domain Bacteria; phylum Planctomycetota; class Planctomycetia; order Pirellulales; family Thermoguttaceae; genus JBDKTH01. The sequence continues at coordinate 5,203 of CAZLDQ010000256.1, read as the reverse complement.
GCCGTCTCCAACGGGCCGCCGCCAATCGTTTTCTGGCCGATGCCTCGGCACTCCAGGAAGCAATCGCTGCAGCCAAGCTTGATGAGACGGTTCGCCGTCAACTTACCGGGCGGCTTGCCGAGATTCGCCGACAGTTGGAACGCGAAAATGTCGCCAGCATCCCCGCCTTCCAAGCCGTGTTACCGCTCACCCCCACCCACGCAAAACTCTTTGCAGTCCAAGCCCAGCTGTGGCGGGCCTTGGGCCATGCGCCGTTGGCCGCCTGGGTGCCGGCCACCTGGGATCCCGTGGAATTGATCGCCGCGCCACCGCAAGGCTCGTCCCGCCCGATCACGGTCCACACAATGCGCGGCGAGTATCGGGCCGCCGCCGTGAATCTGGCCAACAGCACCGACCGGCCAATGACCGTTTGCCTCCACTTCGACGGCCTGCCTCAGGCGCCGCTGCCCAGTTATGTCACGCTCCATGAGGTCACCTGGACGGACACCTCCCACGGCAAGCCCGTGGCCGCGGCACTGCCGGAAGCTACGAAAGCCGACGGTAGCTGGTCGGTGACCGTGCTGCCCGGACTGGTCCGCCAGGTCTGGCTGACGTTTCATGTGACCGATCTGGCCCCCGGCGAACTGGCCGGAACGTTGGTCGCCGAGCCCCAGGGCGCTGCGCCGCTCGCGACGCCCGTACGCCTGCGCGTCTGGCTGCTGGATTTCCCCGAGAAGACGACGCTCTATCTCGGCGGCTGGAGCTATACCAACGGCAAGGGCGCCTATGGCCTGACGGCCGAGAACCGCCCGGCGTTCCTCGCTCACTTGCAGAGCCATTTCGTCAACGCCCCCTGGGCCCAGGGGAGCGTGATGCTCAACTGCAAAGTGACCGGCGACAATCCCCCCCGGGTCGAGTTGAACACCGAGCAGTTCGACGACTGGATCGGCCAGTGGCCCAAAGCCGAACGCTACATGGTCTTCCTCTCCGCGGGCGGGAGCTTCGCCGGGGCCAAGATCAACACGCCCGAGTTCGACCAGCGCGTCGGCGCCTGGATCTCCGCCTGGGTTCGCCACCTGGGCGCCAAAGGGATCGCGCCGGATCGCTTGGCTGTGCTGATCCACGACGAGCCCCACGAACAGACCGACGTAGCCCCGCTGATCGCTTGGGCCAAGGCGATTCATGCGGCCGAGCCAAAGGTGATCATCTGGGAAGATCCCACCTACCGCGATCCGACCAAGGCCCCCGCGGAAATGTTTGACGTCTGCACGGTCCTCTGCCCAAACCGGCCGATGTGGCTGGCCGGCGGCAAAGCGTTCGAGCAGTTCTACCGCGACCAGCAGCGGCGCGGCCGAACACTGGAGTTCTACTCCTGCTCCGGACCGGCTCGGCTCTTAGACCCCTACAGCTACTACCGGCTTCAGGCCTGGCACTGCTGGCACGTGGGGGCCACGGGCACCTACTTCTGGGCGTTCGGCGACAACGGCCGGGCATCGTCCTGGAACGACTATCTGGCCACGCACGGCCCCTACACGCCGCTATTCCTCGACAACGTAAAGGTCGTGGCCGGCAAGCAGATGGAGGCGATTCGCGAGAGCGTCGAGGATTATGAGTATTTCGTCATGCTGCGTAAGGCCGTCGAGGGGGCTAAGGCCGCCCGTCGCCCGGCCGACCTCGTAGCCAAAGCGGAGCTACTGTTGAATACCGCGGCGCAGGAAGTCCTCGACGCCCCGGAGGTCGACAAGATCAACTGGCTCGATCCCAAGGATCGCACCACGGCCGATGCGGTTCGGGTTCGCATCTTGGAGGCCTTGAACGCCCTGAAATAAGCTCTCCATATGTCTGGTTTGGCCGTAGCGGTCCGGCTTGCCCGTTGTTTGTTTTTTGCACCCTATGATCGACCTCCCCAGCGACGGGCAAGCCCGGCCGCTACCCCAGGTTACGTTCGCCCAAACGCACCATTTTCCTTCGGGTTCCGTGCTGCATCCGCTACGGGGAGCAAGGTGGGCTACGGTTGCGACCCTCCCTGGACGAGAGTAAGATTCGCTGTTTGCCCTCTCGCGCATGGGATAAGGAGACTGCCCGTATGCCCGCCGCCCCCCTTGTTGCCCTGGTGGCCTTGAACGATCCGCACCTGCCCGCCGAATCGCGGCTTTGGGAAGCCTTGCGCGAGCTACGTCCTGAATATCAGGTCAGCCAGGTTGAGCACAAGGAAGGGGCCCTGGTGTGTCACCTTGACGGCGATCTGGCGGCCGTGTTGCTCATGCCTCGGCCCATCCCCTGGGCCCAACTCGCCCTGTCGTGTGCGGGGGCCTGGTATTGGCCGCAAGCCGCCGAGGCTTTGCGCAATCATACGGCCCACGTCTTGGTCGCTGTGCAGCCCGAAGCGGCCGACCGCCTGAAAGCCGCCATGGCGTTGACCGCACTGGCTGCCGCCGTGGCCCACTCGACCGAGGCCGCTGGCGTTTACTGGTCGGCCAACGGCCTGGTTCACTCCCCCGAAGCCTTCATCACCTACACCCGGCAGATGACTCGCGAGGCCTTGCCGTTGTTGCTGTGGATCCAGATCCTGCTCCGCCAAGAGGCCGACGGCACCTATAGCGTTTACACCACCGGGCTGCGCGAATTCCAGCAGATGGAACTCGAAGTACGAGGCAGTCAGCGAGACCGCGAGTATCTCCTAGCGCGGATCTTTGATATCGTCCATTACATGCTGGAGAAAAATCCCGTCCTCCGCCATGGTGAGACCATTGGCACCACGCAGGAAGAAAAGATTCCGCTCACGATCGGACCGTCGACCCTCGATCCCAACACCGAAGTGATCCATTTGGAGCTCTAGGTTTCCGAGGCTCAAAATACCTGCTGCGGCGGGGGTTGCAATCCCCGGGACTATCGGTAACACTAGTAGATGCGATTTCGGAGCTTGAAGGCTGGACTGCCCGTCATGGATCGAGGGGGGGGTGGTGCATGTTCGATCCCGCCGTGTCTTTGGAACCGTTTTCCGCAGACCATCGCCACGCCCCGGAACAAGTTGAGGCCCTTTACGCCGCACTCCAACAGCGGTCTGCGGAGCTTCAGGCCTTGTCCCGCGAGTTGATCCAGTCGGAGGAGCGTGAGCGCCAGCGCGTCGCCCGTTTGCTCCACGACGACCTTCAGCAACTCCTCGTTGCGGCGCACCATAAGCTGGCCCGCCTGCGTCATCGCCTCCAGGATTCCCAACTCGATCGGATGGCCGAAGACCTTGCCCATCTGCTCGCCGATTGCATCCGTGCCACGCGCTCCCTGAGTGTCGAGCTTTGCCCCCCCGATCTGTATCAACACGGCCTTGTGGCAGCTCTCCATTGGTTAGCCCGGCAAATGAACGTGCAACATGAGCTGACCGTCGTCGTCGAGAGCCAATTGGCCGCCGAACCGGCCGACCAGAGCATCCAGATCCTTCTCTACCAGACGATTCGGGAACTGCTGTTCAATGTGGTCAAACACGCCCAGACCGATCGTGCCTGGATCAGTCTGAACGGAGACGGTGACACGCTGGAAATCGAGGTGGGCGACCCGGGCATCGGGTTCGATCCGGCCACCTTGGAGCACGAGCCGGCTGCCAGCGGCTTGGGTCTGTTCAGCATCCAGAATCGGCTTGCTCGCTTTGGTGGTCGACTCGATCTGTGCTCGGCCCCAGGCTCCGGCACTCGGGTGACGATTCGCCTCCAAGGCTTTGCTGCACCGTACCGCAATCCAGCTCCGCGATGATCATCGGTGCTCCATGGCGGAGAATGGCTCGCGTCGCTCGAGACTCAGCCCCCTCCGGCTGGCCCTCGACTCCTCCGTCTCTCCGAAGACCTGCCGATCCTCATCGACCCCACCTCGACCAAATGATCGGCGAAGGCCTGGTCACCCTCGAAAAAGTCCGCATCATCGCCTACCGCCACGGCGCGACGGCGTAGGCAAGTCCGGTAATGCGCACTACCACTGGTATCCCGTCGGGTGCCACTGGCGGAAGGCCAGTGCCTGCTTGAAACGAGCTTGTACGTTGCCCTGTCGCTCCCTCACTGGTAGTGCCAAGAGCGACGGATTTGCAGGAGCAGTCGTGACTGGGCAATGGGGGCCAAGATGGGCCTTTCCCCGTTGTGCTCCTGGAACAATCAGCGCAGTGCTCCGTTTTCTTTGCCAGAGGCCACTCCTGGATCAATTCAAGGGGAGCATTCCAGTCTTTGGCCAAATGTTCGCCAATAGCCACAGACCGAAGAACAACTCGAATTCGACCGCAGCTACTAGAACCCAGCGGGAATCAAGCAACCCCGTCCCCAACATCGGTGAGGTGGACAACTGGTATGCCTTGAGTCCGCCGGCGATCAGCAATAAGAACGCTATTGCGATACGAACTATGTCGTAGCCCGCCGCACAGCGCACAACCGCATGCCCCAAGCCCCCTGCCATCGTTCTCCCCTGCCAAGAAAATGGACATGGCAACAATCGTGTCGGCCTTCGCCCCACGTTGAAAGAGACTTCCAACGCTCTGTTTGGCTGCCAGCTCTTTTGTCTCGGCTACCACTTGCCGAACAACGCGGGTTTATCTTACCACTCTCCTAAGACGATTCAAGTTGGGATTTCACCGGACAGCCTCGCGGGTGAGGCGACTCGATGCGCCAGTCAAGATAGGCTGCAATGACCCGCAGCACCAATTGGACACGGCTATGTGCGTGCAACTTGTCGCGGAGGCGTTCCAAGTGGGTTTGCACGGTGCCCAGCGACAGACCGAGAGCCTTCTATAGGTAAATTGCGATTTCAGCCAAAAAACGCGCATTGTGGGACGAAAAAGAGACCAAAACCACCAACACTAGGGACAAGCAGAACCGAAATGCTCAGGTTGCCGGCTGCCACCAGCGCCGCATTAAACGGACTCCTACGTTGCCCTTTCGCTCCGGGTGTGGCAAATCTTCCTGGCGACGGCCGAGCCCGGCATCCTGCCTGAATCGTAGCATAAGCGTCCCGCTTGTGTACCGTAGCACAAGCGTCCCGCTTGTGTGCTGTAGCATAAGCGTCCCGCTTGTGTACTGTAGCATAAGCGTCCCGCTTGTGTACTGTAGGCCCGGCGTCCTGCCTGGCCGCGGAGGCTGCAGAGTAGGCCTCAGGCAAGAAGCCCAAGCTACGGCAGGCGGGACGCCTGCACAGGGGTGCACGTCAGCTTTTGCATTTTAGGGCGGGGGAGATGGGGGGATTGGGGCGG
>CAZLDQ010000255.1:3223-7390 GCA_964558295.1 uncultured Planctomycetaceae bacterium | reverse complement strand
TCCTGTTTTACTTATTCTGCCCAGTCGCGCAACATCATTTCAGCCGCACCCCCTTCGGCGGATGTGGCAAGATCTGCCGGAATATCTGCGAGGGCGTTCCGTCTGCCCGTAGCTTAGGCATCTTGCCTGAGGCATATTCTGAAGCATCTGCGGCCCAGTAGGATGCTTGGCTCACACCACACAGGCGGAATGCCCAGGCCATGACTCAGGCACGCAAGTCATAAGCCACGAGTCAGTTAGAGCGGAACTTCAACCTGGTGGGTTTTGAGAACAAAACCGGTATTGGTCGCTGGAGAGAACGCCCTTTGTGGCGTTCCGCCATTTCTGCCGCCCAGAACGCCACAGAGGGCGTTTCCTACAGCTTTTGTCTGTCAAAACCCAATATGGACTGCCCGGCAAGTCGATTCTCTTCGTCCCCCCATCCAACACACCCCGCCTATTTCACACGCCCGTGCCACAGTCTACAATAGGCATCATATCCACCCCCTTGCATCACCCACTTTCCCAAGCCACACAAAACCCAACAAACGTCCTCCGTGTCACAGACCCGCAAGATGGCTCAGTAAACGTTCGCGCAGAGATCCTGACCCCTGAACCCTATCCCAAGAGAGAGCCTACCATGCAGAAGCCCCCCATTCTCTTCTCCGTTTCGCGTTTGGCCTCGGCTTCGCTTTTCTCCTCATGGCTTGGCCGACCGCCCAGCAGGCCGCCCAGCCGGTCGACAGTACTCAGGTCGGAGACGCTCAGAACCGCGAGGACGGCAAGCTACGGATCATCGTCTTCGGCGCCCACCCCGACGATGCCGAGATTCGCGCTGGAGGTGCAAGCGCCCTGTGGGCCGAATTGGGACACCATGTCCAATTGGTCTCCGTCACGAACGGCGACATCGGCCACTTCGCCATGGCCGGCGGCGCGTTGGCCCAGCGCCGCGCAGCCGAGGTCAAAAAGGCGTCCGACATCCTTGGCACCACAAGCATGGTGCTCGATATCCACGACGGCGAACTGGAGCCGACCATGGAAAACCGCCGGACGCTCACCCGGCTTATCCGCCGCTGGGGCGCCGACATCGTCATCGGCCACCGCCCGAATGACTACCATCCCGACCATCGCTACGTCGGCGTCCTGATGCAGGACTCGGCCTACATGGTCGGCGTCCCGTTCTTCTGCCCTGACGTGCCGGCACTGCCGAAAAACCCGCTGTTTCTCTACTCTTACGACAACTTCCAGCGTCCCAATCCCTTCCGTGCCGACATCGTCGTGGCTATCGACCGCACGATCGACAAGAAGGTCGAGGCGCTCGTGGTAATGGAATCCCAGTTTGTCGAAGGGGGCGCGATGGGGAAGCCCGATCCCACACTGGACAATCCGGCCGAGCGGGAAAAGAAGCGTGAACAAGTCCGCGAGAGTTTCCGACGACGGTTTGCCGCAATCGCCGACCAGTATCGTGACAAGCTCATCGAAATCTACGGCGAAGAAGCCGGACGTCAGGTTCGTTACGCCGAAGCCTTCGAAATCTGCGAATACGGCCGCCGTCCCACTCCCGCCGAACTGCGCCAGTTATTCCCCTTCCTCCCCGAGAAGAAATGACGGACACCTGCGTCTCCGTCCTCGCAAAATGCCTCCCATGTCTCAGCCGTTTGGAAGCAGAGTGAAGCACTTCCTTTACGTTGCCAAGGCGACGGGGTTTTGTCTCAACATGGCCCTGGCAACAGGGACGCGGCTGAGCGTCGTCATGGGGGCGTAGAACTCTGCAAACCTTGCTTTGTTCATCCGCGAGATGGATTTCCTTGTGTCTGGATCGAGTACACGGCCTCAGCCAAAGGCCGGCTTCTGCTGGAGTGCAAAATGTCTTGTATCAATTATGAGTTCACCACGTTTTGCGGCTGGCCGGCCAGATAGGTTCGCAGGTTTTCCACAACGATCTCCAGCAGACGCTGACGTGCGGCTCGAGTGGCCCAAGCGATATGGGGGGTGATGAAGCAGTTCTTGGCCGAAAGAAGCGGGTTGTCCGGACGTGGCGGTTCTTCCGACAACACATCCAGCCCTGCGCCAGCGATTTGGCCAGTGTTCAGGGCGGTGGCCAAGGCCGCCTCATCGATCAGGCCACCCCGGCTCGTGTTGATCAGGTAAGACCATGGCTTCATCTGCGTAAGCCGCTCTCGATTGACCAGTCGCTCCGTGGCGGGAGTCAGTGGACAATGCAGACTAATCACGTCGCTTTGGCGGAACAAGTTATCCAGGTCCAGCGCCGAGATCCCCGGTGACGGTGAGATGGGTTGAGCGTCATATGCCAATACCTTCATGCCAAACGCCAGGGCGATACGAGCCGTCGCTTGGCCGATTCGCCCAAATCCAACGATTCCCATCGTTTTTCCAGCCAGTTCTAGCAGCGGATGGTCCCAATAGCACCAATCCTCCGACTTGCTCCAACGGCCTTCGGCTACGGTTTGGGCATGGTAGGCCACATGTTGGGTCAGGTTCAGTAGATGGGCAAAAGCCATCTGGGCAACCGAGGCCGAGCCGTAGGTAGGGACGTTGGAGACGAGAATGCCTCGTTCCCGGGCCGCTTGGGTGTCGATAATATCGTAGCCCGTAGCTAATACCCCGACATATTTCAGTTGGGGAAGGCGGCCGAGAATCTCACGTGACAGCACCACTTTGTTCGTCAAGATGATATCAGCCTCCTGGGCCCGCGAAACGACCTCTTCCGGTGCTGAACGTTCGTAGATCGTCGTTGCTCCCAAGGCTTTCAACTCATCCCAACTCAGATCGCCCGGGTTTAGTGTGTAACCGTCCAGAACAACGATTCGCATGGTGTTGCATTCCTGTTAAGGAAAAAATGACAAATGACCATTGGGGGCACACTTCACATGGAATCCTCTTGGTCATTGGTCATCAATTATTGGTCATTTCCCTGCGTCGGACATCTCCTCCGGCGGATCGATCCTCAATCCGCCGGTGGCTTGGAGCACAACCCGATACCGTTTGCCGGGCAGGAGCTTGATCGAGGGGGCCTCGCCGTGGGCGGCGCGAACGCCAGCCTGTTTGGCTAGCGTGGGATTGTTGGCATATTCCCAGAAGCGGGACCAGATTTGCTCTTCGAACTCCGAAAGCTTTCCCCCAGTGCGATAGGCGGTAGGCGGCTTGTGGTCGGCGTCGAGAACGAAACCTTCGCTGGGCGGCTGCGATTCACCAAAAATACGGCGGAAGAGGCAGATCGAGGTCGAACGTAACGGGTCACCCTGTTCGAGATAGTCGAAACCGAACTTCACGACCCAGGCATCGAGGTAGACAATATCCCCTTTAATCTCAAAAACTCGCGGCTTCTCCAAGGGACGCCCTTCCTCGTTGACTTCGACGAAACTGAACTTCGTGTGCAACTCCTTGTCATCGCCGGAATGCTTTTGGTCGAGCACGGTGATCAGAGCGACGCGATGGTCGAGTTTCAGTAGGGCAACCACTGTCTGAAGTCGTTCGATCTCACTTTGTTTGGCCTCCAAAGCCTTGTTAAGGGCCGAGATCTCCGTGGCCTGTGTCTTCACCGTTTGGGTTAGTCGGCTGAGTTCCTCTTGTTTGATTGTGAGATCCTGCGAAAGCGTCTTCACCTGCGCTTCCTGGTCGGCCAGTTTGGCCTGGGCTTCCTTGAGTGCCCATTTTTCGGCGTAGTAGGTCTTCAGACCGATCCACGCGCCGGCGCCCAGCAGGGCCAGGATGATGAGAGCCAAAACGGTACCAAGTAGACTGTTGAGGGCGGTGAGAATCTTCAACACGGAAGCTTCCTTCAACACGCTCTGAATACTCGATGGAAACAATGGCTAACGGCAATATACGGCTTCGGCGGCCACTTGTCAGGAGCTGTCACCCCCCCAATTCGGTCTTAAGCCGATCCAACTCATCGACGGTCTGGCGGAGCAGACCGGTCAGATCGGAGAGATCGCTACGGAGCTGAGCCACTTGCGTGCGGAGCTCGTCCAGTTCACGTCGCAATGTGCCTGGAGCTTCTGCGGAGACGGGGGGCAGGGCAAGCGATGAGGCTGGCTGAAACGCAGATACCGACGGAGCTCCGGCTGGGGGGAGGGGCGAGCCGAGTTCGTCAGCGGCTGTCTCGGTGGCCAGTGTACCCTGGGCATATTGCGGCCGGCGCCGGTGGCACTCACCGGGGGCGTG
>CAZLDQ010000255.1:0-3213 GCA_964558295.1 uncultured Planctomycetaceae bacterium | reverse complement strand
CTTTCAGCGAAGCGAGGACGGGACGAAGCTCGTTTAGGTCTCGAATCGGCTCCATGCGCGAGGCTCGGCCCCGCAGTTCGCCTTCGGTCTGGGGGCCGCGGAGGAGCAACTCAGCCATCACGGCCAGTTCGACTTTGTCAACGCCAAGCCAGTCGTACATGTAGTGGCGATATTTCTGCACTCGCCCATACCCCTGGACGAGGCTGATGGCCCCCAACTCCCGCAACCGGTCGAGCGATTGTTCAACATCGTCCGGCTCAACGTTCATCAGCGGGTGCCGGTTGCTTTTCTGATTACAGCCGGCGACGACCGCGTTCAGCGACAAGGGGTAAGCATCCGGCGTGGTTTTCGCCTTTTCAATGAGTACACCGATCACACGGCGATCCATCGCCGACAGAGGCTGCCAACGGGGAGCCGAAGGGGACTCCGTACTTGCTTGATCCGACATCACGATTTCTCCCACTCACCATGGTCCGGTTTCCCTGAGGAAGGGAGAGTATACCATGCACGAACGGAAAAAGGGATCCGAGTTTGTCGGGTTCTCCAGCGGTCGATCCTGGAAACGCCGTCAATGGGTTTGTGAGTCGCGGACCGCATGGCGAGCCTGCGTCCGAATGGCAGCAATCAGATCCTCGCCGGGAGTACTCTTGTTCATATACAGGCGGGCGCCGGCCTCGTGCATCGCACGGGCCATATCCGTCTTCTCATGCATCGACAGGCCAATGACGCGGATTTCTGGTAATTCGGCGGTGAGACGGCGCGTGGCTTCCACACCATCCACGTTTGGCATGGTTACATCCATCAATACCACATCGGGATGCGTCTGGCGGGCAAGCTGGACTGCTTCTTCGCCATCGCCTGCTTCGCCGACGACTTGGATCTCCCGATTTTCGTGGAGGAGGTCGGCCAAACCTTTTCGAAGAATCGGGTGATCATCGGCCAGTAACACGCGGATTTGGCAAGGATGCGATTCAGGCGATGGAGGAACAGGCGAGACTGCAGGGGGCCGTCGGGGGCTGATCGTGGACTGGGTGAGGGGAACGGCAACCGCCGGCTGGGCCGCAGGGGGAAGCGGCACTTCGATGGTGATACGTGTGCCTTGACGCGGCTTAGATTCGAGGTTCAGATACCCTCCCACAAAGGAAAGACGTTCTCGAATACTGAATAATCCGAACCGATCGCCCAATCGCTGGTTTTCCAGTTCTTGAGGATTGAAGCCCACCCCTTGGTCTTCCACCACGAGCCGAATCCGATCGTGATCCAGACTGGTGATTTGTACGGAAGCTGTCTCGGCTTGTGCGTGTTTCACCACGTTGAACAGCAGTTCGCGGACAGTCTGGAACAGCAGGACCGCAATATCTTTGGCTACCGAAGCCGCCTCTACGTCGGTTTCCAGATGGACATGCAGGCCGTGTCGTTCATGCATCTGGCGGGCAAGCCACTCCAGACCGGCAGCAAGTCCCGCATCATAGAGAATCGGCGGACCGAGTTCAGCGGTCAGCGACCGGGATTCGGTCAGGGCTTGGTCGAGCAGTTCCACGGTCTGTTTCAAGGAACTCGTCAGCGGCTCGGCCAAGGGACGACGCAAGACACGATCGACCTTCAGCTTGGCGGCGACAAGGATTTGTTGGAGGTGGTCGTGAAGCACCTGGGCCAACCGTTGACGCTCCCGTTCTTCCGCCTCGGTCAGTTGGCGGGCAAGGGCGCGCAACTGACCGGCACGGAGTTCCAACGCCTGATAGAGCCGGGCTCGCTCTTCCGCGGCCTTCTTCCGTTCCGTTACATCCAAGATAATCCCTTGCAGATGGGTGAAGATGCCATCGGCGTCTGGGAGGAAGAGATCGTGGTCTTCCACCCAGCGTAGCTCTCCGGACCGCGTGAAGATGCGATACTCCTGGGAGAACTCACAGATGCCCTCCCGGGCATAGTGGTCCAACTCGGCAAGCAGTCGCGGGATATCATCGGCGTGTACGACGTCCGCCCATGAAAGACGGCCGGAAGTGAAATCGGTGACCGCATAACCGAACTGCGCGACATTCTCCGAAATGAAATCAATCGGCCAGCCCTCCACGGCTCGCCAACGACAGACCACCGCGGGGCTCCGGTTGACGATGGAGTGAAAGTCACGGAGAGTGCGCAGAGCTTGTTCCAAAGATTGTTCGGCTTGCTGCCGTTCAAGAATCTCTTGATTCAAAGCCGCATTCATCGCCGAGAGTTCGGCGGTGCGTTCCTCGACTCGTCGTTCCAGCGATTCGTTCATCCGGCTGATGTCGTGGAGCTTCTTCTGGAGCTCAGGATAGTAGCTCTTGCGGATCGAACGCTCGCCAAGACCGATGATCTTGGCTCGTAGCGACTGGGCTGATTGGTCAGGCCGTGAATGCTGTGGCATAGATTCTCTCAAGGTCCTCGACAGTGGCCGGTTGGGGATTGGTGGCCAGGCACGGATCAGCGGCCGCCTTGACTGCCAGATCGCGAAGCTGGGAACGCGGCACGCCGAGGCCCTGGAGACTGTGGGGGGCCCCGGCCTCTCTCGCCAAGGATGCCAGTCTGTCCAAAAGGCGAGCCCTCGCGTCCTCTTGGGGCAAATCTGAAAGGCTTAGGCCGAGGGCCGCCCCCAAACGGAGATACTTGTCCATGGCCGCCGCAAAATTAAACGCGACGACATGCTGCAGCAGGATGGCATTGCACTGTCCGTGAGGAAGGTCCAACAGGCCTCCTAAGGCGTGGGCCATGGCGTGAACGGCCCCCAGGCTGGCATTGGAGAATGCTAGCCCTGCCATCAACGAGCCCATCATCATGGCATTGCGGAATTGCAGGGCCTGGGGATGAGCAATGGCATGGGCAAGGTTGCCGACGAGGAGTCGCGAGGCCTCGAGGGCGTTCAGATCAGTCAGGAAGGAACTCGCCGTGGAGACGTACGCTTCAAAGGCATGGGACAGGGCATCCATCCCAGTTGCAGCCGTCAGATCCGCGGACATCGTCGTTGTAGTCACCGGATCAATCAGGGCCACATCAGGGACGATCATCTTGCTGACGATTGTGATCTTTGCCGCCCTTTTCGGGTCGGTGATGATGGCAAATTGGGACACATCGGCTGACGTTCCAGCGGTCGTTGGGACACAGATCAGCGGTGGACCTGGCAGAGGGACTTCATCAACCCCTTCAAACTCGAGGATATGTTGATTATTGGCAGCTACAATCCCAATCCCCTTC
>CAZLDQ010000254.1:0-7476 GCA_964558295.1 uncultured Planctomycetaceae bacterium | reverse complement strand
ACGGGAGAACGCCATGAAGGCGATCGAAGAACTCGCGGCCCAGGTGGGCACGGCCGCGGCCAGTCGCAGCCTGGGCGTCCCGCGGCGACCCTCTACTCAAACCCATTGACACGTTCCGCTCGGGAGCGATACCCAACCATTTGTAATACGGATCGAATGCGGAAGTCATTGGCCAGTCGCCCTCTTCTGAGATGCTACCTCTATTTGACTTGCTCCGGTTCCGGCACTTCGCAGACGATGCGGAAGCCATGCACGGAAGACCGATCCTTAGGATTCAAGAACAGGCGGCACGCGGAACGGCAACTGTAGGCCCCGCTCATGAAAGCTCCGCCGCGAAAGACGAATCCTTCGCCCGTGAGAGGCCCGGCAGGATTCACCTGAGTGCTTTTCTGATAGTAGTCGTCGGCCCAGCGGTCGGAACACCATTCCCAGAGATTTCCGTGCATGTCGTAGAGTCCCCAGGCGTTTGGTTTCTTCTGGCCGACCTCGTGGGGTTGACTGCTGGAATTGCCTTTGAACCAGCCATATTCCCTCAGCGATTTCCAATCCTCGCCGAAACCAAATGCGGTCGTACTTCCCGCGCGGCATGCATATTCCCACTCTGCTTCAGTCGGCAATCGGTAGCTTCGTTGCATCTGTCTCTCTTTGGGAAGATTGGATAGCCGGCGGCAGAATTCCAGAGAATCCTCCCAGGAGACGAATTGGGCCGGCCAACGATCGGAGTCGTACGGTCGCGTTGCCGCGTGGCGTTCTGGCTGGTCGTTGCCCATCAGAAGGTCGTATTCCTTCTGCGTCACCTCGCAGATCCCCAGGAAAAACGGCCGGCTGATCGTCACCTGGTGTTGCGGGCCTTCGGTCGCCACGCGTTCGAAGTACCAAGGGAGTTCGTTGGCCTGCCGGCCTTGCTCGATAGCCAGGTTAATTTCCTGCGGCGTCGCCCCCATCAGAAAACGGCCTGGCGGGATCAATCGGAGTTTCATCCCGAGGGAGTTCTCCTGCTCCACCGGCTGTCTGAGATGGGCCGCCCAGCGTTCTTGATATTGGGAGGCTTCAGCGGCTGCGAAAGGAGCTACGGCCAGGGGAGGTGCATTGGGCACTGCGCGGCGAGTATCCGGAGAGGCGGCCAGTTGGCAGACGACGCGAAACCCCAGGGCGTCGTTGCACACGTCGGGCGGGATTCCGATCCGAAATGCCGAACGCGTAAAGACAGCCGCCGAGTCCCAAGCTCCACCCCGATAAATGCGCCAATATCCCGAGGAGGCCCCGGTTGAGTCGTCACCCGAGGGGGGCAACTTGTAGTCCTTGGCCATCCAGTCGGCGCACCACTCGCTGACATTGCCATGAAGATCAAAAAGGCCCCATGCGTTGGGCTTTTTCTGACCAACTGGATGCACACCACCTTTGGAATTGGCGGCATACCAAGCATGCTCGGCGAGGTCTTGGCTCCGATCCCCGAAACTCCAAGGCGTTTCCGTTCCTGCCCGGCAGGCATATTCCCACTCGGCCTCGGTCGGTAAGCGATAGATTGCGTCTTCCTGGCGACTCAACCACTGGCAGAAAGCCAGCGCATCGTTCCAAGTCACATGCGTCACCGGCCCGTCGTCTCGCACGGCAGTCTCGGAAATTTGCCCCTGGATTGGGCGACCATCGCGGCTCACTCTCCGGTCGCGTTGAGCCTCCGTTTGATAGCTCGTGGCCTCAACAAAACGTCGGAACTGGGCAATCGTTACTTCGCAACCCCCGAAGAACAGCGGCCGTGTAATTCGAATCCGGTGGCGTGGCCCTTCGGAACGCACAAGCGGGCGGACCCAAGGAAAACCGAGTGAGCCGACTTGGCTGACCGCGAGTTGGATTTCCTCGTCAGTCGCTCCCATCTCGAACTGGCCTGGCGGAATGAGCACCAAACGCATGCCGAGTGAATTGGTCCGCTCGATCGGTACGCCGAGATGGTCTGCCCACTGCTTTTGATATGTACGGGCGTCATCGGCCGAGAAGGGGGCAACAACTGTCGGCAGTGCACCGAACCCACGCGATTCCCCCTGTTCCGACGCCTTGGCCATCGGCTCCTTCACGCACAAGCCAATCGACAGGAGAGCTACCAAGAGGAGCAGTCCCCCAACAAGATTTGCCTGACAAATAGCCTGATTCTCCTTGCAATCGAGACCAAGCGGCCGCACCATGGCCTACCCCCTCATCGTGAAAGAACACGACCGCTAGTGTAGCGGGACGGCCTGCGAAGGACAAGGAGGGGAGAGAGTGGAGAGCGGAAAGCAGAAAGTAAGAAATGGCAACTCAACCTAGAATACCATTTCACTCTCCACTCAGTAATCGTACCAGAGGCCGAAGCCGAGCTTCTCTTCGTATTGGTTGAAGAACTCGAACTGATCGCTCTTGCCAGCGAAATAGTGCATGCCAAGGCGGAAGAGTTGGCCGGTTTCCCCTCGCCACTGCCAACCGGTCTGCACGACCACGTTGCCGCCAAAGTTGACATCCTCGCGCAGGTGGGTATTCAGAGCGATAAAAGGATCGCCCCGCAGGCCGCTGGGACGCATCGGGCTGTAATCGAGGCCGAATTGGAACTCCCAAGGTTCCGCTCCGCCATCGGAGTGAAACGCCCAAGCAGCTTCGACGTACGCGCGAAGATTGGCGGTCACGTAGTAGGAATTGCCCCAGACCAACGCGTCGCGTGAGTAATTGATTCGCTGAGCGCTGGGATGCTTGATCATGTACTCATCGCCCAGGTGGGAACTGAGGTGATAGTAGCCGAACTTCAAGCGAAATGGCCCCTGACCGTAGGTCAAAGGCACGCCAAAGCGGAAGTCGGCAGCCATCACGTCACATGCGTTCTCCATATCGAGCCGCGGCAAGCCAGCCCCCTCCAGATCAAGCTGCCAGCCATCGGGTAAGAGGGCGTCCTCAGTGCCATAGCGGAGAAGACCTACCCGGCCTCCGAGCGCGATATCCCAAATCCATCCGAGATCCTTTTCATGGACCCACTGGCTGGCAAATCGCGGTTCTTTGACCCCGGCCAGATACGAGCGGTAGATCAACCCCGTGGGGAGCACCTGAAGGGTCCACGGTTCCTCGGCAGCATCCGAGAGTGTCTCAGTCCGCCACGCCGAGGAGAAGTGCCGCGGATTGGCGGCCAGCAGTCCCGACTGCCCGAATTGTTCACGCATCTCGTCCAGCGACGTCAGCATCTCGTCCGAGGGAGTGACGAGGTCCGCTCGCCGAATCTCCTCGTCCGCCGAGGTGGCCCGGACGTGACTTGGCGTCATCACGGCAAACAGCGCGCCCAGGCTGGAAAGGATGAAGAAAACCAATTGCCTCACAATGGCAGGATCCCCCCACGCGTTTGACCCAGAATACTCGCTCTTGCCCATTTTACCAGTCCGCTAGATTCAGAACGCGAAGATTAGTCCACCTCAAAGCGAATTATCGGCAAGTACACGAGCAGTTCACAGTTTGTTCGCGGTCCCGCATGCAACAACAGCCAGCAACCCCACCGGAAGAGTGGAATGGAATAACCCCATTCACCCTCACTCCTCGGGTGGAGAGATCCTGAATGAGGGAACACCAAAGCGCGAACGGGCGGATCCGCGGATCCGCCCGTCGCGTGCTAAGGTCACTCATTTGTCATTCCGATTCCGCCCCTGGAACGCGGCGATTCACTAGACTTCGCGTTCTTCATTGATCAGGTACTTAGCGGCAACAGCATCAAGGGTGACCGGCGAAGGCGAGCCCGTGGAGATCTGACGCAGCGCTTCCAGGTCTGACTTCCAAGCAGTGTCCCCCGGGGCGACGAGGCAACGGCTGCCTGGCTCGTAGGTGGTAAACAGTCTGCCGGCTTTGTAGTAATAGTGACAATCGCAGGTCTCGGTGGGATAGATACGCACGTAGGGCATGATGTCGTTTGGCTTGAACCAGAGTTTAATCTCGCGTTCAGCCTCGGAATCGGTGGCCGAGGCATGGACGAGGTTGTCCATCCGTTCACCGACGACCTTCCCAGCGGCATCCTTGACTGGCACGATGGTGCCCAGGGCGCGGATCGTGCCCGGCGAACTCTCGCGGGCATTGTGCGGATTTGTTGGGCCGGCGATCGCACGAACCTTCTTGACCGCGTCGGGCCCGGTATAGACCAGGGCAATGACTCGCCGTTTCTCGGGTTGGTCGGCGTAATGAAGCTGACCGCGGATATATTCGATCAGCGAGGGATAGAACGGCTTTCCTTTGTGTTCCGCATAATGCTCCTCGGCAAGCATTCGGCTGACATGGACGATTTTCGCCGCGGCAAACCGGAGGCCGGTATGGAATTCGGAGTACTGCGAGAGGATATATCCGGTCAAGGACACCTTCAGGGCATCCGGCTTAATGAGCACAAGTGTCTGCTCGAGTTGCTTTTCGAGTTCCATCAATGAATCTCCTCGTCGTAAACAGATGATTGGTAATCCGTCCCCCCTGAGGGAGAGCGAAGAACGGCTTCTACGTCCCCCCAGCAGCCGGTGAGCGAGCAAGACACCGAGGCTCGCGTATCGAGTCATTATGGCGGTGGTTGGCGGGGCCGCAAGGGCATCAACGCCTCGCCCTTCAGGTTCCTACCAACTTGCCCGCCGGCGTATCCGCATGGAGTTGCGCGATCATGTCGCGGGTCGCGGCGTCTACGGCATCTTGCCAACGCGACGCGCCGAATCGTCCGGCATATTCGCGGCGACTGTGGGCAAAGATGATTCCGCGGGAATTGTTGATGATCGCCCCCTTACCCTGTTCATCAAAGGCGGCGGCCACATCTCGCGCGGTCCCCCCCTGGCTTCCATAGCCAGGCACGAGGAACCACGTAGTAGGCATAGCCGCTCGCAATTCGGCCAACTGTTCGGGATAAGTCGCCCCAACCACGGCTCCGATCGCTCCATAGCCGCAGTTGCCTTTGGTCTCGCTGGCCAGATTTTCGACATAGCCGGCCACATGCCGATAGAGCGGGCGTCCCTCACTGGCGAGATCCTGAAGCATCCCCCCGCCGGGATTCGAGGTCTTCACGAGCACGAACACCCCAGCGGCCCGACGCACGGCCACATCGACAAACGGTCGCAGGCTGTCATCCCCCAGATATGGGCTGACAGTCAGCGCGTCGGCCCCCCAAACGCTTTGCCCGGCGGAACCAAGAATGCCCTGCGCATAGGCGGTTGCCGTGGAACCAATGTCATTGCGCTTGCCATCGAAGATGACCAACAGCCCTCTTTCTTGAGCATACGCGATCACCTTGGCCAGGACGGCCATCCCTGCAGGGCCAAGCTCTTCAAAGAAGGCGGCTTGCGGTTTGACGGCCGGGACCAGCGGAGCTACGACGTCAATAACCCCGTAACAGAAGGTTTGGAACGCGGCGGCCTGTTCCTCCGGGCTTGCTGCCCCTCCATGGGAACACAAGGGCTCCGGAAGCGAATCAGCCCGTGGATCAAGCCCAACCAAGACAGGGTTCGCATGCCGCTGCACAGCGGTATTGAGTCGGTCAATGAATGGCAACACGAGGTGCCCTCTCTCCCACACACAGGCCGCCCCTATCACAAAATGGAGGGGCACGGACGATTGACACAGGAATGCCACTCCATTGTTACCATCAGGCATCCAAAATGCGAGGAGGGGTGATCTTTTTTCAGCCCCCTCCCCACTCCAGGGTATTCCGTCCTAACGACCCGAGTTGCCTCAGAATGTCTGTACGAGGGTGCAAAGCGAGAAAGTCGAGCCCTCCAAAGTGAATTGCGCCTCCCCAAAGAGGGCTATGCACCCCGCTTTGGGTTTTGGGATTCGTGCGATGAACGCATCGTTTTCTTCCTCGATTGGACGCGACGTCCATGCCGATTCACGAAGATCCCTGGTCGGAGAACTGGCCGTCCAAAGCCGCACGGTCTGGGGCTTCTGCGAGGCCCAGAGTCGCAGGCACAGGTCGTCTCCCTGCTCGCCGTAAGCCCATTTCAGATCAGGCCAGGGAGTGCCAAGGGCCACGTGCTGGAAAAAGGCCACCAGGGTTGACAGGGCCGCTTCACGGTTCTTCTCGAGGCCATGGCCTGCATTGGGCACTTCGTGCAAATACTTGGGCCCAACGAGCCCGTCCCAATAGAGCTTGGCTGCGTCAACAACCCAGTAACGATCGTTGGTGCCGTGCAGAAGAAGCTTTGGCAGGGTGAGCTGCTGACGATAGGTGTACGGATCGACCAGTCGACGCAAATAGCTCTCACGCGGTGTCTCCCCTTCAACTTTGAGCAGATTCTTGCGGCCGTAATCTTCAATCTGTTCGCTGTACTTCCCCCACGTCTCGGCCTGATACCGGATTTGCGTCTGGAGATTGAGCATATCGATGACCATCGGAGCGATAGCAATCGGTCGCTTGTCAACCACGGCCGTCAACCAAGTGGTCCAACCACGTTTCGACGCACCGGTAACAACGAAACCGGCAATCGGGCTGTTCCATTCTTGTTTGGCAAGCGATTCCAAGGCGTCCATGGCGCGGACCACGCTTTTGACCATCGGCAACTGCAAGACCCAGGTCACATCGCCGGTTGCCAGATACTTGAGCCACGTCTCAGTGATCAAGTCGTCCTCTTTGCGCCCGTCCAAGAGCGGCTGGTTGGGTACTTGGTGAAGCACGGCCACCCGGGCGTGGGCGAGCGATGCCAACAATAGAGCATCGTGAGACGTGGCCCGTTTTTTCGTCGAACCGCCGGCCACCATCAGGAGCATATGCAGCGGGATGCGAAGCGAAGTCGGTTCGGCCACGATCAAATCGTGCTTCCAGACAATCCCCTGCCACGTCTGAGAGGTCAGTTCTACATCCCACACCCGTCCCAATGGGGTAGACAACGTGTCACGGATCTTCCAGGAAAACGACGAATCAGGACGCGAGACATAATCGCTCAAAGCTGTCGGGATTTCGTGATCTGTCTCTGTTGGCGCGGCATAAATCGTGGCGGCAAACAGCGAGATAAAGGCGGAAAGACCGATTAGGGGGGGGTGATGCATGTTCTTCCTCAAGAGGTCGTGTGCTATGAAGAAAACGGATGGGTTTCTTGGAACGTCACATCCGCCACATTGGCCGATCGGCTTACCTTCTTCATGGTTCAATCGAAATACTCTGTTCGGATGGGACGGGAAACTATCCCGCGATGTCAACGCATTCCTTATTCGATATCTTCTCTATACCCACCACATTGTGGTTGGTTACACCTTCATTGCCTCACGGCGAAGCGAGCACACCCAGCTTTGCCAATCAGCGTCTCCTTCCACAACCAACCCATTGGGGGATTGTGGTTGACGATCATCGGTCAAGCGGAGTAAAATGCTTTTCTGTTTATGACCCATGCGGGTTGACCACGGCTCCGCGGACAGCTGCTCTAAACGTGGAACCTCCGATGCCGTAATGGGTTAGGACATTCGGGGCGTGGCGCAGTCTGGCTAGCGCGTCTGAATGGGGTTCAGAAGGTCGCA
>CAZLDQ010000253.1:0-7510 GCA_964558295.1 uncultured Planctomycetaceae bacterium | reverse complement strand
CTCATCCGCCCAACAACACATCGAAGCGAACCATCAAAACCAGCACCACCGTAACCAGTAAGCCGGGGCGATGTTCGACTCGCTCGTACTGAGAATCACTGCATCGCACGTCCGGCGAGCATTCCGCAGGCAGCGTGGATGTCCCGGCCGCCGCTGTAGCGGCGTGCCACGGGCATGGCCAATTCGGCGGTCAACGCATCGCGGAAGGCGTGGAGTTCCTCGCGCGACGGCGGTTGGAAGCGGCCCGTCGGATCGTTCACGTCAATCAAGTCGAGTTGGATCGGAAGCCCGCGGGTCAACTCGGCCAAACGCCGGGCGTCTTCCTCGCGTGTATTTAAACCGGCGATCATCGTCCAGGCCAGGATCACGCGCCGTCCGGTCACCGCATGGTATTCGCGAATCGCTTCGATTAGTTCCGCCGTGGGATAGGCCTTTTCTACGGGCAGCAATTCGCGGCGTTGGCGTGGGTCGGCAGAGGTGAGCGAGAAGACGAGGCGGTAGGTGTGCCGCTCGGCGGTGAACCGGCGGATAGCAGGCACGATCCCGACCGTGGAGATCGTGATCGCCTTGCCGGCGATGGCTACGCCACACGGCTCGCAAAGCAACCGGGCGGCTTGGATCACCTCGTCGTAGTTCAGCAGCGGCTCGCCCATCCCCATGAAAACCACCCCACGCACCGGATGGGGTGAATCGGCCTGGATCTTGAGTACCTGATCGACGATTTCCCATGCGGCCAAGTTACGGCGAAATCCCATCTTCCCGGTCGCGCAAAAGGCACAGCCCATTGCACAGCCCACCTGGGAACTGACGCAAACCACATATTTGCAGTCGTTAGGCCGGTGCAAAAGCGGGATGCGGACAGCTTCGAACGGCTCCGGACCGTCGCCGCGAAACAAATACTTCGTAAAACCGTCCAGGGGCGAAGCAACCTTGTCGAGCAAGGTCAAATGCGGGATTACAGTCTCCGCCCGGACTGCCTGAAGCGTTTTGGGCGAGACCCCGGGAACAGCATCAAGGAACTCCCCCCGTCGCACGGCTGCCCCTTGGATCTGCCTGGCCAGCCGCGGAGTCACTCCAAGGTGTGCAAGCCGTGCATGGAGCTGATCCGCCGTCAGGCTCTTCAGAAGAATCGTCATCGCTACGAGATACCGCCTACAGACTCTTGGGAATCAAAGCGTCGGCCTCCTCCCGGGTCAACGGCTGGTAATCGTCTGATACGGCACCGAGACGTTTGAGTTCTTCGGCATCTTGCGACTGGGCGTGGCGGAAGGCAACTGCGATATCGCGGGGGGAAATCGACGCATAACGTTGACGGTCGTAGACGAGTTGCATATCGGGACCGTGCAGGATCAATCCCACCATTCCCCGGGCAACCACTTGGTCGATGAGCGTTTGCGCTTTGCGGCGATTGCGGGCTCCCGGATAGGCCTGATTCAACAACAACACGTCCAACGACTGCTCGCCCACAGTAATCGTGCCACTCTCGGTTACGACGATGCCAATCCGATCGGGCCGGAAGTCGTCGGGCATTTCGTCATGTTCCAGCCAGTAGCAGGCATACTCCCGGCAGACGGCCGGCATCTTCTCCTCGCCATGAATGGAGCAGCCCGACGAGCAGGCATACTGACACCACTCGTCCCACGGCTTATGCAGGACTGGCAGGGGGAAGACTTTGCAGCACAACCGACACGTTCCGCATTTACGCATCAAGACCCTTTCTCCGGAGGATCGTGTTCCAACGTGGCTCCCCTTCGGGACCACAGCGATGCGGCTGAGGCTCTCAAAGCGGTTCCTGGCACAACGACCAAAGGCCCATTATAGCGGTGGGAGAAGAAACCGGATATGCGCCCCCTCGTACGGTGTAAACGACGCTAGGTCTAATGAGTTTTGACAAACAGAACCGGCAATGGTTTCTTTAGGGGGGCGTCCTTTGTAGCTTTCCGAGCGGCAGCGACAACGGATGCCACGGAGGACGCTGCCTACCGGTTTTGTCTGTCAAACCCATGACACACCCGCTAGGTTCGCTGAAGAGATCACGGTCTTCGCCCCCCTTTACGAATCGCCATGGAGATCGTAAAACCATGAAAATACAGCGCCCGTCGTCGGCTTCCGATGAGGGGCCCCCGCAATGGGGTCCTGTGAACCTGGTCAGGGACGAAAGTCAGCAGCCATAAGCAGTCCGCCTCATGTGTGGTGGGTCCCTCATCAGTAGCCGCCGGCAGGGGGCGTCCATTTAACAACGCGATGCCCTTTGAAAGACTGCCGGCGTGTGCCGGCATTTTTTTTGTCGCCCTTTCCCTCGTCGCGACCGCTCGCGTGTTTGCGTGGAAGGCCGCTTTGGAGAAGCCAGGAGCGTCCATGTCCGACTCGTTACGCCACCAGTCTGTCGCGATGCCTGATGTCGCGTCAGAATCGCAGGATGCCCGATCTGGGGCGTACGTTGTTGTCGCCCGACGCTATCGACCGCAACGGTTCGAGGAACTGATCGGCCAGGAACACGTTGCCCGGGCACTATCGAATGCAATCAGCACGCATCGGGTTGGCCATGCCTACTTATTCACCGGGGCTCGTGGCGTGGGCAAGACTTCCACAGCTCGCATCTTGGCCAAGGCGCTCAATTGCATTTACGGCCCTACGGCGACGCCGTGCAACCAGTGTGACATTTGCCAAAGCATCGGCACTGGCGAAGACGTCGACGTGTTGGAAATCGACGGCGCCAGCAATCGCGGGATCGAGGAGATTCGCCAATTACGGCAGAACGTCAATGTACGGCCAAGTCGTGCACGATTCAAGATCTATATCATCGACGAAGTCCACATGCTTACCCGCGAGGCCTTCAACGCCTTGTTGAAGACCTTGGAAGAACCGCCGGAGCACGTGAAGTTCATCTTCTGCACGACCGAAGCGACGAAGATACCAATTACCATTCTTTCTCGCTGTCAGCGGTTCGATTTTGCCGGGATTCTCTCGGATTCAATCTCGACGCGTCTGGCCCAGATCGTAGAGGCCGAAGGGATGACGGCCGAGCCAGAGGCGTTGGAGATTCTCGCCCGGCGCGCAGCCGGCTCAATGCGAGACGCGCAGTCCTTGTTGGAACAACTCCTGGCCTTCGCTCCTGAACGCATCACCGTGGCCGACGTTCACGGCATGTTAGGCACCGCTGGCGACGAGCGGCTCGGAGTATTGGTTCAGCACCTGAATGATCGCAATCCGGCGGCCGCTTTGGCCGAGTTGGATGCCGCAGCCCACGAAGGGGTGGATCTGGGCCAGTTGCTCGAACAATTACTCGGTTATCTGCGCGACTGCATGGCCGCAGCGGTTGGTTGTCGTCCCGAAACGTTTCTCTTCTGCTCCCCGGCCAGCCATGAGCGCGTGGTTCAGGCAGGCAAGCAACTCGGTTTGGAAACCATTCTGGCGGCAATGCAGATTCTCGATCAGACCCTCAGTCGGCTTCGCTCCAGCACCCAGGGGCGCATCCTTGCCGAGCTGGCCCTCGTGCGAATTTGCAGTCTGGACAACCTAGAGGACTTGTCAACGCTGATCGCCAGTCTACAAGGGGGGGGACCCGTTCAAGCGGTAGGTCCGATGAAACCCACGATGGTGTCCACCATGTCGTCGGGGTCTGACCCTCCCAAAAAAGACGTCCCAGCCAACCGCGTAATGAGCCAGGAGGAGGTGCCTGCGTCAGACGGTGTAAAAACGCCTCTAACGCCCGAAAACGTTGGACAAATCTGGCAACAGGTGCTTGGCCGGCTCTCAGGGATCGTAGCCACCTATGCGCAGCAATACGAGCGACTAGCAATTCCTGCGCCAAACCAGCTGGTGGTTCAACTGAAAGCAGGGTATACTTTAGCGAAGTCGATGTGTGAGCGGCCCGAACAGCTCGCCAAATTCGAGCAAGTCTTGCTTGAGTTGACCGGGCAACGGGTGCGAATTCAGTTCACCCTCGCGGCTGAAGAGCCCCGTCAGGAAGTCTCTGTTACACCACCGGTTCGGATGGTTCCGGCGGAGGTGCGGATCATGGAAGTCGCCCAGCATCCGATGATCCATCGCGCAGGGGAGCTGTTCGGCGCGAAGCCGGTCCGCGTTGACGATCCCCCCGCGGAGGATCGCGGGTAATTGACGCCAAGCCACGCGGAGGCAGGAGGCTGAAGCCGGCTTGCTGTGTGGCACTGACGTTCGCTTCCCCTCCAAAGTAGGAGTCAGCTGTGTTCAAGGGTCTGAGTAACCTCGGTGCGCTACTGAAACAGGCCCAAGCGATTAGCAGTCGCATGGCCGGAATTAACGACGAGCTGCGGGCCCATCGGGCGACGGGCTCTGCGGGCGGCGGGATGGTGGAGGTCGAGATCAACGGACTAATGGAAGTCCTCCGTTGTCGCATCGATCCCTCCCTGGTCGCGCAAGGCGATTGTGAGCTTCTGGAAGACCTGTTGACGACAGCCTTCAATCAGGCGATCGCCAAGGCGAGGGAGCTACACGCCGAGGCCTTGAAAGCAGCAACCGGTGGGTTGGAGGTTCCCGGCCTGGATGAAGCCATGCAGAAGATCCTCGGGGGAAATACCCCGAATGCGTCCTAAGAATCAGGAAAAACCGTGCCCCAGTTTACCGAGTCAGTGACAACTCTCGTCAACGAGTTTGCCAAATTGCCGGGAATCGGCAAGAAGTCGGCCGAACGCTTGACGTACCACATCCTCCGTGTGAGTCGTGCCGAGGCGCTAGCATTGGCCGACGCGATCCGCGGAGTCAAGGACAATGTACGCTATTGTCGACTCTGTTACAATTTATCCGAGGAGGAAGAATGTAGCATCTGCCGGGATCCCAAACGCGATCGAACGACCCTCTGTGTTGTGGAGCAGCCGCGGGATTTGATGGTTCTTGAACAAAGCGGGGCCTACCGCGGGTTGTATCACGTGTTGCTCGGGAGAATTGCTCCCCTGGAAGGGATCGGACCGGAACAGTTGACGATCGACACCCTCGTCCAGCGGGTTCGTGGTGGAGAGATTCAAGAGGTCATTATGGCCACCAATCCCACCGTGGAGGGCGATGGCACGGCTCTTCATATTTCCAATTTGCTGGCGGAGTTGCCCGTCCAGATCACCCGGCTCGCACGGGGGATTACTACCGGCAGTGTGCTAGAATTTGCTAACAAGGAGATTCTCACCGACGCCCTTACTGGGCGGCAGAGATTCTGAGAACCCCCAACGCGTCCCTTAATCCAGAACGCAATTTCCATGCGACTTTCGCTCGGTCAAGAACTCCGACTGGTGCAAAAACAGGTGCTCGCTCCGCGGATGATCCAGTCCATGGAGATTCTGCAGTTGCCCATCCTAGCCTTGCAGGAACGAATCGAGCAGGAGATGCAGGAGAACCCGATCCTGGAACTACGGGAAGATGATCCCGACCTGCCGAATGAGGAGGTTGAGGTCGAGTTGCCTGACTCACCTACCGATGATGAACGCGAACTCGTGATCGACGAAGGCAAGAACAACGAGGAGGACTTTGAACGCTTGCTGAAGATGGACGAGGAGTGGCCCGACCATTTTGAAGAGCACTCGCGTCCCTCGCGCAACCGTGTCGATGAAGAAGGCGAACGTAAGCATGACGCGATGGCCAACATGGTGTCGCGTCCCCAGTCACTCCAGGATTATCTCCACGATCAGTTGGGCTGGTTCGATCTCGACCCGAAACTTCGTGCGATGGCCGATCGGATCATCTATAACCTCGATCCCAACGGTTATCTGGCGATGAGTCTCGACGATTTACTCGGCCCGGACGCGACCGAAGAAGATCGTGACTTGGTCCAGCAGGCACTGGCTCTCGTCCAGCGGCTCGACCCCTTGGGGGTCGGTGCCCGCGACCTTCGCGAGTGCCTGCTGCTGCAGCTCTTTCCAGGAATGCACTGCTACGAGCAACTCCGCACGCTTATCTCCAGCCACCTGGAAGACCTGGAGCACAACCGCCTTCCGCTTATCGCGCGCAAGACAGGTTATTCGATTGAGATGATCCAGGAGACGCTCAAGGAACTCCGCAAGCTCAATCCAAAACCGGGCGCGAATTTCAGCGAATCCTTTGTGCCGACGGTCACTCCCGACATCTTCATCGATGCCGTTGAATCCGGCGGCTTCAAGGTCCGGCTTGAAGAAGGCCATACGCCAAGTCTCTTCATCAGCCCATACTATCGCAAACTGCTTTTGAGCAATCAGGTCAACGACGAGACTCGCGACTATATCAAACGCAAGCTCAGTTCGGCACAGTGGCTGATCGATTCCATTGAACAACGTCGCAACACGCTCACCCGAGTGGCCCAGGCAATCATCGACCACCAGTCGGAGTTCCTCAATAAGGGCCCGGACTTCATTCAGCCCTTGAAGATGCAGCAGATTGCCGACAAAGTCGGCGTACACGTGACCACCGTCAGCCGTGCAGTCGATGACAAGTGGATCCAGACGCCCCGCGGAATCTTCCCTCTGAAACGCTTTTTCTGCGGTGGTACTGTCAGTGCCGACGGTGAGGAAGTCGCCTGGGACGCCGTACGGATCAAACTCCAGGAAATCATCGACAAAGAAGACAAGCAGCATCCGTTGAGCGATGAAGACCTGGTCAAGGAACTGGGCAAGCACGGGATCACGGTGGCTCGCCGCACGGTTACCAAGTACCGCAAGGCGATGAAGATCCCCAGTTCCCGCCAACGCCGCGACTGGAGCGAGGGGGACGACGACAAGTAGTCTTCAGGCCGGCGTCGAGGTTTCAGATCGCCTTCAAGCCGCGTTTGGCACGTTGCGCACGTCGCGCGTCATCGATCTTCTGGAACACCTCATCGTGATTGACCAAACCACGAACAACGAGTAACGGGGTGCCCGGATCGCTGCTGTGGATCGTGATCGTTCCCACATTGCCACACACGAATCGTTCCCAGAGGCTCTGACTGTGATCGATATCGTCGATATCGATCACCTCAATCACGTGTTTGCGTCGGACCAGTAAACCTTCTTCATGGAAGAATCGGTACGGCGTCAGGCTGTAGCGAATGGTCATGGTGCGGTACAGAAGCACGCTGAACTGATACAGCCACATCAGGGCGGGAATCGCCAGGAGGAGTCCCCAGACGAACACATGCCATCGACCGGTGGGCATCCAGCCGTAGTATTCCAGCTGGCAGCCGAACGCAAGGAACATCAGGGTAATCAACCCCACCGCCAGAAAGGCACCCCGCATCGCCTTGCCCGAGTAGCTCCACGGTCCAGCGACCCAATTCTCATCGTCCGTGGCGTTGTCAAGGCGGCCGCTGACAAGCTGCTCTCGTAAGGCTGTCGGTTGTTCAGACGCCTTCAGCGATTCCCCGCATCCTGGGCACACAGTTGCCTTGTCCGCCAGCACCGCATTGCATTTGGGGCAATTCATAGCGTCCTACCCTTGACCAATTGAGGATGAAAGGGGGAGTATCCCGACAGCCGTCATTGTAAGCCCTCGCCGCTTGGTCGTCACTAGGGGCGGGAGTGGAGCGTAGGAA
>CAZLDQ010000252.1:0-7628 GCA_964558295.1 uncultured Planctomycetaceae bacterium | reverse complement strand
TTTCGTGGCGGCTGTACTTGTTGGCTGCTGGAAGGTTGGTCACCTGCATGTTGGGGCCGGCGTAGCGGAGTTTGATGCCCTTTTCGTAGAGCTGTCGCTCCATCTTGAGGGCGACGTTGCCCAACAGAACCACCTCGGTGAGAGGCCCAGCCCAGTCGAAATTGGCCCTCGCGGGCTTTCCGCCTTTGCAGGCGTCGATCCACTCCCTGTGATGGCCCGGGGAACGTTCGATCTTCTGCGGCGGCCTGCCATACTCTTTCATCCGGGATTCCGGGATCAAGCGATACCCCAGCATCTTGCCCTTGTCGCCGATGAACAGATTGTCGTCGGCCTCGCCGAACTTGCGGCCTTCCTCCAGTTCGGGAGGCCTTGCCGGCATCAGACCGCCGTCGTACCAGGTCAGTTTCAACGAAGGCATCCCCTCCCGCTCGGGGAACTCGAATCGAACGATCGAGGCCTTGGGAGCGGTTTGTTCCTTCACCTCGTTCGGTTCATCCATGTTGCTCGAGCATGCTTCGACCGACAGAGGATAGCTCAGTTTCAAGGCCCGGAACACCGGGTCAAGCTGATGGCAGCCGATATCGCCCAGGACGCCGGTGCCGAAATCCCACCAGCCCCGCCAACGGAAGGGCAGATAGGCCGGATGGTAGGGGCGATGTTTCGCCGGTCCAAGCCAAAGATCCCAATTCAAAGTCGGCGGCACGGACGGCGTGTCCGTCGGTCGGGCAACACCGCGAGGCGAGATAGGCCGGTTGCACCAGGCGTGCACCTCGCGGACCGGGCCGATGGCACCGTCCCAGATAATCTCCGAAACCAGGCGATTTCCCTCGGTGGCCTGGCCCTGATTACCCAATTGCGTTGCGACCTTCGCTTCACGGGCCGCCAGCGTCAGTTGGCGGGCCTCCCAGATGCAGTGCGTCAAAGGCTTCTCGCAATAAACATGCTTGCCTCTCTTGATCGCGGCCATTGCGATCACCGCATGCAGATGGTCCGGCGTCGCGACGATCACCGCGTCGATATCCTTCTGCTTGTCGAGCATCTCCCGGAAATCGGTCCATTTCTTGGCGTTCGGATACTTCTTGAAGACCCTGCCGGCATAGGCTTCATCGACATCGCACAAAGCGACGACGTTCTCGCTGCGACACTCATCCAGGTCCCCCTCGCCGCGACCACCGATGCCGATGCCTGCGATGTTGAGCTTGTCGTTGGGCGCGGGGGTTGCCGCCCCGCCCAGGACGTGTCGAGGCACAACCGTGAAGGTCGCAACGGCAGCCGCTGTCCCCACGAAATCCCGTCGCGACAACCGTTTTTCTCCTTGCGTGTTCTCAGCGTTCATTTCTATTCCCTTCCTTCATCACCGTCAACAAGCTGCGCTTGTCGCCGCCACCCGGACTCGATGAGGGACCATCGAGCACCATCACTCGTCAATCATTGATACTCAATTCCTACAGGCTCCACCCTTGCCGATACTGTCGATGGAAAAAGTCATTGGCCTCGGGCAAATTCGTGATTTTCAGGCTCGGCCCATCGTAAGCCAGCCGCAGGCCCTTCTCCTGGGTCTTGAGACTCATCCGCACGGCGATATTGCCCAGAAGAACCAGCTCGGTCAGTGGACCTGCGTACTCGAAGTTCGAGCCTGCAGGCGGGCCGCCTTTGCAGGCCTCAATCCACTCTTTGTGATGGCCCACGGACCGTAAAATGCGTGGAGTCGGACGCCGGTCGTCCTTCATCCGCGACTCGGGAATCAGACGCGGGCTGTTGCCGTAGCTGCCGCAAGTGAGCTTGCCTCTGTCGCCGACGAAGATCACGCCACCGAGCTTGTCGCCGAGCTGCCGACCGGGCTCGAGTTCAGGGGGCCTTCGCGGCATCAGACCGCCGTCGTACCAGGTTAATTCCAGAGGCGGCATTCCTTCTCGCTGGGGGAACTCGTACCGCACGATCGACGCCTGCGGATAACTTTCATTGTTGAAGGGCTTGTCCCAGGTGACCGTGGGCACATAGATCGAACAACTGGCCTCCACGCTGGTCGGAGCCCCGAGCTTGAGAGCCCAGAACACCGGGTCCAGGTTGTGACATCCCATGTCGCCCAGGGCGCCGGTGCCAAAATCCCACCAACCGCGCCACAACGTCGGCGCATAAGCGGGATGATAGGGTCGATACGGCGCCGGACCAACCCAAAGATCCCAATCGAGTCCCTCCGGCATAGCCAGCGTTTCCTTCGGACGCTCCATGCCCTGCGGCCACACTGCATGAGTCGTCCAGGCATGCACCTCACGAACCGCGCCGATCGCGCCATCCCAGATCCACTCGCAGATCAGGCGAATCCCCTCGCCGGAGTGGCCTTGGTTGCCCATCTGCGTCGCGACTTTGGCCTCGCGGGCCGCCTTCGCCAACTCCCGAGCCTCGTGCATGGAGTATGTCAAGGGCTTTTCGCAATAGACATGCTTGCCCATCTTGATCGCCATCATGGATGCAACCGCATGCGTATGGTCCGGTGTCGCCACCACGACAGCGTCGATGTTTTTTCCCTCTTTCTCAAGCATCACCCGAAAATCAACATACTGTCTGGCATTCGGGTTCCGCTGGAAAGTCTCTGAGCCCCGCCTGGGATCGACATCACAAAGGGCCACGATGTTCTCGCTTGCCATATTGGCGAGGTCCCCTGCCCCCTGCCCCCCCACGCCAATGCCAGCGATATTCAACTTCTCGCTCGGCGGCGTCTGCCTGGAACCCGCGAGCACATGTCGCGGCACAATTGTAAAAGCGGCAACACTCGCCGCCCCACCAAGCATTTGACGCCTATTCATCGGTCTCCTTTCTGCAACAGTTCGTGTTGCAGACATGCGCTGCTCTGCGCGGCGCCCAGGGTCAATACGGCAATGCCTCACGACACGAAATTCCACCCGGCCCGGTAGAACTTCGTGATGTAGTTGTCCGCCTCGGGGCAGTTCGGCGAACGCATCGCCTTGCTGTCCCACTCGACCCGTCGGCCCAGCCGCACGGCCAGATTGCCCACCAGCAGCGCCTCGGTAAACGGCCCGGAGTACCAGAACCCGGCCATCGCCATCTCGGACTTGCCGGCCTTGCAGGCATCGATCCACTCTTTGTGGTGACCGGGCGAGCGAGGCAGTGTTTTCTCGGGCTTCTTGTATTCCTTCATCCTCGATTCCGGGATCAGTCTCGGCGGGCCGGACCAACCACCGCAGACCATCTTGCCCTTGTCGCCGACGAACAGGATGCCGTTGTCTTCGAGCTTGCGGCCCTCTTCGAGTTCCGGCGGACGCGGGGGCATCTTGGCGCCGTCGTACCAGACCATCTTGACGGCCGGTCGACTGCCTTTGGCTGGGAATTCGTAGGTGATGATGGACCACTTTGGCAGGGTTTCGTCGTTGGAACCGCTGGTCTCGGCCTCGACCGCCGTCGGAGCGTCGAGATCGAGACAGAAGAACGCGGGATCGGCGTTGTGCACCGCCATGTCACCCATGGCGCCGCAGCCGAAATCCCACCAGCCACGCCAATTGAAAGGACAATACGTGGCTTCGCCGCCCCGGCCGTCGGGGAATTTGGCGTAAGGACGCCATCGGGCGGGGCCAAGCCACAAATCCCAATCGAGCCCGTCAGGAACCGGGATGACCTCCGTGGGTCGCTCAATGCCTTGCGGCCACCAGGGACGCTCCGGCGTGCCGGGCCGGTCGCTCCAGACGTGGACCTCGCGGACCGGGCCGATCGCACCGTCGTGGATGAATTCATAGGTCAGGCGAAGCCCCTCGCCGGCGTGGCCGCCTTGCCCCATCTGGGTGACGACCTTCATCTCCCGGGCGACTTCCGTCATCCGGCGGGCTTCAAAGATCGTGTGCGCCATGGGCTTCTCGCAATAGACATGCTTGCCCATTTTCATGGCCATGATTGCCGCCGGGGCGTGGCAATGGTCCGGCGTGGCGATCATTACCGCGTCGATGTTCTTGTGTTCCCTGTCGAACATCCGACGAAAGTCTTTGTACTTTCGGGCATTCGGAAATTTGTTGAAGGTCCCGGCCGCACGCCTCTCGTCCACATCGCATAGAGCGACAATGTTCTCGCTGCTCAGAGCGTTCATATTGCCGCCGCCTTGGCCACCGACGCCGATGCCTGCGATATTGAGCTTGTTGTTGGCCGAATCTTGGCCAGCTCCGCCCAAGACGCGTTTGGGCACAAATGTGAAGGCCGCCGTTGCGGTCGCGATCCCCATCAATTCCCGGCGCGACAAACCCGAATTCCGATCGATCGTTTCGCCTGACCCTCTCATGGGACTCACCTCATTGGCACTTGGCGATCCTTCTCAACCATTCAGTTCCCGGGCCGTCGTCGAAAACGGCCCGGGAACCGATCGAATACTCCATAGGCAGGGTTAGTTAGACCTTCATCTCCAGCGGCCCCCAACCGTCGCGAGGTTCGCGCCACGCCAGCTCGTTGATCTTCGGATCGCTGATGATCTCACCGGCCTCGTTGAGCTCGAGCTTCTTGCCCGCGCGGGCGCAGAGGTTGCCCAGCTGGATATTGGCGGCCATAGGACCGGAATAACTGAAGTTGGACTGGCTGAACTCCCGTGGCTTCTCGCCCCGACAGGCCATGAAGAACTCCTCGTGATGGCCCGGGGAACGCTCAAGCAGTTGCGGCGGTTTGCCGAATTCCTTGCGACGCGATTCCGGGATGATCAGCGGGGTTTCCCAATAGTCGCCGTTGACGAGCATCTTACCCTTGGTACCGATGATCAGGTTGCCGGTCCTCGGCAGTTGACGCCCGTCGGCCTCGAGTTCCTCGGGCGTATCGGGCATGAAAGGCCGGCCGTTGCCGTCCTTGCCCTCATACCAGAAGGTCTTGAAGCCGGGTCGGCCGTCTTTGGCACGGTAGGTGCACTTGACCACCATGCCCGCGGGCCACTGATCCTTGACAGGACCGGTCATGATGAACGGTTCGGCCGTCGCGGCATAGCCGGGATTCATGATCGCATAGATCCCGTCGGTGGTGTGACAAGCCATGTCGCCCAGCGCGCCGGAGCCGAAATCGACCACGCCGCGCCAGTTAAAGTCATGATAAGCCCGGTTGCCCTTGTAAGGACGCATCGGAGCCGGTCCGATCCAGGCCTCCCAGTCCAGCGTGTCGGGAACCGGGTCCGAGCCTTCCGGACGGTCGCCGCCCTGCGGCCAGATCGGGCGATTCGTCCAGGTGTGAAACTCCTTGACGTCGCCGACGGCGCCGGCCTTGATGTACTCGTAGGCGAGTCGCCAGCCGTTGCCGGCATGGCCTTGGTTACCCTGCTGCGTGACGACCTTGGGATTCTTGGCGTAGGCGGCCGCCAAGAGCTGCGCCTCGCGGACCGACCAGGTCAGGGGCTTCTCGGTGTAGCAGTGGATACCCATCGAGACAGCGGTCATCGTCGGAGCGAAATGGGTGTGGTCCGGCGTGGACACGAACACCACATCGAGCTCCTTGGCGTGGTTCTGGAACAGCTTCCGCCAGTCGGTATAGCCTTTGGCCTGTTCCCAGCCCGCTTTGCCCAGAACGCCGTTCCAGCGGGTCTTGTCCACTTCGGCAAAGGCGACGCACTGAAGCCCGGCCTTATGGGAAGCTTCCGTATGAGCGCCCGCCCGGCCGCCGACCGCGACGAACCCGACTTGGAGCTTCTCGTTGAGGCCTTGCGCCCGGATGATGTTTGGGAATGCGACGCTCGCAGCCCCGGCGGCGGCAACGCCCCTGACGAATTGACGACGTGAGATGTTTGCCATGAGTTTGGCTCCTTTACTTTGAAACAATAAAATTCTCTGATTACAGGGACCATCCCTCGCGGAAGAGCGGCCGCATGAAGGCGTCCGATCGTTCGTCGTTGGTGACCGGCATATTCTCGCCGTCCCAGAGCAGCGTTCTTTCCGGATGCAGCTCAGCCAGATTTCTCACGACGACACTCCCCAAAAAGGGATCTGAATAGTCGAAATTCGAACCGGTGGCCGGGGGGCCTGTCTTTGCGCACACGAGCAGGACGCCTCGGCATCAAATCCTCTTCTACATCTCGAGCGACCAACCGTCCCGATAGTGCATCTGCACGTACTCGTTGGCCTTCTCGTCATTGATGACACGCATGTTCTCGCCGTCCCAGAGGAGCTTCTTACCGACGTTCTCGGGTCGGATGGCGAGATTGCCCATCGTAACCATCTCGGTGAAAGGTCCCGCGTAGTCGAAGTGCGACGTGGCCTGACCGCCTGTCCGAATAGCCTCCAGCCAGTTGCCCTCGTGGCTGGTCCGGATCCGCTTGAGCGTCTGCGGAGGTTTGTTCTTCACGAACTCCCGATGCCGCTCGTAGGGCACAAGCTGAGGATTGTCGCCGTACTCGCCACAGCGGAGAACACCCTTACTGCCGATGAACAGTACGTTGCTCGAAGCCTGATCTAGCGGCCGGCCGACTTCCAGCGCTTCCGGACGCTGAGGCTTGAGGCCGCCGTCGTACCAGTGGACCTGCACGGCGGGCATGCCTTCGCGAGCGGGGTACTCGTAGTGGACGATCGAGGCCTGAGGGAACGTCTCGTTATTGACCGGGGTACAACTCGCCTCGACGCTGACCGGGTACTTGAGTTTGAGCGCCCAGAACACCGGGTCCAACACATGGCAGGCCATGTCGGCCAGCGCGCCGCCGCCGAAATCCCACCAGCCGCGCCAATTGAACGGCAGATAGATCCTATTGAACGGACGTTCGGGAGCAGGCCCCAGCCACAGGTTCCAATCCAGCGTGCTGGGGATCTCATGGACTTCGCTTGGCCGATTGATGCCCTGCGGCCAAACCGGACGGTTCGTCCAGGCGTGGACCTCTTTGACCTCGCCGATCACACCGGCCCAAATCCATTCGCAGATGTCTCGGACGCCGTCGCCCGAGTGCCCCTGATTGCCCATCTGGGTGACGACCTTGAATTTACGGGCCGCCTCGGTCATCGCGCGGGCCTCGGACACGAGGCGAGTCAACGGTTTCTGGCAGTACACGTGCTTGCCCCGCCGCATCGCGGCGATCGAGGCGATCGCATGCATGTGGTCGGGCGTTGCCACGATCACCGCGTCGATGTCCTTCTGCTCGTCGAGCATCTTGCGAAAGTCTTTGTACTGCTTGGCGTTGGGGTACTTCTTGAACTGCCCGGCGGCTCTTTCGAAATCCACGTCACACAGAGCCACGATATTGGCCCCCGCGCCGGCGCAGGCATCGGTATTACCCGCCCCCATGCCGCCGGCGCCGATCGCGGCGACATTGACCTTCTCGCTGGGGGCCGTGTTGCCTTGGCCGCCCAGAACATGTCGGGGCACGACCGTAAATGCGGCGACCGCCCCCGCGGCGCCCATGAAATCACGACGAGACAGCGCCCCGTCCCGCCTTTGTGCTCGGTTCTTCGTTTCCATGTCCTTGGGTCCTCAAAAAAGACTGTGCCTACTGTCCGTTTTCCGCAACTCGAGATCTCACGGGGTCTCCACAAGCCAGATATTGCGGAACCGTACCGGATTGCCGTGGTCTTGCAGATAGATACCGCCGGGCTCGGCGACGTTGCCGTCCATTGCACCGCCGGTCGGGCCGGGGAGCTTGCGGCGGTCGTGAATCGTGACGCCGTTGTGGA
>CAZLDQ010000251.1:0-7672 GCA_964558295.1 uncultured Planctomycetaceae bacterium | reverse complement strand
GTACGCACGGTGGTGTGACAGGGACAGCCCGCGAGGGCTTACCTATGTCGATTGCCCAGACTCTTCTCGGTCTGGAGTTCTTTCTTCGCCTTGGCGATCTTCGCCTTCAGGTCTGCCTGAAGATGATCGGTCCCCTTATGTTTGGGGATCTCTTGGAGCATTACCTGGAGACACTTGATCTCTTCTTCCAGACTTGCCGCTCGGCGATACTCCTCTTCGGCTTTGAGATATTGCTGGGTGAGATTTGCAGGCATGACAAACGGGGTTGTTGACGTACAATCCTCGGTGTCGTCCGGTTCGAGATTAGTCGCGCGACGCCCTCCAGCCGCTCACATCGACCGACCGCTTGGCAGGCGATTCTAGCCGCGTGGAATGAGTCACCGGCACAATATACGAGGCGGGCCGAATGGGACGAGCCGTGGTGTGGGCCACCGGATCGATCAGACGCGGAGTCTCAATACTGCTCTTCGCCTCCCCACTCTTCGGATTCTCACTCTCAGTTTTCGGGTCCGGAGTGGGCATGAGCCGAACGTCTGGCTGTGTCGCAGGCTGCGGCGTTTCCTTGAACGTTTGCGGAATTCCGTTACCGCCGTTGGCGGGAATCGGCGATAGGCTCGGCGCGGGAAGTGGTGTCTCGGTCGTCGCCGGAGCACAGGTCCCCGACGGGCAACTCGGCAAAGCTGTACCCAAACCACCGGCTCCACCACAAGAATCACAGGCCGGTGCACACGATTCCATCGGACAGGCCGGAACAAGCGACATGCATGCGGTCGCAGGGCAGGTCGCACAAGGGGAAACGCACGGCGTCACGGGCAAACCAAACGCCACGCGATATGTGGTCGTGGGAATCAGCGGGGTAAACGGATGGAACAACCGATACAGGAATGGCCGGAAGGTGGTTGTCGCTACCGGGGCTGTTGCCGTACAAGTCACCGGCGGAGCGACGGCCACTGGTGCCACAGGGGTAGGGGCAACATACGCGGTCATCCCATAACCGACGGTTCTGACCACCAAGGGATTGCTCACCGGACTAATTCCGTAACCAGGGGTCCACATGATGCGGTTGGCGTGGTACGGAGGCGGGGTGACGCAACAGGTTGACGCTGCCACCGGCGACATCGCCGTCATCGGCACCGCTCCGGTTAAGCCGGTGCAACATGCGCCCTCACTCGTTCCGGTGCTCAAGGCCAGCCCTAAAAGCATAACCCCAAAACCTTGGATCACCACCGCTCGACCGTTTTTGGCAAATAGCATGGAATCTGCTCCAGTGCGAAAGAGAGGGTTACACCAAATATCAGAGCGGGTGGCTTTTCCGTTGTCAACAAGCGTCTAGGCCGCCGCGGCTGATTGGTTGTCTTTTCTCGCATTACCGTTTCTTTGGATTAACACGACTGTGCCGATTGCATCGAACGTAGCGGCGTCCATCTTTCGGAACGCCCCGTTGCGCACTATTATAGGCAAGCATAGTTCACGAATGACGCTGGCAAGGGGCAAGGCCCATTTTCTTCGCAGGGGATCCACCAAAGACAATACGCCCCAACAGGCTGCAAGGATCGTGCCACCTGCCTCGAAGGCCCTCAGCAGGCCGCTGAACTCGCACCGGCCTCAGTCCATCGCTACACTATGCAGGACGCCGCTGTTCGTAGGCGTCGTAGAGATCGAACAAGAGTTCGCGAAGATCGCCCCGGTGTTGGCAATATCGGCGGTGCAGTTCTTCCCGACTGACCGGCCAGGTTTGTTCGCCCAACAGGCACTGGACAATCCGCTCCGCGAGTATTGGGTTGGGATTGGTCGCAAACAGCGTTGGCAAGCCGGCTGGAGCATGAGTCGTCACCAGGAGTCCCAATCCCTGTTGCCGACAATAGCGGCGAACTTGCAGCCGGTTCCAGAGCGACAATTGCTCGTAGCCATCCACCACGACCAGGGTGCCAGATGGCAGACGGCGGAGACGTTCTAGCCCCCCCGGAAGTCGGCGCTGCCCATCGTGGAGTTCAAACCACTCGATTGGATGCGCCTGGGAGCGAAGTGCTGCGATCAACGTGGCTACCAAGGCCGATTTGCCGCTACCGTGCGGCCCAAGGATCTGGCCTTGCCAGCCGTTCTTGCGCAACTGCCGCAAGAGCGACTCGCAATCGGTCTCGGGTGGAAAAAGAAAGGGGATCGCGCCGGGACGGACATAGCGCGTCGAAAAGGGGTTGCCTGTGGCGGCTGTGTGGAAGTCTTCACTCACGAGACGGGCGCCTTCCGTGTCGGTACGCTACCCAATTGGAACGCCTTTTCCCCCACCACTTCCTTGCCGCGTGCCATGAAAATGCGCACGCGAACACACCAGCGGATCTTCACAATCAGGCCGTCGTAGCTCAAGGGACTGTTTGGCAAAACCGTGCTGAATCGCTCCGGCCGCTGGGGATCGAAGTCAGGATCGTCTTCCACCGAAATACGGTGAAAATGGTGCACTGCCAAATCCTCATCCCCTTTGCCTTCAGTGTACCACAGGATCGACACTTCAACGGCTTTGATCTCGCCCAGCCGGAATGTATCGATCCGGTATTCTCCGGAGAGCGTCTCCCCCGGCTGGTAAATGCGCCCATTGGCATCGAAGCGGATAATGACCAGAGGATCGTTCATGCGGTGCATTGGCCATTCCGGGCGGGGTAGACGACAATGGGGAACGACCGCTCGAAATCCGGCCAACGGGAGACGTTTCCTTTCACGAGGATTTTCCAGTTGACCTCGTTGTGATCCGCTTTGAACGAGTGCATTGCCTCGGCCGGCAATTCCACATCGCATTGCGTTTCAAACGGCATGCCATGTTGAACTTCAAATCGTGCCAGTTCAAAGAGTGTCTGCTCGTACACCCGGCGAGTCTCCGTTCGCGTATCGGTTCCGTGTCGGTAAGTGGCCTCCTCTTCGCAGACCAAGAGCACGCGGAGTGAATTCATCCGCAAGCGGCCAGCCTGCTGGAGAAACAAGCGATAGCGTCCACCAGGATACAACGGATGGTCGGAGATCTCCACCAAGGTGGGGCCGATACCGGTGGCAATCAACACCTGGCGGACCAAAAACACGCTCAATCCAATGCCGATCAACACGAAGGGGATCGTGAAGCATGTGAGCAACCAGTCGGGAGTGCCCTGCAGGTGGTTGTTGACCGCTACCAAGACGAACATCGCCACGACACTGTTCCACAGGACTGCGGCAAACAGCAACGCCAGGAGGCCCCAGATCGAAGCGATAGCTACGGGAAGCCGAAACGCCAAGGTCGTGCCTGGGCTGTCGGTGATCTTGTCACTGTCAGGGACGTTGGGGAACTTGCTTTTTGCACGCCCGCTGGTATCAAAAGGGGTTAATTCGGCCGCACGCTTGACCATCGCTGCGCGGCGTTCGGCCGAGGCACCCCAATTGAGTGCCGTATAGACCAGCCCAATCCCACCGATGAGGATAAAGCAGATCGGTACAATGAACGTCAGCCAGATCCAGCCGTGGGAACCTCGGACCAGCACGACTCGGCTCGGTTCGGCCGGATCATACCAACAGTCGTAGGTCCGTTGCGGATCGGGGGTAAACCGCTGGAGGATCGCCAGTTGCTCCTCTTTATTGGAGGAGAAGCCGCCGTCCCGGTCCAGAGTCCAGGTATCATAGGCCCAGACGCGATAGGTCTGGCCTCTGATCTGATACTCGACCTTGACCTCAGGCCGGTAAAGGCGGCCGTCTTCGCCCTCCCTCTCGGCTAACCGCGTTTCCCGCACTACGCACTGATGACGTACGAACTCATGGTTGGCTCGCCACTCGGGAATGACCAAGGTGGCGAACAATACCACGACGCCTAGACAACCGACGAGAAAGAAACTGGCAAAGAACAGTGCCTCGCCGGCGCTGCCCAGCGTTTTGGAGCCGGTGCGTCGATTCCCGCGTTTCTTCTCATAGAAGCGGAAGCTGCGAGCCACGGTGCCTCCCCGATTACGGTCGTCGATCCTGAGGCGGCCCGGCAATCAAGCACCGAGTGCCGCCACCGGAAACAGCATAAGACCTGCCGCGCAGATCCCGTGAGCGACCGTCGGCCTTACCGGCAGTTCTCCGGCCCACTTTTGGCACGGCCTTCGATCGGACCGCCTCGCCGTCGTTTCGAACGCGAAAAGCCAATGCCTTCCAGCGCCTTGAACACCTCTTCGAGGGTCTTCTCGCCGAAATTGGAGATACTCAGCAGATCTTCGCGGGTACAGTTCAACAAGTCGTGGACCGTGAAGATCCCTTTCTCTTCCAGGCAATTGGTCGTGCGGACGGAGAGGCCAATCTCGGCCGTGCTCATTTCCAACTTTGCGCTGAGGTCCTTGGCCTCAGTATCCACGGTGCTCAAGGGAATCCGCGTCCCCATAGGGCTCCCTCCCTGACTAAACTTGTTTGTTCCGTTCATGCCGTTTGCTTACTTTTCATTGCGGAACATCCCGCAACGAACTAGCAGTATAACACGTTGCCGGAGTTTGAATAGCGGCTTTTCCGGGGGAACCAGCCGAACGCCTATTGCCGTCATTTGCTGCACTGTCCATCCGGTTGTGGGGGGCTGACATCTCCGATTCCAAGTGAGTATATTGAACGCTGGGGCCCGCAGTTCCTGTACGGATGTCTAGTCTATGAAGGGAATCTTGACTTGGCGCAACTCCTTGAAGGCCTGACTCCAGCCCAACGCGATGCGGTCCAGCATGTCGAGGGTCCGTTGTTGATTCTCGCCGGCCCCGGTAGCGGCAAAACGCGTGTGGTGACACACCGTATCGCCCACCTCCTCGAACAGGGGGTTCCTGCTCGTCAGATTTTAGCGTTGACCTTCACCAACAAGGCGGCCCAGGAGATGCAGTCGCGTGTGGAGCAACTCGCCCCCGGGGAGGCCGTCTGGATCGGAACCTACCATCGGTTCTGCGCTAGGCTGCTGCGACAACACGCCCGTCTCGTTGGGCTCCAGGAAAACTTCACGGTCTATGATGCGGACGATAGTGCCCGAACGCTCCGTCGCGTGATCTCGGGGATGAATCTCGATCTGGCTCACTGCACACCCGAGGCGATCGGCGCAGCGATCAGTTGGGCCAAGAACCGGCTGGTGACGGCCGACGCCTATGAGCCGCGTCCGGGGCATCCGTTGGGGACTATTGTCCGAAAGGTTTATCCCGCCTATCAGGCCCAATTGGCCCGCTCGAACGCCGTCGATTTTGACGACTTGCTGGTCCACGTAGCCAACTTGCTTCGGAATAGTCCCGAGACCCGCCAAAGTCTCGACGAGCGGTATCGGTTTGTCCTCATCGACGAATATCAGGATACCAATTTCGCACAGTATACCATCGCGCGAGCTTTGTCAGTCGACTACCCGAATCTGGCCGTCACCGGCGATCCGGACCAGTCGATCTACGGCTGGCGTGGGGCGAATCTCAACAATATCCTCGAGTTCGAAAAGGATTTTCCTGATGTCCGCGTGATTCGCCTGGAGCGGAACTACCGGAGTACGAAGCGGATACTCCGCGTGGCGTCGCAGTTGATCAGTCACAATATCAAACGCAAGGACAAA
Organism: uncultured Planctomycetaceae bacterium; assembly: GCA_964558295.1. Lineage (GTDB taxonomy): Bacteria > Planctomycetota > Planctomycetia > Pirellulales > Thermoguttaceae > JBDKTH01. The sequence continues at coordinate 2,118 of CAZLDQ010000251.1, read as the reverse complement.
AATCTCTATACGGAAAACGGGGAAGGTAGTCCAGTGCGGTTGGTGACCTACGAGACCCAGCGCGACGAGGCTCAGGCAATTGCCGCCCGCATCGCGGCCGAGTTGCGTTCCGGCCGGCGGCGTCCTCGGGATTACGCGATCTTCTATCGCATCAATGCTTTGAGCCGCGCTTTCGAATTGGCCCTGCGCGATGAAGGCGTGCCCTACCAACTGGTCCAGGGGTTGGAGTTCTTCCAACGCAAGGAAATCAAGGATCTCCTGGCCTATCTCCAGTTGGTCAACAATCCCTACGACGACAACGCCCTGCTACGAATCATCAACACGCCGCCCCGTGGCATCGGCAAAACGACGATTGAGCGATTGGCGGAACATGCGGCCCATCGCGGCCTGCCCTTGCTTGAAGCGGTGTTCGACTGCCGTAATGTTGTTGGTTTGAGCAAGCGTGCACCTGAGCAGGTGGCCAAGTTCGCCCGACTTGTCGAGCATTTGATGACGGTCGCCGATGCTCCGGTTGAAGAACTTCTCGGTCACGTGCTCGCCGAATCAGGATACAAGAAGCAGTTCGAGGGTACCGACCGTGAAGAGGATGCAGATCGGCTGGCGAATATCGAGGAACTACTGACCGTGGCACGGGAGTTTGACGAGCGAAATGTCTCGGGCCGGCCGTTGGAGTGTTTTCTCGAAGAGGCGTGTCTGGTGAACGATGTTGACGCGTGGGAGGAATCGAACGATCGGGTGACGCTGATGACCTTGCATGCCTCGAAGGGCCTCGAGTTTCCCGTCGTCTTTCTGGTCGCCGTGGAGGAGGGGCTGTTGCCGCATGACCGGAGCCGAGACCGTTCCGATCAACTCGAAGAAGAACGCCGGCTAATGTTCGTCGGAATCACCCGGGCTCAGCAAGAGCTTCAGATTTCCAGAGCCCGCTATCGCGATTTTCGTGGGCAACGCAAGATGACGATCCCCAGCCAGTTCCTCATGGAACTCCCCCGAGGCGAGATGGAAATACACGAGCCTTCCGCGAGTGTGTCACACTGGGGGGACTCTTTCGCGGAAGAGACTTTCCACATGGCGGCTGACGCTCGGTTCTCGGACGAACTGGAGTTCTCCCGCGTCCCTACCACACCCGCCGTTCGCGCCAAGCCGGCCATCCAATTGACTACGGCGGCAGAAATGGCCAATGGCAGCGCACTGCCGGCCATCTCCCCTGACGACTTCCGCCAGGACATGCTCGTTCGCCATCCGGCCCACGGATTAGGACGCATCATCGCCTTGAGTGGCAGCGGCCCGGGCCGCAAGGCGACCGTAGCCTTTCCGAGTGGACAAATGAAGTTTGTCATCGCGCAAAGCCCCTTGCGACCGGTCAAGAAGTGATAGGACCGTCGTCGTACGGATCCTTCTGGTCAAGCAGGCGACCGCCGACTCCTTCCACCAGACGTCTGGGACGCTACAATTAGATAGAAGGGTTTATCTGCGTGGCGCATCTTCGTAACGACTCCTTCTCGAGTAAGTGGTTTTCGGCCTGAATCTCCGTTCACGTCTTGTTGTGCATAAACCCAAAAGGGGGCTAACGAAAAGTCGTATTCCTGTCATTGCCAGCAAAGACAGCAGATGAACGGGCGTGTTCCTTGGACGAATACGGAAAGTCTCACGTTCCATCAGGTCATGATTGCTTGGTTCATGTTCTTTCACCTAATTGCGAGATTGCGTGAGAGGGACAAATTGACATGTGCCGTTTCGACCCGCAGTCTGTTGCCGAGTGCCGCTGAGGAGTTGATGCATGCCCAACCAGCAGTCGCCACTCGAATTGTGGAAATTCGTTGCGCCTGAGATCGTCTTTGGTCAGGGGGCATTAAACTTAGTAGGGCAGTACGCGCAGAATTTCGGTGCCACCAAAACCCTGATCGTGACCGACCCGGGCCTGATTCAGGCGGGTTGGACCGTTCAAGCGGAACGATCGCTCAAAGAGGCCCGCATCCCGTACGTGGTTTTCGACGGTGTGACTCCCAATCCCAAGGACTACGAAGTAATGCGGGGGGCCGAAGTCTACGAGGATCAGCACTGCGACCTGAGCGTAGCCGTTGGCGGGGGCCGCCCGAGGGGGTGTGGGAAGGGGCTGGG
>CAZLDQ010000250.1:0-7680 GCA_964558295.1 uncultured Planctomycetaceae bacterium | reverse complement strand
GAGGCCCAACTGCGTCGGCGTGCGGTACTGGATGCGAACGTGCGCATACTGCCCCGGAAGGGCCTTTGAGAACCGCTTGGCGATGAACGACGACCCGTTGTCGGTCACCAGAAACGGCATCTTCGTCAAGGGGCCGTGGATCCGCTCCGCCTCCTGCCGGGCCAGCCCCAGGGCATGGATCGCCTCGACGGCACATCACGGCGATCCGCTGGTAGCCGTACCAGGGATTCGCCGTGGCCATCTCGACCACCCGGTCGGCCACCTTTGGCGGGACGCTCTTCGTTGGCGGACCGGGCCGACGACGCTGGTCCTCGAGGATCGCCGGACGATACCAACTCGACGCACGGATGCCCAACGCAGCGAGGACCTTCGTCAGCCGGGCCAAGGACTCTTGCTGGACCATCTCGTGAACCTCCTCTCGCAGTGTCGGCCTCAAAGCTGGCTTTCCGAACTCTATTTTTGAGAATCCGGTTGGCGATCGTCAGCTCGCCGATCACTTGGTCCCGGCGAGCCGAGACGTCCAACCCCGATCGCTTGCCTATGCTTCCAGCTCCTTTCATGGCAGAGGACTCTCATTCTACCCCGAAAGAGCCTCACTCTCGACGTTTCCCAAGAACTCTCGGTTATACAGTGTCGAAAAGAACGACACACCTGCTGCGCAAATCGACAGGGCCACCTGGGCCGTGTTATGTCTTTCGATGGCGTGGCCCAAAATGCCCACGAATTTGACAGAAGGGTCTTTTGTGTCTGTTTGGCATATTATTTGCAGAGCAGATGCCCCCACGCCTGTCTACATGAACAGCTGGCGTGATGAACAGACGGCGTGCGTGATCGGCTCCCTGGATGACCAGCGAAACTGAAGGAGACTAACGTGAAACGCAATGAGGAGACACCCTTAGTTCTTACGGTCGCGTGTTCCATTGGTTTAACTACCAGAGATGGTTTGGAGGCTCAAGAATTCCAATCTCGTTGTGGGCTTCGTTGGTCGGTTTTGGCTACGATTCTTCTGATCGGCTGGGGCTTTGTGGCAAGTACGGGGTTGTGTGCTGAGGTACGAAAGGCCGTTGGCCCGGATCCGAAACTCTATCGGACGACAGTTGATCGGGGGATCCAATTCCTCACCACCCGGCAAGCGGCCGATGGCTCGGTCAGTGGCCATGTCGGGATTGGCCCTACGGCCCTGGCGACAATGGGCCTCTTGCGGAGCGGGCGTACGCCGTCCGATCCCTGGGTAGCCAAGGCGCTGGACTATTTGATGCAATACACCCAGGAAAGTGGCGGAATCTACTCGCCGGGCAGTCGCATCTCGACCTATGAGACGTGTATCGCCCTGGTTTGTCTCAAGGAGGCCAATCGCAACGGGAAGTTCGACAAGGCGATTGAAGAGGCAGAGAAGTTCATTCGCAGTGGGCAGTGGGATGAAAGCCGGGAAAAAGACAAGTCCGACCTCTACTACGGCGGTGCAGGCTACGGTGGCAAGTCGCGACCGGACCTGTCGAACACAGCCTTTCTCGTCGAAGCCTTGAAAGCCTGCGGCGCGTCTTCCGACGACCCGGCAATCCAGAAAGCGTTGGTCTTTGTCTCTCGCTGCCAAAATCTTGAGAGCGAACACAATACCACGCAGTACGCCGACAAAGTGAACGATGGCGGATTCTTCTACACCTGTGTGGGCAATCGTCAGAGCGAGGATCGGCAGACGCCCAATGGCGGCCTGCGCAGCTATGGCTCGATGACCTATTCCGGTCTGAAGAGCATGGTCTATGCTGGATTGACCAAAGAGGATCCGCGGCTGAAAGCTGCCGTCGAGTGGATTCGCAAGCACTACGATGTGACCAGCAATCCCGGGATGGGCGATGCGGGCCTGTTCTACTACTACAACACCTTTGCCAAGGCGTTGAGCGTTTTGGGGCTCGACGAGATCGAGGACTCTCAGGGCGTGAAACACGACTGGCGCCGGGAATTGACCGAAGAGCTGGCCCGGCGGCAACAGGAGAATGGCTCCTGGGTCAATACGAATGTCCACTGGATGGAAGGTGACCCGAATTTGGCGACAGCCTTCGCCCTACTGGCTCTCTCTTACTGTCAGCCAGGAACCAAGTAATTGGGTGAATTGGCGAAGACGGCAAAGGCCGAGATCGGACACGCCGACGGGAAATGTGGTTCTCTGTAATGGCAAGAGCCAGCCAAGGACCTCGGGGCGGTGTGGTGGTGTTAAGTGAGAGATGCGGGCGGGGAGGGCTCTTCACAAGGTTTGATGGGAGCTGATGCTATTGGGACAGGACGGCGAGGTTTGAACAATGCGTTGGATGCAAAATACAAAACAGCAGGGGTTCACCCTGGTCGAGCTTCTGGTCGTGATTGCCGTTATCGGGATCTTGGTCGCGCTGTTGCTTCCCGCCGTGCAAGCCGCTCGCGAGGCCGCTCGGCGCATGTCGTGTACCAATAACCTCAAGCAGTTGGGGTTGGCGATGCACAATTATGTCAGTGCGCATAGGATGCTTCCGAACTCGGGGTGGTCTGATTCCGCGGCAGGGTATCCTACCGATTATTCGCCCCAGGCCAAGTTGTTGCCATACTGTGAACAGACCAACCTGCATGATCTGATCGATTTCACCGTTCACCCCGGAGGTAAGTTTGGCCTGGGGCATTTTGGAATGGCCGATCAGTTGCGGACGATTGCCGGCACGATCATTCCGATGTTCGTGTGTCCGAGCGATCCGGAGCCAGTGCTCCACGATATCGAGTCAGGGGGGGCGACCGTTTCATTTGCCGGTACCAACTACGCCTTTAACGGCGGCGACGGAACCAGCAGCGACCGGAACATGGCAACCACAACCGACAAAGGCGGACTTTCCTGGACCGATGCAAAGGTTGGGCTACAACAAATCACCGACGGCCTGAGCAATACACTTGCGTTTACCGAATCGTTACGGGGTTCCGGGCTAGTTCTTACGACCACATCGCAGCCGGACACGCAACTCTATTGTGCGTCACCCTGCAATGATGCAACGGCTGCAGCGGCTGACCAAGGATTATCGTCACTACTGCCACTCGTGACGGGCTGGACTGGCAAACGGTTGACAACTTGGTTGGAGGGCGGCGTTCCGAATGGACCGTTGATGAACGGACGCTTCACTCCGAATAGTCCGGTTCCCGACTTGTCTTACCTGTCCGCCAAACTGACTGGGGCAAGAAGCCGTCACCCGGGCGGTGTCAATGCTTGTCTCTGTGACGGGAGCGTGCGGTTTATTTCCGAAACGATTGAAAAGGCAACGTGGCGAGCCCTGTGGACGCGGGGCGGCGGCGAGGTGCTTAGGGAATTCTGAGAAGGGAGCTTGAACGAGATGAGTAAGGCAAGCAATGCCGTACCCCCGTTGCATGTGGAAAACCTGGCCAAGCGATTCCGCCAGGGGGCCACGACGGTCGAGGCACTCAAAGGCGTTTCCTTGACCGTCGAGCGAGGGCAGTTTGTGGCCGTAATGGGGGCCAGTGGGTCGGGGAAGAGCACTTTGCTCCACGTCATGGCCGGCCTGACGCGGCCGGACGAAGGACGCATCTTCGTCGATGGTGTCGATCTCTCGTCGATGTCTGATCGCCAACTCACCCTGTTCCGCCGTCGCCGCATCGGATTGGTGTTCCAAGCCTTTAACCTTATCCCGACCCTCTCCGCTCAAGACAACATTCTTCTTCCCGTTCTGGCCGACGGGCAGGGCTTACAGTCGGTCGACGGGCGATTGGATGGTCTGCTTGCGCAGCTAGGGCTCGGCGAACGTCGCCGCCATCGTCCTGATGCGCTGAGCGGTGGCGAACAGCAGCGAGTGGCTATTGCCCGGGCGTTGGTTACCGATCCGTCGATCATTCTGGCCGATGAACCGACCGGTAGCCTTGATTCGGTTACCGGACAGAACATCTGCCGTCTCCTGCAGCAGTTGTGCAAAGAGCAAGGGCGGACAATCGTGCTTGTGACCCACGAGCCGGCAGTCGCCGTGTGGGCCGAGCGAATTGTGGTCCTCAAGGACGGACAGGTTTTGGCAGAGTTCTCCACTTCCGACCTCCGCGATGCCCACTCGCTGGCCGCGCAATATCAAGATATCGTCGGTACGGCGCCCACGGCGGAGGTGCGCGGATGAGGATCGCCTGGAAGCTGTCGCTCGCCTACGCTTGGCGTCATCCTGCTCGTATGCTGCTCACCTCGCTGGCGATGATCGCCTCCGCCTGCATGGTAGTTTGGGTCGTGAGCAGCTACGACGCGATGGTCTCGCAGTTTGGGGACCGTGCCACCGAGTATCTGGGACGCTACGACCTGTTCATTGTGCCCGATTCCGCGGAAGACTCATTCGTTCCAGCCGACCTGATCGCCTCGCTCCGTTCCGACCCGTCCGTGGCTGAACTGGTGCCATCACTGCAATGGTCTGTTCGGGTGCAAACGGACAAGCCCGGCGGGCCGGACATGGGTGGGCCGGACAGCGGCCGACGAGGCGGCGTGGGGATGGGCGGTTCCGGGACCGGCAAACCGGGAACGACTGGCCCCGGCTCGGCTGCACCGGCTGCCGGTCCTACTGCTGGCGGCCCTCCTGGCCCGGGCGGCAATCGGCCGATGGGTCGCGGTGGGCGTGGAAGAAGCCCGTTCGTCATGTCACCCAAGCTCGTCGGCATTGATACCGACACACCTCCTTACAAGCTTCTCAAAGGTCGCTGGATCGACCATCGCGATCCTAAACTCCGCGAGGCGGTAATCAGCGATGAGGCGGCCGAGCGATTGGAGATTGTCCTCGACGACGAAATTTTGGTGATCTTCGGTACCAAGGAGTATCGTCTCAAGATCATTGGCATCACAGCCCAAGTCGCCTCGGCGCCGACAATCCGCAAGGAGTCACCCACTGGACGGCCGATGATGTCGGGGTCGGGAACCTCGCTTGGTCCGGCGGCGTCCGCAATCTATGTTCCCTTGGCCCTGGCCCAGAAGATCGCCCAAAAGCCCGGTAAGGTCAACTTGGTGAACATCAAATTACGGGAAGGCGTCCGCCTTGCAGAGTTTCGCAATCGCTGGCTCCCGCGAGTCGCCGAGGTGCGCCCACCGCTCTTGCTGGTCGACGTTCAGGACATCAAAGGAGCGATGGAAGGCAACATGATGGCGGCCAACACGCGACGCCAAGCGTGGGCAGCCACGGGCATGTCGCTCTTGGCCGCGTTGTTTATCATCTTCACCACCTTGAGCATGGGGGTCAACGAGCGAGTTCGCCAATTCGCCGTGATGCGAGCAGTCGGGCTGACGCGTTTTCAGGTGGCCGGTGTCATTGCCACGGAGAGCCTTGTGTTGGGGTTCATCGGTTGGGGTGGAGGACTGGTTGCTGGTTGGGGGCTACTGACGATCATCGCCAGCAAGAAACCAGATGTGTTCAGCGATGGCGTTGCGCTAGGTTCTTGGTGCGTGATACTCACTGCTGCCAGTGCGTTCGGCGGCGCCCTGCTGGCGTCAATCCTTCCGGCTTGGCAGGCCACCAGCGTCCAGCCGCTGGAGGCCATGTCGCCTCGCCGCTCGGTGCGACCGAGCATCGGTCTGTCGGTGTTGGCAGGCGTGATCGGTTTGGGCTTGATTGCTGTCAATCCGCTCTTGGTGTTCGTTCTGCCCATTGCCGACGTGGCACGCTATGGCATTTACGAGGCGGTGGGATGCACGAGCATGGCATTGGGTTTTCTGTTGCTCGCACCGCTGGCGATCATGACTACTGAAGTCGTCATCGGACCGGGGATCGCTTGGCTGGTCGGACTGGAGCCTCGTCTGCTTCGTTTTCAACTGCGCAGCAACCTGTGGCGCACCCTGGGCACAACCGTGGCCTTGAGTGTCGGCCTCGGCCTTTACGTCTCGATGATGGTCTGGGGCTATTCGATGCTCGAACCGTTCAAACCTGGCGATTGGGTGCCCGACATCTTGGTTGCTTTCCAGTCGGGCGGCTTGCCAGACACAGAAATCGAAGCCGTGCGTAGCGTCAACGGCGTGATTCGCGAGCAGTGCATCCCCTTGGCGGTTGACCAACCCCGCTTGGCCAGTGACATTACCGGCAGCCAGCAAGGCAGCTCGGTCACCCGACAAGACAACGTGATCATGATCGGGCTCGATCCCGAGGTGGCCTTTGGCGGCCCGAAGCCGCTGGTGGCCGCAAGATTCACGGACGGCACGGCAGAAGAAGCGGTCGCCAAGCTGAAGCACGGCCGCTTTTGCATTGTTCCCGATCATTTCCTCACAACCACGGGATTGAGAATCGGCGACCGTTTCGGGATGATTCCCCCGGAAAAACCCGACAAACCGGTCCAGTATACGATTGCTGGGGCCGTCTCGCTGCCCGGCTGGCATTGGATGACGAAGTTTTCTGGCCTGCGCCGGCGAAGCGCTCGGGCTGCTGCGATGGTGTTTGCCGACTATGAACAAGTGCGCCGCGACTTTGACATCAGGCAGATCAATTTCTTCTGGATGAATCGTGACAAGAACGTTGACGTGGCCCTGATCGGTGCCGCAATGCAGCCGATTGCCGACCGTAATTTGGGCGAACCCCAGCCGGTCAACGGCCAGGGAACCTGGGCTGTCGGGGCAACGATGTTCGGACGATCCTTGCGGCTCAGCACTCCCGAGGACGTCAGAACCCGAATCCTTAGTCGTGCTGACGGCATGATCTGGGCCATGTGCCAGCTGCCGCTGATTACGCTGTTGGTGACCTCCCTGGGCGTTGTCAACACAATCATGGCTTCGGTTCGGGCGAGGCGATGGGAATTGGGCGTATTGCGTGCCATGGGCATCACTCGCTGGGCAATATGCCGGATGATTCTGGCCGAGGGGCTACTGATCGGGCTGGTTGCCTGTTTTCTCAGTCTGGCATTCGGCGTCACGGCCGGTTGGTGTGGAACGGGCATTTCCCAGTACGTCAGTTTCTTTGGTGGTCTCAACCCTCCGCTTGTCATTCCCCTGTCGCAGCTTGGATTTGGCTTTGGAGTTACCCTCCTCTTGTGTCTGGTTGGTGCCCTCTGGCCGGCAATTGTTACCGGACGAACCGAGCCGCTCAAGCTTCTTCAAGCTGGGCGATCGGCCCTGTGAACCGGGACTGGACAAAAGGCCTCCGATCGGCTAAGAAACTAAATGTTTCCACGCCGTGATTTCCAATTCGATAATCAGGAGAATGCGATGAACCGGCAGAAGAGCATTGAGTTGTTGAATCGAGCCGTTGCCGATGAACTGCAGGCGGTCCATCAGTATATGTATTGGCATTTCCACCTCGATGACCAGGGGTTTGGGCCCCTCTCGGCGATGTTCCGCCGTATTGCGATTGTGGAAATGACCCATATTGAGACCTTGGCCGAGCGAATTCTCTTCCTCAAAGGCGATGTGGAGATGGTCGCGTCTGGACCGGTTGAAAAGGTCGACGACCCACAGGAAATCCTCAAACGGGCGGCTGCGCTGGAACAGGGCGCCGTCGATCTTTACAACAAGTTTGCCATCGAATCGAGCGCCAACTCTGATTCGGCTACTAAGCAGTTGTTCGAAACGCTGGTGACCGACGAAGAATCGCACTTTGACGAGTTCGACAAGCAACTGGACAACATCAAGCGTTTCGGTCCCAACTACTTGGCCCTCCAGTCGTTCGCTGCGGCCCCGCCGGAAACCACTCCGGGCGCTGGCGCCTAACG
>CAZLDQ010000249.1:0-7681 GCA_964558295.1 uncultured Planctomycetaceae bacterium | reverse complement strand
GGCGGGGGAGGCGATGGACAAGCCAAATTCCCCTGCTCAGGATGACGATTGTCAGTCCGTTGCCGTGGGGTTCCAGCGGGCACGAGAAGAGCAAGAACTCCGTGAACAATCACCGGACGTCCTTGTCTCAGAGGTATCGCCGGGCCGTGTTCGGGTGCCCGTTGGGAGCGACTTGGGTCGAGCAGAGGTACCAGACGAACGAATCCGCCGGGTGCTCATGGTAAGGCAGATCCCCCCGATCTTGGCAGAGGACTCCTCCAGATGCCGTCGCGCGGCGCGGTAGCGACGGATCGTGGCTAGCGACGACCGCTCGACATGCTGGTGGTGATCAAGAGACCGCCGACAGAGCTCGGGAACCGTCAGAGGGGTAAGAGTGAACATCGTGGGAGCCGCGATCGTCAACTGGGCGTTGACCTGGGCGGCCACCTGCTCGGCGAGCTGCTCGTCCTCCCCCACCCGGTGACGGACCTGACGCTCACCGTCCCGGTAGTAAACCCACCAGCTTCCATGGTGGTAGTAGTACGAGATCCGCCCGATCTGTCTCCGCTTCGGGCGGCGTCGTTTGGAAGAAACCACCGTCATCCTCCCGTGCACGGGCTGTGCACCATTTGTGCACCAGGGAGGCTTTTCAGCATCGCAAAAGAAACGCTAAGTTATTCTTTTAGAACAACTTAGCGTGTTAGGTAGAAAACCAAAGCGGAGAGGACAGGACGCGAACAGCCCCTGTTTTCCTCGGGAAATACCGCGTTTTTGCACCGAGGCGGTGCAGAATCCGGTGCACGGGAAGCACGGACGGGCGCGACGGACCCCGACCTAGCCCAAGTGATCACGGCATGGCCGGACCTGTCCCAGACTACCCGCGGGGTAATCCTCTCGCTGGTACGCGATGGGATGGAAGGGTAGCCCCGGACGGCAGACGATGGCAGACCGAAACGCACCACAATAGCCATGCACCACCCGGCAGGCCCCACTGTCGCCAACGGCCCCTAGCGGCTAAAGTAGGGACGGCCGGCTAGCTACCGGCCAAGCGCCCGGGCAGGTGTCGCGGGAACTCTCCAATCGCCCTCGATACCTGTCCGGGCCCCCTTCTAAAGGATTGGAGATATGACCCCTCACAAGCTTTGGGCCGACATTGCGTCGACCGTAAAAAGTCTTTTCCAGGCGTGGCTGGACTACTGCAAACAGACGCTCGTCTTTGACTGTTACGGCATCAGCGAATTGGAGGCGATCGAGAACGCCACCCGTGCCCTACACACACACGCCACCTCTTGGCGGTGGATCGGGCCCTTCTCGCCGGCCCCCGGCGGCATCGAAGCGGAGAAGGCCGTCCAGAACGCCTACGCGACCTTGAAGCTGATGGGATGCCCCCTCGGGGTGATTGAGGAATGGGGGGTAGAGCTCGACCCCAGGGACCAAAGCGTAGTGGAGGCGCTGAAGGTTCTATTGGTGCAGGTTAATCGGGTAGTCGAGATTCTTGGCCCGGAAGTCATCATCACGCAAGATGTGCCGGCGGCTGACGCGGAGAAGCTGCGGGGATCCCAGGCGACACGCCCAGGCCGGGCGGAGCTATCCAAGGAGACACGGGCCCTAGCACTGCTGGTGCAGCACCCTAAGTGGACCGATACACAAATTGCCGCCGCCGTGCCGTGCAATCGGACAACGCTGTATAAGTGGCCGATGTACAAGGCAGCCCGAGAGGCCCTGAAGCAAGGGCGGTGGGAAAAACCTCGGGGAACCAAGGACGGCGACGGCAACCTAGAGGCATGGCAGTAGCCAATGTCGGCCAGAGTGTCGAGTCGACACTTTGGGCGACACCCGAATTGCCAAAGCCCCGTAAAACACGGGTCTTTCTTGCCTTTGCAGGTCGACACCCTCCCGACACTCGCCCATTTTCCAGAGTTGTTTTTTTGGGAAACTGGACAGTGAAAGGAGATCACGGTGAGGCCAAGACCCCCGAAGCCCCAGCGGCCCGAGGACTGCGCTACCGCGTGGTTCGCGGTCTGGGAGCGTGCCCGAATCGACGGCGATTTCAACCGGGAGCAGCAAGCCCTGCAAGAGCTGCGCCGTCTGGGCGTGGTAATCGAGAGTGCCGAGCCACGACAGGGGGTGTCCGATGCAGACTAACACCCCCGAAACAGTGGCCCCCGAGTTGCTGACACTGCGGCAGGTGGCCGAGCTATGCCAAGTCTCTGAGCGAACCGTGTGGCAGTGGGCACGCGACGGCATTTCCCCTCCGGCCCTGACGATCGGCAGGGGTACGGTGCGGTATAGCCGAGCGGCCTACGTCGCCTGGATCGCGGCTGGCTGCCCTCGAACCGATGGGAGGGCCGGCCAGTGAGTAAGAGTAACAAAGGCGACTGGCAACGGGTCTCTAAGCGGCGGCGATGCCCAGTGTGCGGCAAGCCTGACTGGTGTTTGTTCGCTGGCGACGATGACGCCCCTACGGCTGCAATCTGCCAACGTGTCGAGAGCGACCGGCGCGCCGGGGAGGCCGGCTGGCTGCATCGGCTGCGCGACGACGGCCCTGTGTGGTCCCCGGTCCGGCGGCTAATCTCCGCGGCGCTGCGTGGAGCCATCGGCGGCCGGCCCGACCTCGCACGGCTGGCGGCCCGGTGGCGACTGCCCGAGGCCTCGCCCCAGTTGGCCCGGCTGGCCGGTTCGTTGGGGGTGACGCCCTACAGCCTGTTTCGGCTGGCGGCCGGCTGGTCCCCTGACCGACACTGCTGGTCATTTCCCATGACTGACGCGGCCGGCAGGGTGCTGGGCATCCGGCTACGGCGGCCCGATGGCCGGAAGCTGGCGGTACGCGGCGGGCGTGAGGGCCTGTTCGTCCCGGCCGGCCTGGCCGCGGCCGGCGGCCGGCTGCTCGTCTGCGAGGGCCCCACCGACACGGCGGCCCTCTTGGACCTCGGCTTTGCGGCCGTGGGGCGGCCCTCCTGTACCGGCGGCGTGAAGCTGCTGGTGGAACTGGTCGGCCAGCGGCAGCCCGCGGAAGTGGTCATCGTGGCCGATGGAGACCAGCCCGGGCAACGCGGGGCGAACGCATTGGCAGTATCCCTGGCGGCCTACGTGCCGGGGGTCCGCATCATTACGCCCCCAGTCGGCATCAAGGACGCCCGGGCGTGGCGACAGGCGGGGGCGACAGCGGCCGACGTGGCGGTGGCGATCGACGCGGCCCCGGTCCGGCGACTGACTATCAGCACATCACGGAAAGGCAGACGACATGAACGACGCCAGCAAACCGCCCGATGAACCCGAGGGCCTGATCCTCGAATACACCCCCTCCGGACGTAACGGAACGGCGACGGTCACGGTGAAACTCGGGCCCGACGTTCTTGCCGTCGAAAGCCTGAACCTCACCAAACCGAAGACCCGCGCCGACTTCGCAAGGCGACTCTGCGACGGCAGGCCCGGCATCGACGCGGCGACAATCGAGGCCGAGCTTCTCAAGGCGGCGGCCGACGTGGCAGCCCGCGGCAACGGCGACGCGCAGCCCCAGGCCGACGCGCCCGAGGTGGACGTTTCCCATATCATTCGTCCCGAGCGGTTCATTGTGCCCCAGGTTTCCGGTGTGGCGATTCCCAGCATGATACCGATGGGCAACACGGTGGCCGGCCGGTGGTGGGTGTACCTTCGCTGGAAGGACGGCACACGCGAACGGCGACTCCTGCCCTCGGCCCTGGACCTGCCTGGCGACGGCGGCCGGCTGTGGGTGCATCCCCAGCCGGCGGAACCCGGCCCGACAACGCTCCCGGGCTGGTCAGCCGACGCCCGACGCCGTTGGCTGGCCGGCGAGCCGGCCCCGAACCCGGCCGACGTGTTCAGGCGGGCGGCTAAGCTATTCGCCCGTTTCATCGACCTGCCCCGAGCGCACGCGCCGGGAATCACGGCAACGGTCGTTTGCTGGGTGATGCTCACCTACGTTTACCATGCGTGGTCGGCGGTACCCTATCTGTTCATCGGTGGTCCGTTGGGCAGCGGCAAGAGCCGGCTTTTCGAGGTGCTGAGCCGGCTGGTTTTCCGGCCGTTGGTGTCAAGCAACCTGACCGCGGCGGCCCTGTTTCGTACGTTGCACGCGGCCGGCGGGTGCCTCCTGCTTGATGAAGCCGAACGGCTGAAACAATCAGGCGACCCCGACGTTTCGGAAGTCCTTTCAATGCTGCTGGCTGGCTACAAACGCGGCGGCGCGGCTTTGCGGTTGGAGCCCGTTGGCGATTCCTTCCGCGCCGTTTCCTATGACGTGTACGGCCCCAAGGCGCTGGCCTGCATCGCGGGACTGCCCCCGGCGCTGGCAAGCCGAGCTATCCCTATTATGATGTTTCGCGCAGCCCCAGGCAGCGACAAGCCCAAACGTCGGATCGACGCGGACCCGGCCGGCTGGCAGCAGCTGCGCGACGACCTGCACGCGCTGGCCCTGGAGCACGGCCCGACCTGGCTGGCGTTGGCCAACCGGGACGACGTGTGCCCGGCCGGCATCGACGGCCGGAACTATGAACTCTGGCAGCCTCTCTTGGCCTTGGCGGCGTGGATCGAATCAGCGGGGGCCCTCGGGCTGCGGAGTCTCCTCCAAGAACACGCCCTGAAGATCATCGACCAAGGGAAGGACGATCAGACGCCCGACCACGACGAAACCTTGCTACGGCTGTTGGCCGAAGCAATCCGGCTGGGGGAACGGCCGGAACCGGGCGACATCCTGAAACAGGCCCAAGAACTCGAACCGACGGCGTTCAGGAGTTGGACCCCCAGGGCGGTAACCTCGCACCTGAAACGATACGGAATCCCGACCCCCAAAAAGAGCATGGGCCGGCGGGTGTTTCGCGACGTGACGATAGACCATCTGCGGCGCGTCCAGGATTCCTATGGCATCGACCTGGACCTACCCGACGCGGCAACCGTCCCTGTCGAGAACAAAGAGGCCGGATAGCCCCCTGGCAACCGTCCCTACTGTCCCTACCGTCCCTTGCCCTCGATTTTCCCCGAGAAAAACGAGGTTCTCGGAAGGGACGGTAGGACGGCGAACCGTCCCCGAAACCGGCCGGAAGCAGCCAAAAAGGGACGGTAGGGACAGTAGGGACGGTTCCCAGGGGTAGGTATGGGAGTGTTTTTCGATGACATTCAGAGCGACTGACTTTCTGACGGGCCTGTTCAGGACCGACCCGGCCGACAGCCCCCAGGCCCCGAGCGCGCAGCCCCAGGCGACGGCAGCCCCGGCCGACAGCCCGGCCGGCAGCGAGCCCTTGCAGCCCCAGGGGCGGTCCCCGGGCGACGTCCCGGCGGCCGCCGGCCCCGCGCCCCAGGCCGGCCCGGCCGTCGAAGGGTGGGTGGCTCGGGCCGCGCGCCCGGGCCCGCGTGTCTGGGAATCCCCCGACCTGCCCGACGAAGATCGCTGGTGGGCGGTGGCGGACTTCGAGGCCTTGCCGTTGCCCGATTGGACCTGCCCCCAGTGTGGCCGGTTCGGCTGGTGGGAGGACCTGACGGGCGGCCGGCATTGTCTGACATGCGAGCACAACGGGCACATGCGGGCAACCCGGTTGGCCGAGCGCGCCGGCAGACTCCGGCAGCGGGCGGCCGACGTGGCGGCGGACTAGAGGGGCAGCCCGGCCGAGCAAACAACCCCATTGACTGCCACGGAAAATCTGTAACAACGGGTACAGACACAAGGAAAGCGAAACATGCTCAAGCGAAAGAAACTGACGGCGACAGGGGCCCTATTGCAGGCGATTTCCGAAAGCGGCTTGCCGTTCATCGAACTGGAACGGCGAACCGGAGTGAAACGGCAAAGCCTCATGAAGTTTGCGCGAGGGGAACGGACCATCTACCTGGACGCGGCCGACAAGCTGATGGCGGCCCTCGGGATCGAAGTGAAGTTGGGCCCGATCCCGCCCATCGACAGGCCCCGAAAACCCCGGCCCCGAGGCAAAACAAGGTAGGCGTGTACGAACGATTACAGAGCAAAGGCAGAACAATGGCAAGCATATCCCGAGAACCCAACGGACGAAAGACTATCCAGTTTGTCGGGCCGGACCGGAAGCGGCGAAGTGTCCGCCTAGGGAAGGCTACCGAGAGGGTGGCCCTGGCCGTCAAGGTCCGGATCGAACACCTGGTAGCGGCGGCCCTGACAGGGCATCCCCTGGATGATGAAACGGCCCGATGGGTGGCCGCCTTGGATACCGTCATGTACGGCCGACTGGAAGCCGTGGGTTTAGTGCCGAGGCGGAAGGCTTCATCGTCGGTAACGCTGGGGGCCTTCTTGGACAAGTACACGCAACGCCGCATCGACGTGAAGCCGGCAACGCAAGAGGTGTGGTCCCAAACCATACGCAACCTGAAGGACTTCTACGGGGAACATCGCGACTTGCGGACCATCGACGAACCGGCGGCCGAAGACTTCAAGACGTTTCTCCTCCAAGAGAAGCTTGCACCGACCACGGTATCCAAGCGGCTGCAATTCGCCCGGCAATTCTTCCGGGCGGCGATGAAGCGGAAGTTGGTTTCGAGCAACCCGTTTGCCGCAGTGGCGAGCAAAGCGACCACCAAGAGCGACCGGCAGCAATTCATCCCCAGGGATCACGTTGCCCGGTTGTTGGAAGCCTGCCCTAACATCGACTGGCGGGTTATCGTGGTCCTGGCACGCTACGGCGGCCTGCGATGCCCGAGTGAGGTGCTAAGCCTGAAGTGGACCGACATCGACTGGGCACGCGACCGGATGTACGTGACGAGCCCCAAGACGGAACACCACCCGGGCAAGGACACGCGAGAAACGCCCCTTTTCCCTGAGGTGCGGGCGGTGCTAGCGGAAGCCTTGGAACTGGCGCCCGATGGGGCGGTGTACGTGGTGAACAACGAGCGATACCGGCAAGCGGCTTGCACCCCGAGCGGGTGGAGAAACTGTAATCTGCGGACTCACTTTGAGCGGATCGTCAAGCGGGCCGGCTTGACCCCTTGGCCCCGGTTGTTCCATGCCCTCCGAGGGAGCCGGGAAACCGAATTGGTCCAAAAGTACCCCCTTCACGTGGTAACCGCTTGGCTGGGGAATACGCCGCGGATTGCCATGAAGCATTACCTCATGGTAACTGACGATGACTTCCGGCGGGCGGTAACTCCTGAAACGGCCGGCGGAAACGACCCGGGACAGGCGGTGCAGAATCCGGTGCAGTTGGTGACTGAAACGGTGCATTTTCCGGTGCAGCAACCATCGGCGGGTTCTGGAAATGCTTGGCAAGAAACGACACAAGCCCTTGTTTCAAAAGGGCTTGTGCAAGACTCTTCTGGCGATTGCCACAACCTGCCAGAATCATTAGCGGAGAGGACAGGATTCGAACCTGCGGAGGGGGGACCCCCTCACGGATTTAGCAAACCCGCGCTTTAGACCACTCAGCCACCTCTCCAAATTGGTGGGATAGAGAAATGATAACACCCATTCCATATCCCAGCTAATCAATCCTGCTGACGATAGACTCCCCATCTATCCCCATTTATGGAAAACGAAACAGATATTCAGCTTCGCTCCAAAACGGCACAGAATCGTTACGAATAAGTTTACCACGTTACTACGATGCGCCAAGCCCTACACCACGACCAGAGAGTCGCTTGCGTTGTTTGGAAGTCGTTGCGATTGCTAGGGTCTGTTGAGCGGTAAAATCGCGATTCCCCGCAAAGGCAATCGGGGGGCTCGCGTTTC
>CAZLDQ010000248.1:0-7705 GCA_964558295.1 uncultured Planctomycetaceae bacterium | reverse complement strand
GTGACACGGACAGCCCGCGAGGGCTTACCTAGGTCGATCAGAAGGCCGATGCACGATGCCTTTTTCATCAATCATCATTCCGCCTCCCCCCTCCTCCTTCCCTACGCGCTGACTCGCTCCTCTCGCTCCACCGGATACGCCGCACTGGTCCAGGCCTGCCAACTGCCCGGCACGTTGTGCACTCGTTCAAAGCCATGGGCTTGGAGCAGACTGGCGGCAATGCTGGCCCGATAGCCGTTGCTGCAGTAGACGGCGATTGGTTTCCAGAGATCAATATCCGGCAAGTGATCGCGCAGGCGGGGGAGGTAGGCGTGTATGGCTCCGGGGATGTGGCCTTGCGACCATTCTTGAGGGCTTCGCACGTCGAGAATCTGCATCTGTTGACCGTAAGTCTTCAGATCGTGCACGCTGATCTGGGCGAGCGACTCCAACGGATAACCGGCGTTTTGCCACATTTGCATCCCACCGACCAAGTAGCCGGCGAGGTTCGTGAAGCCGGTGCGGAGGAATAGCCGCAGCACCTCCGGCAAGTCCTCGTCGTCCTCCAATACAAGGAGCAACGGCTGATCGGGATTGAGCATTTCGCCGGCCCAGACCGACAGCATGGGGGTGGCCCCGAGGCTGATTGCCCCGGGGATATGCCCGCCACCGAAGGCATTCATCGAGCGTGTGTCGACGACCATGCAACCGGCCTCGATCGCCACTTTGAAGGCCCGAGGCGTCAGCCCGGGGGTGCTGGGGAGATGGGCCAGCACGGGGGGGCCTTGGGTGTTGAGTCGTTTGAGTCGACCATAATAGGCCGGTGCCGGCGGGGGTTCTTCGAGGACAAACGCTCGGAAGCTCTCGTAATCGACAAACCGGAGAAACGGGTTGAATCGTCGTTCGTACCCAATGGTGCTCATCAACCGATCGCCAATCGCCACTCCGCAGGCCGACCCCGCACCATGGCCTGGAAAGACCATTACTTCGTCTCCCAACCCAAGGTAGAAACCATAGAGTGTCTGGTACAGTTCCCTCACCAACCGTTCGCGCATACCCTCGCCGAGCAGATCCGGCCGCCCTGCCGAATTGACAAACAGCGAGTCGCCCGTCAATACGCCCCAAGGCGCCTCAGGGCGTTTTTTTTCAGTGATGAGATAGGCCAGATGTTCCGGCGTATGCCCTGGAGTATGTTGGGCCGTGAGCACCACCGTGCCAAACTCGAATGAGTCCCCTTTGTGGACGGGCTGGTGTTGAAACCCATAATCCGCTTCGGCCTCGCGGCTCAGATAGATCTTGGCCGAACCAATCCGATTAGCCAACTCGCGCGACCCACTCATGAAATCGGCCTGGATGTGGGTTTCCAGAATGTGAGTGATGGCCAGACGATGTTTGCACGCCAATTGGCCGTAGACATCCACATCCGGTCGCGGGTCGATCACCGCGGCAGTGCCGGAATCCGTATCACCAAGGAAATAGGAAATCTGATCGATTCCCTCACAGAAAACCGGTTTGAAGACCAAGGACATGGGGACCTCCCCGCACGTTTGGGCCACGAAGTGTCGCAACATGCGACTCTTGTGCAAACCCCGTACCCCAAACCTCCGGTCGAGCCGGTGGGCAGACAGTGCTTGTGCCCAAGCCGTTACAGTGGATTGCCGCGGCTGATCACGGTTACTCGGGCGCGTGGGGTGACGCCATCCGGGGCGTTGCAGCCGAATTGCAATGTATTGTCACCCGGTTCGAGCGTCGGCACCTGCCCTTGCGGTACTACTTCGCGGAGCAATTCGCCTGTGGGACCGTAAAGCTTGCAGTCGGTCATCGAGTTGAACTCCAAGTAGGAGCCACTCTCGATTTCCACGGGGAATGTGATCGTTGTCCTGCCAATGGTGACCGCCGGATTGACAAGCTTGGTTTTCACGAGCGGCAGGGCCTTGATCGGGCTGAGATAGCAGGTTGCGGCTTTCCCCACCGGCAGGTTGTTGTACCACAGGCCGATTGACTCCACTTGGTCAAACCTGACCGATTCGCGATAGATCGCATAGATGCCGCCGTAGGGCCACTGGTAGTCGTCATGACGCTCGCCCTCCGGTTCGATCAACTCGAAATATCGCCAGCCGGTGAAATCGATGGGGATATAGTGATCGCCAATACCGTGGGAAAGATGGGCTGGGCTGCGGAGTTGGATATTGAGCACTTCGCCCTGTCCGTCGCCATACACCCAGAGGCCCAAGGCTTGCTGGGCGTTCAGATTAAGCGGCGGGGTGAACTTCTTTTCCACGTTGGCCCAAGTTCCTGTTCGGGTCGATAGGGTGTGAGACGCTGTCAGACGGCCACTCGTCGCGCCGACTTTGACTTGCTCCTGGGAAATCTGCAATTCGGCTGTGACGCCCGGCTTGCTCGCCCGGGCGTTGAACTCGGTGGGATGGGTGAACTCGGCAACTATCGGGTTGCTCGGTGCGTCATAGGGGCCGGCGGCCATGAGCGCCTCGATTCGCAGTTGAACCGGCTGGCGGTCGAACTTGTTGACCGTCTTCCAGGTGCGGCTCCACGGCTCGGCCGATTCGACCTTGTGCTTGGCGTATTGCACGGGCAGGAACTTCCACCCCGTTTCGAGGCTGCCGAGAAGCGTGAACTCCTCGCCCGGCATGCGCAGGCGGGCTTTGATCGCCTCAGGCACTTGGCCAGAGTGGCGCAGGTCTTCGTAACGTTTGATGATCGCACCCAATCGCGGCAGGGCGGGAGTCTTGTCAACGTTTTCCGGACTGATTCCCATCAGGGCGAAACCGGTGTCGGTGCCCAACCCCTTGCACATCAGATACTCGATGTCGTCGGCAAAGGTCGGTTCGCCTTGGGCCCCGGTCCAGGTCTTCACCGCCCACCAACCTAACTGGGCCGGCAGAAACATGCGCCGGCAGTCTTCATTCGAGCGGCAGTGGATATCGATGAAGTGCTTGTGGGAGCGATTCGGATGGTCCCAGGCACCGTGCCGGGAACGTACGTACCAGAGGTGGTGATGGAAGGTACTCATCTCCATCAGGGCCGGCTTCTTGAGCCGCTTGCAGATCTCGAACGTGAACTTCGATCCGTAGTGCCAGCCGTTCTCCCGGCCGCCGAGAACGTCCTCGCCGTCCAACGCGTCGAGATAGATCATGTCGAACCCACACGTGTTGTAAGCCTCGGCCGTCTTGGCGGCCACCTCGGCCAGCAGCGAGGTTTCGGGATCGGGCACGAAAAGCCCAAAACACTCCTTCAGATGATGTACCTTCGCCCCCTTGGCGTGCGCGGCGACCTTCGTGCCGTAGGCCCCGCGCCGACAGCCGGTAAACCTATAGGGGGCCTCTTGGGACACGCCCAAATAGGTAATCAACTCGTCATCGATTTGCAGGGTGACGCTGTTGCGCACAAAGAATCCAGTCACCGCTGACATGTTCGTGGTCGGCTCGACCACTGGTACGGTGTTCGCCTCCGCCGAGAGGTCCTCGGCTAGCGTCAGCGTGGCGTCCTTGGCCAAACGGGGATCGGGAATCGGCGTGACCCAAGGGCAATTCTTGGCGATGAAGAAGGCATAGGTGTGAAGCCCCGCGGCGATTCCGGCCTCATGCAGCTTGGTGATTACGGCCTTCAGGCTGTCAAATCCGCGAGGATAGGTTTTGAGGTTTGGCTGGCAGTCGCCGAACCGGAACGAGACGCCGCCATGGAAGTCGATCTGGGTGATTCCCAGGCTCTTGGCCAGCTTGATCCAGTCGTCGACCTTCTCTTCCGACATGTCGCCGAAGTTGAACAGATACGAGCCTTGGTTGATCGGCTGTCCCATGGCCCAGGGACCTCCGATCGACGAGTGGGGCAATTCGGGAGCGGCGTTGACGGCTTCCTGCATCACCGCGCGGAGCTTATCCGTGGGGCAAGCGAGCACGGCTGCCTTCGCCCCGACCAATCCGAACCGCGGATAGCACAAAGCACGCAAATACGTGGAAGGACGCGGCAATTGCGGCACATTCGTCTGGAGATTGAGGGCCAAGACACATGCCGCCAACGGCTCTTCGGGTGTGCCCTTGAGCGTCAGCGGCACGTTGATGAAGGCCAATTCCTCGGGCTCTCCCGTTACGGCGACCACTTCCAGTATCAAATAGTGTGGCTCGGACCTGGCCGCGATGACGGCCTGTACGTTCGCGTCACCGAATTCAACCGTCAACCGCCCCTCGCCCCAACTCACCTTCGACGAGCCATACGACTTGCCCCCCTTCTTGATCGTAGCGAAACGTGACGTCCGATTGCCGCCGCAGTAATCTTTGCCGTCGCGTTTGTCGATCAGTTGCCGGTTGCTTCCATCGGCCCCGATGGCATACTGGACATACTGATTCTCCAGCGTGCACGCCGCCTCGGGCTCGGCGGCCAGGAGCCATCCGCTCCCGTTCATCACGATCAGTAGTGTGAGACTGGCAACGATACGGCAGTACAGAACCGGTTTCATCTCCGTAGCTCCTTGTGAGACGACCGCCGAGACATGGGCAGGCCGCATCAACGCATCGTGCGACCCGGCGACGCGGGGGGCTCGTTCTCAGGGGGCGTCATTAGGCGAGTCGGGAAACCAACGCTTCCCACGCACTAGCTTAGCCCTGTCCCGGTCCGCCGCAATGATCCCCTGCGTCAAGCGAGTTGAGAAATTACGTCAACAAGACGTGCTGCGGTGGCGAATCACTCCGGCCAAGTCGAGGCTTGGTGGCTCTGACTCGGGGGTGACCGCCATCCCCACCCGCTGCGACAACGACTGAACCAAATCCGGGGACGAACCAATCCGGGGACGCACACTCGTCTCCCTTTGGGTGGATGCACTTCTCGAGAGGGGGGGCGAAGCCAAGGCGCTGGTCAGTCGCTGTCCCAAAAAAACATGGAGATCCCATTGCAAGCGTGGCCTTCGACCACGACAATTGTTCCCTTGCATCACTGAGCGGGCGATCGTTCCAGGCAGGCGACCATTTGTGCCTTGGCGCATGCTCCACCGAGTTCACCCCGCATTAGCGGCTTTAACCCAGCGGAGTCATTACCAGACCTACCATGGACCTCGGCAACTATCCCTACACCGGGCTGGTTCTTACAGCCATCGTTGTCTTTTTTGGCGTTCGGTTGGCAATCGGCTACTGGGCCTCGCGTCGGGTGTCGGACGCGGCCGATTTCATCGTCGCTGGCCGGAGCCTGCCGATCTACATCGCGGCGGCCTCGATCATGGCCACGTGGTTCGCCGCCGAGACACTCATGGGAGCCGCGTCGACCGCCTACCGCTACGGTTTTCAGGGCGTGGTCTTCGATCCCTTTGGTGCCGTGCTCTGCTTGCTGGTGTCCGGCGTCTTTTTCATCCGCCTGATGCGCCGGGCGCAGTACCTGACCGTGGTCGATTTCTTTGAGAAACGCTACGGCAAGGAGATGAGTCTCCTCGCCTCCTTGTCCCAATTGGCGACCTATTTCACTTGGACGGCTGCCCAGATCGTGGCCGGCGGCAACGTGCTTCACACGCTCCTTGGCTGGGACGTGTCCACCGGGATGCTCGTCGTCGGCCTGATCGTCACCTTCTACACGACAATGGGGGGAATGCTTGCCGACACCCTGCTCGACTTCATCCAGATGTTTTTTACGGCCGGTGGCATTACGGTCGTTTTCCTTTACGTCCTGAACGCCGTCGGGGGGTGGTCGGGAATGGTAACCGATGCCGCTTCGCAGAACGTCTCCCAGCCCTTCACCCTCCTGCCAATCGCCGGCGAGGAAGGCTTCTTGGGCTACACCGGCTATCTGGGGATCTTCTACTGGCTTGCCTCTTGGCTGACCGTCGGCGTCGGCAGTGTTGCCTGCCAGGACCTGATGCAGCGGTCGATGTCGGCGAAGAACGAGGCGACCTCAGTCTGGGGAAGCTACGCTGCCGCTGGGCTCTACCTCGTCTTTGGTGTGATGTCGCCGTTGATTGGCATCATGATGTTCAAGCTCTTTCCGAGCATTCCGACGGCCGAACTCGATGGTCTGCTGGTGATGGCGGCGATCAAGTTCGTGCCGCCGGTCATCACCGCGGTGTTTATCGCAGCGTTGGCCTCGGCCCTGATGAGTACTTCCGACAGTTCAATCCTCGCTGGGGCGTCCGTCGTTACCGAGAACATCCTGCCGGCGATCTGGCCCGAGATGGACGATGTTCAGAAGCTTCGCTGGACGCGGATCATGGTCGTCGTGATTGGACTTTCAAGTATCGGAATCGCGATGGCCATCGCCACGATCTACAAGTTGGCGATGATTTCCTGGGCAGTCCTCCTGGTCGGCCTGTTTGTCCCATTTGCCTTCGGGATGTACTGGAAGAAGGCGAATCGCAGCGGAGCGATTGCCGCCTATCTCGGCGGTTTCGCCACGTGGCTGGTTGGCGTACTCGTCTGGTTCTACCCGATCACCAAGGTTGCCAACACGGCCGCCGATGGCATCCTCGATTTCGAGAGCGCGGTCTGGGATGCTGTCTACATCAGTTCGACACCTGCCGTAATCGTGTCCCTAGTGCTGATGGTTGTCGTCTCCCTTCTGTCTCAGCGGGTTGATCCGCCACGCCCATTGACTGACGTGCAAGGCACCCCCCTGCCACTCGACAAACGCCTCGGCTTGGTGCCACCAACCGATATGTTCTAGTCGGGCACCTCCTGTGGGTGGGGTGTGCGCCGTAATTCTGCTGCCTTGAAAGCCAAAACGAAACGAGCCCACGCTTCGTCGTGGGCTCGCAAGTGAGGCCGGTGGGACTCGAACCCACGGCCTACGGATTAAAAGTCCGTTGCTCTACCGACTGAGCTACGGCCTCAACTTGTATTCGTTTAAGGATTTACGTCGCCTGTTTCGCTTGACGCGTAATCGCCGCAGCAAGACAAGAATCTTTATTGTACATCGTAAGCTCATTTCGTCGAGTCGTTGTCCGAGAATCGCGGTTGGCAATGACGTTATTGCCAATGACTGCTCCCCACTCGTTTGGTTGGAAAGCGGGGGGCTCATCTGGATCTGTCACGCGCTTGTGGACAACCAGACCGTGGTGTGGAGAGAATTGTCGATACCAAGACATCGGTATCCGTGTCCTTGCGCAAGTAAGCGACCGCTCCGGCCTTGTGCATTGCAGTGGCCATGTCGGCCGCTTCGTGCATGGACAGGCCGATTACCCGAGTGTCTGGCAGGGCGCAAAGAATCCGACGGGTAGCTTCGATTCCGTTGAGGTTGGGCATCGTCACATCCATCAACACGACATCAGGTCGGGTTTCCAGCGCGATCTCGACCGCTTGGCGTCCATCGGCTGCCTCGCCGACGACTTCGATGGAACCCTGGTCGCGGAGTAAGCCCGCCAATCCCTGACGCACGATTGCATGGTCGTCGGCCAGCACCACTCGAACCTTTTCCGACCTGTCGGCCCGCGTCTTTTCCTCCCTGGCGTGAAATGCGAATGCGGCTCCCTCCATTGTGCCCATGGGGGCTGCCGCCGACGACAAACGTCCACGGGGGATCTCGATTACCACCCGGGTTCCTTGTCGTGGACCTGTTTCAACATTCAACTGTCCGCCGAGCAGTTCCAGGCGTTCCCGGATACTGAAGAGTCCAAACCCACCCGGCATCCCCTGGTCTGCCAGCGCAGTGGAGGCAAACCCTACGCCACGATCAGCCACGACCTGTAGTGTTTCAGCCCAAATGGCACAGCGGCTAAGGTAGGTGACGGCCTCCT
>CAZLDQ010000247.1:0-7724 GCA_964558295.1 uncultured Planctomycetaceae bacterium | reverse complement strand
ACATGGGCTTCAGCAAGTTCATCAGCTTCGGCAACAAGGCCGATGTGAACGAGATCGACCTGCTGGAGTATCTGGCCAAGGACGAGGCGACCTCGGTGATCGCCATGTACCTGGAAGATGTGAGCAACGGCCGGCGGTTTATGGAGACCGTGCGGGAGATCTTCTGGACCACGGGCAAGCCGATCCTGTGCCTGAAGTCCGGGCGATCCCCCGAAGGGGCCAAGGCGGTCAGCAGCCACACCGGTTCGTTGGCCGGCAGCGACGCGGTCTACGATGCCCTGTTGGTGCAAAGCGGCGTGCAACGGGTGGACACGATCGCCGAGCTGTTCGACTACGCGGCCCTCTACACGACGCAGCCGTTGCCCAAGGGGAACCGCGTGGCGATTATCACCAACGCCGGCGGCCCTGGGATCATGGCCACCGACGCGGCGGTGCGTTACGGCTTGAAACTGGCCGAGTTGAGCGAGGCGACCCGCGAGAAGCTCAAGCCGGCGCTGCCGGCGGCCGCTTCGACGCGC
Organism: uncultured Planctomycetaceae bacterium; assembly: GCA_964558295.1. Taxonomy (GTDB): domain Bacteria; phylum Planctomycetota; class Planctomycetia; order Pirellulales; family Thermoguttaceae; genus JBDKTH01. Next base: position 7,206 of record CAZLDQ010000247.1, on the reverse strand, counting down.
AATCCGGTCGACGTGATCGGCGACGCGCGGGCGGATCGCTACCAGGCGGCGGTGCGGACGGTCTTGGAGGACGAGGGGGTCGACATGGGGATCGTGATTTTGACGCCGCAGTCGATGACCGAGATCGAGGAGACGGCCCGCGTGGTTCCCGAGGCGGTCAAGGGGATCAACAAGCCGGTCGTCTGTGCCTTCATGGGGGCCCGCGACGTGGCCCCGGGGGTGGCGATCCTGCGCAACGGCGGCGTGCCGAACTATGCGTTCCCGGAGGACGGGATCCGCGCGTTGGCCGCGGCCACGCGATTGGTGACGCTCCATGAAGTCCCCAACCGGCAGATGCGCAAGTGGACCGATATCGACGTGGCCAAGGCGAAGAAGCTGATCGAGGCCGCGTTGGACGGGCAGAAGGAGCGTTACCTGACGCAAGCCGAGTGCCGGCCGATCTTCGAGTGCTACCGGCTCCCGCTGTTGAAGAGCGGCGTGGCCCACAGCGCCGACGAGGCGGCGGCGATTGCCGAACGGTTTGGCGTGCCGGTGGTGATGAAGGTCATGTCGGCCGACGTGGTCCACAAGTTCGACGCTGGCGGCGTGTTGTTGAACATTCGGGGCGGGGAAGAAGCCCGCGCCGGCTATGAGAAGATCTTCCGCAACGTACTCAAGGCGGTGCCGCATGCGAAGATCGACGGCGTGTTGATTGAAGAGATGGCCCGCAAGGGCGTGGAGGTGATCCTCGGGGCCAACCGCGACGCGCGGTTCGGACCGTTGATGATGTTCGGGCTGGGCGGGACGCTGGTCGAGGTGCTTAAGGACGTCTCGTTCCGGTTGGCGCCGATGTGGCAGATCTCGGCCGAGCGGATGATCCGGGAGATTCGGGCGTTCAAGGTGCTGGACGGTTTCCGCGGCAACCCGCCGTGCGACATCGACGGGATTGTCGACACCCTGTTGCGGCTTTCAGAGATGGTCTGCAATCATCCGGAAATCTCCGAATTGGACATCAACCCGTTGATCGTCCACGCGAAGGGAGAAGGCTGCTCGGTGGCCGACAGCCGGATGATGCTTCGCAAGAGTTAGGCTTTTTGCCTGGGATGTTCGCAGGGGCTGAGTCGTGATGGAGTATTGAGCAGCCCGCCCCCACGGCTTGTGGGGGCGGGCTGTATCCTTTGGCCCCCTCTTGTTTTGGGGCCCGGGAGAACGAAACCGGGTTCTCTGCCGGGGAAATGGGTGACATGCCCATTCCTTTGGTGTAGACTGGAAGCCGACCCCCGAATTGTCTCCTCCATCGAAAACGGTCTGCGCGGCAGTCGGTTTTCCGGCAGACCTTGGATCTTGCGAGGCTTCCTTCCATGCGCCGAATACGACCGAAGCTTCGGAACGCTCCACGGGCCGGGCTTTCCCTATATACGTTGCTGGTTGTGATTCCCTTGGTGTTGGCCGCCGGGGCGGTCGCCTGGTCCATGTTTCCCGGCATCTCCTGGAGTGAGAAGGAGGCCGGGCCGCTGACGTATCGTGTGGAGCAAGGGGAATTCGTGCACGATATCACGGAACGGGGGGAACTGCAAAGCGCCAGCAATGTGGAGATTCGTTGCGAAGTGCAGGCCCGTAACTCCGCCGGCACGACGATCCTCGAAGTGATTCCTGAGGGGACGTATGTCGAGGAGGGGCAGATTCTCGTCCGGCTCGACGACTCCGCCCTGAAGACGGAGGAAACGCAGCAGCAGATCGCCTGCAACGCGAGCGAGGCATCGATGATCCAGTCGCGCAACGCCTACGAGACGGCGAAGATCGCCAAGCAGGAATATCTGGACGGCAAGTATCTCCAGGAGCGGCAGACGATCGAGGGGGAGATCCTTGTCGCCCAGGAGGAAGCCCGGCGGGCCAAGCAGTTCATCGACTATAGCAAGATGCTCTTCAGCAAGGGCTATGTGACCAAGCTCCAGTTGGAAGCCGATGAGTTTGCGTTGGAAAAGGCGGAGATGTCGAAAAAGACTGCCGAGACCAAGCTCCGTGTGTTGGAGGATTTCACCAAACAGAAGATGCTCACCCAGTTGGACAGCGACATCAAGACGGCCGAGGCCAAGCTCAAGTCGGATGAGCATAGCCACCGGTTGGACTTGGAGAAGCTGGAGTTGATCCGGACGCAGATCGCCAAATGCGTGATCCGGGCGCCTTGCCCGGGGCAAGTTGTCTATGCCAACGATGCCGAGCGCCGGGGGGGGAGTGAGATTGTGATTCAAGAGGGGACGCAGGTCCGCGAACGGCAGGTGCTCATCCGCCTGCCGGATCCCAAGCGGATGCAGGTCAAGGCGAAGATCAACGAGGCGAAGATCGCCCTGGTGGCCACGGGGATGGCGGCGTCGATTCGTTTGGACGCCTTTCCGGACCGGGAACTGACGGGCACGGTGGAGAAAGTCAGCGAGTATCCGGCAGCGACGAGTTGGTTCAATTCGAGCATCAAGGAATACGAGACGCTCGTGCGGATTCATAATGCGGTGGAAGGCATGCGGCCGGGGTTGACGGCGGAAGTGAAGATCCGCGTGGCTCATTTGACGAAGGTGCTGCAAGTGCCCGTGCAGGCGGTTCTCGAACAGGGGGAGAAGCACTACTGCCTGCTCTATAAGGCAGGCCGTTGGGAGGCGCGGGAGGTGGAAATTGGCCCGACGAACGACAAGTACGTGGTGATTCGCTCTGGGTTGAACGAGGGGGAGGAGGTGGTCCTCGGGGCGGCGGCCTATCGGGATAAGGTCCGGCTGCCCGACCTACCCGTTGTGCCTAAGCCGGCGGCCCTGAAGGCCGAGTCGGGGCAAGGGGCAGCCTCGCCGGCGGGAGAGAGGGGAGGGACGCCGGCGACTCCGAAGAAGGCCGGGACGGCGCCGGAAGGCCGGATCGATCCGGTCCAACTCTTTACCCGCCTCGACAAGAACGGCAACGGTCGCTTGGAGGCCGAGGAGTTGGCCGGCCCGATGAAAGAGAATCTCGCCGCGATCGACACCAACGGTGATCAGGCGATCGCCTTGAACGAATGGCTGGCATTTTCGAAACGTCTCAGCGGGCGTCCGCCTGCGGAGGGCCGTCCATGACCCTGGCCGCGTCGATTCGCGATCTGACCAAGGATTATCCCTTGGGCGGGGAGACTGTGCGAGCCTTGCGGGGCGTCAATTTCGACGTCCCCGAAGGGGATTACGTTGCCATCATGGGCTCCTCCGGCTCGGGCAAGAGCACCCTGTTGAACCTGCTGGGCTGCCTCGACCGTCCCACCTCGGGCCAACTGTTTCTCGGCGAGGACGACGTCAGTAAGCTCGACGACGACCAGCTCTCCGAGATCCGTGCCTCGCGCATCGGCTTTGTCTTCCAGGCCTACAACCTGATTCCGCAGTTGACCGTCTTGGAGAACATCGAGGTTCCCTTGTATTACCAAGGCCGGGTCGACCCCAGCGACCGGCGACGGTGTCAGGAATTGGCGGAAATGGTGGGCTTGGCTACCCGCTTGAAGCATCGGCCGCCTCAGCTCTCCGGTGGTCAACAGCAACCGGTGGCAATCGCGCGAAGCCTGGTGAATGACCCCTATTTCATCCTGGCCGACGAGCCCACGGGAAACCTCGACTCGGTGACCACCGAGGAGATCCTCGAATTGTTCGACCGGCTCAATGCGGCCGGCAAGACGATCATCATCGTGACCCATGAAGACGACGTCGGCGCCCGAGCTCGACGGATGATTCGGCTTCGCGACGGTAAGATTCTCGCGGACGAACGGCTCCGCGCGTTGGAGAATGGGGAGGGGCGAGGGGCGAGGGGTGTTTGAGGAGCATTAGTTCTTAGTCGTTGTTGTTGCTGTATGGCATTCCTTTGGCTCCGCACCTGGCAGCTTGGCACGAAAAGTCTTTTGCTGCACCCGTTGCGCTCGCTCTTGACGGTGCTGGGGATCTTTATTGGCGTGGCCAGCGTGATCTGGCTGTTGGCGATCGGGGAGGGGATCAGCCGGAAGGCTCAAGAGCAGATCGAAGGGCTGGGGGCGAATAATATCATCATCCGGTCGATCAAGCCGCCGAACGAAGTGACCGAGGGGCTGCGCGGCCCGGTGCCGTATGGGATTACGCGGGAGGATTACCAGCGGCTGGCCGAGACGATTCCCACGGTGGATCGGGTGCTGCCGATCCGCGAGATCCGCCGGCGGTTCAGCTATTCGAGCCGTTTGGTCGACGGCCGACTGGTCGGCTGTACGCCGGAGTACGCCGAGGTCACGCGGTTGGAGTTGGACCGGGGGCACTTCATCACCGACGCCGAAGTACGGCAGAAGCAGAACCACTGTGTGTTGTCGGCGGAGGTTGCCCAGCGGTTGTTTCCCTATGAAGACCCGCTGGGCCGCTCGATTCATATCGAAGAGGCCTATTACGTGGTCGTCGGGGTGATGAAGTCGCGGCAGCCGTCGGCCGGGATCGGCGGTTCGCTCGAAGCCCAGGACTATCGCAACGACGTCTACATTCCGATTACCACGCTCTGGAGTCGGATTGGCGATTTCATCGTCACCCGGCGAAGCGGATCGTTTGAAGGAGAGATCGTCGAACTGAGCCAGGCGACGCTGCGCGTCAACAAGGTGGAGAACGTGCTTTCCACCTCGGAATTGGTCAAGCAGACTCTCCGCAAGTTCCATCGGAGCGAAGACTACGGTTTGACCGTGCCGTTGGAGCTGTTGGAGCAGGCCAAGACGACGCGGATGATGTTCATCATCTTCCTGGGGTTAATCGCGGCGATCTCGCTGGTCGTCGGCGGGATCGGGATCATGAACATCATGTTGGCGACGGTCACCGAGCGAACCCGGGAAATCGGCATTCGCCGGGCCTTGGGGGCCAAACGCCGCGACATCATCCGCCAGTTCCTGGTGGAGACGATCGCCCTGTCGACCGTCGGCGGGATCACGGGGATTTTGGGGGGGCTGACCTGCCGCCCGGTCATGGCCCTGATCCGCATGGTGATGGACTCGACGATGCCAACCATCGTGGAGCAGATGCCCGACGTGATCCGGACGATGGAGCCGGTGGTGGTTCCAATGTCGATTCCCTTGGCGTTCGGCATTTCCGTGACGATCGGCGTGCTCTTCGGGCTTTATCCGGCCCGGCGCGCCGCGAGCATGGACCCGATCGAAGCTCTCCGGCACGAATAGCGGCGGTGTCCGGTTCCTGCGGCGAGAAAGGGGGGTTTCGATGAAACGACGCGACTTTTTTCAACAGGCCGGAGTGGCCGCCGTGGGGCTGCCGGCGGCTTGGGCCAACGCGGGCGAGTCGTCCCCGCGGGTCGAGGGCAATCCCACGACGAAACGCGTGCTGCTCACCTCGGCCCACTGCGACGTCGCTCACACGCTGGCCGCTCGGTTGCGCAACACGTACCGCGTGAGTCTGACCAGTCCGGTGGGGCGCGACGCGAGTCCCTTGCCGATCGTGCAGAGCCCGCTGGACTACGGGGAAACGACCCGGGCCCTGGTGCGAGGGATCGACGCCATCGTGCATGTGGCCCAGCCGCCGGCCGGAGCCACGGAATCCGAGCGAATCGACTACCGGACTCGCGCGACCTACAACCTGCTTCGGGCCGCCGTGGACGAAGGCGTCCAGGCAGTGGTTTATCTCAGCTCGCTCGACCTGATGACCGGGTACGACGCCGATTTCGCCGTCGATGAAGAGTGGCAGCCGCAACCGGTCGCCGGATCGGAGGCTCTCTCCGATTATCTGGGAGAGTTCACCTGCCGGGAGTTTGCCCGGGAGGGGAGACTTCGCGTGAGTGTGCTCCGGTTGGGGAAGGTCGTGCGGGCAGGGGAGGTCTCCGGCTTGTGGGATCCGCTGTGGGTCGACGAACAGGACGTGGTCCAGGCCGTCTCCCTCGCCCTGGCCGCCCTGTTGGCCCGGCCCACGCCGACGCTTGGCTCATGGTCGGTGTTCCATATCCTCTCGGCCTCGCCGCAGGCCCGGTTTTCCGTGGCCAGAGCAAGGCGGATGCTCGGGTATCAACCGCAGTCGAACGGGTAGAGCTATGAACGTTCTGATCCTCGGCGCCAACGGCTACCTCGGGCCGCATGTGGTCCGGGCCCTTGCCCCGCACCATCACTTACGGGTCACCGACATTCGGCCGGCTCCGCCAGAGATCCAAACGCAGTTTGCCGGCCACGAGTTCATGGACGTGGACATCACTTCGGCCGAGCAAGTTCTGCGGGCGGCCCACGGGATGGAGGCGATCGTCAACCTGGCCGTCTTGCGGACCGATCCCGTGCTGGCGTTCCGCGTGAATATGACCGGCTGCCAGAACGTCATGCAGGCCGCCGTGACACATGGCATTCGCCGGGTGATCAACACGGGCCCCCACTTCACCGTGGCCGGGCCGAGCTATGAAGGGATTGACCACGGGATTGAGCCGGACGTGCCTTCTCACTCCGGGACGAATCTCTACGCCTTGACCAAGTCGCTGGGGCACCAAATCTGCCGGGCCTATACGCAGACCCACGAGATTTATGTGCAGAATTATCTTTTCTACACGTTCCGCGATACCAAGGAGTTGAAGCCCGGCGTTGGCGGCGTGCCGTTTGTCGTTTCCTGGCGTGATGCGGCCGAGGTGTTTCGACTCGGCCTGGCGATCGATCTGGCCAAGCTCCCTTCGAAGTGTGAAGTGTTCTTTATCCTCGGTGACACGCCGCAGGGGAAATTCCTCAACGACAAGGCCAAACGGATTCTTGGCTTCGCCCCACAAGACGATGTGTCGGTGCTGTGGCGCAAGAGACCGTCCTAAGCGAGCCGGCCCCGGGCCGCTGCCGCGAACGCCCGTGCTTCCCGTTGCCTCACCGGCGACGAGCTTGGAGCTGGCCCCTTCAGCGGCTGGCGTCGTGCGTCGGCTCTCCGGTAGAGCTTGTGGGGGCCGCAAATCGAGTGATAGCCAGTTGGGGGGCAATAGACAGTGGCGACGAACGACGAAGGGATTGTGGAGCACAAGAAACAAAAAAAGCCTTGCGTAGCTTGTTGTTACGCAAGGCTTTTCGAGGTGCCCCCTGATGGACTCGAACCATCAACCCTCTGATTAAGAGTCAGATGCTCTGCCAATTGAGCTAAGGGGGCGGACACGACAGGTGCCGCAAGTCATTTATCGTATCGGAATCGGCCGAAGACTCAAGGGGATCGGAACAATTCCGGTAGCATTTCCGGTGAAAAGTCTGGGTGGGGTGGCATTGCAAAT
>CAZLDQ010000246.1:0-7755 GCA_964558295.1 uncultured Planctomycetaceae bacterium | reverse complement strand
CCGACCAAGTCCACCGTCGCTTCACGCGACGCCACCAGTTTAGCGCCAGCCCCGCACGTTGGGAAGGTCGGCTTAGCGGACTTTTTCAACGGGCTGCTAGGCAGGCGGCCCGCTTACGTGTGGCTTCGACATCTTGCCGGAGGCGGACTCCGCGCAGCCGCCGCAGCTTAGGCGGGATGCTTGGCGCATGGTGCACAAGCAGGATGCTTATGCTACGAGATACACAAGCAGGATGCTTATGCTACCAGATACACAAGCGGGATGCTTGGCGCATGGTGCACAAGCAGGATGCTTGTGTTACGAGATACACAAGCAAGATGCTTGTGCTACAAAGTAGGCAGGATGCCTGTGTTTAGGGGCAAGGTCAAGGATTGCCACAAGAGGATAGAATCTACGTCGAGCGGGACGGTCTGGTGAACGTGCAAGTGCCGGAGGGACAGGCCGCCGCAGGTCTGGAATGTGCAGTCCCGCCCCCACCTCTCGATCTCCAGGCCCCAGTTCCTAATCGCAGTCCCCCTTCATGTCACTTTGATCACCACGATGGTTACATCATCAACCTGGGGGCGTGAACCGCGGAAGTCTGCCAGGGTTTGGTGGAGGGATTCGACGATATCCTGGGCCGGCTTATGGCGTTCGTTCTGGATCAGCTTCAACGCCCGTTGACAGCCGAAACGGGCTTGGGCCGCGGATTCGGTCTCGACGACGCCGTCGGTGAAGAGCACGACCAGTTGCCCTCGCTCCAACGTGAGCTGCGGAGCTGAGGGGACGATCAGATCCTTTTCGATCCCCAGGGGAGGACTGGTACTATCGAGCACACGGACTCCGCCGAGTCGCTCGATCAAGTAGCTTCGTTGCCCAGCGCTGGCATAGATCATCGTACGCCGCACGGGATCGAGCCGGGCCATGGCGAGGGTGACGAAGTGGAACTCGTCCACGTCGCGCGCCAAGACCCGATTGGCGCGGGTCAGGATCTCTCCCACATCGCCGAAGGCTTGGGCCAGCGCGTGCAGACAGGCTCGGGTCTCGGCCATCACCAGGGCCGGCCCCATGCCATGGCTGCTGACGTCACCGACAACGATTCCCAGCGCATTGTGCTGCATGGGGATGTAGTCGAAGTAATCGCCTGCCGTTTCGGCCGCTGGGTAGACCGCCCCAGCAATGTCGAAGCCATCGAGCAAAGGAGCCTTCGCGGGGAAAAGACGCTTCTGGATCTTCTGGGCCAAGCGAAACTCCTCCGACGTCGCTTGCAAGGCTCGTTCCACACAGTCGCGACGGCTCCGCTCGATAGCATAGCGGATCGAACGGAGCAATAAGTTGTCGTCGACCTGCCCTTTGACGAGGTAGTCTTGCGCGCCAGCCTGAACGGCTTTCACGGCGGTCTGCTCATCGTCGAATCCGGTCAATACAACGATGGGGATGTTGCCCGCTTTGGCATAGGCCTGCAAGAATGTCTCCAGACCATGGCTGTCGGGCAGCGTGAGATCGAGCAGGAGGACGTCAATCCCTCCCTGAGCGCAGAGGTCTAACGCTGGGGCAAGCATTTCCACATGAACCAGATCGAATGGGCCGTCCCAGCGGTCGCCCAGCAGGTTCCGCATGATCCAGACATCATCCGGATCGTCTTCGACTAGCAGGATTTTGACACGTCGTTCTTCCATCACAGTCAGGAGGGCAACTGGACCAGTTCGAACCAGTACTGGGTTAACATCTGCAGCAATTCGACCCAAGCTTGGAATGTCACCGGCTTGGAAATATAGGAACTGGCGCCAAGCCGATAGCAGCAATCGACATCATCGTCGGCCGTCGAGGTGGTGAGCACGATGACTGGAATTGGACGCAGACCGTCGTCGGCCTTGATTTCTTCGAGGGCCTCGCGTCCGTCTTTTTTGGGCATCTTCAGATCCAAGAGGATCAGATCGGGCCGACGCGCCGACGGCTCCACGGCATATCTGCCGCGGCGGTATAGGTAGTCCAGGAGTTCTTCGCCGTCGTTGACCGTGTGCAGTTCGTGAATCGCCTGAATCTCCCGCAAGGCCTCGCGGACCAGCAGACAGTCCTCGACGTCGTCGTCGGCCATTAGGATCAAAAAGGACTTTGCGGCACTACACATCGAATCAGTTTTTTTGCTTGCGGTGGATGACCGGTAACCGAACTTCAAAGGTGGACCCTTGGCCGGGCGTGCTTTGGGCCGTGATCGTACCTCCATGACGCTCCACGATCTTCCGGCAGATGGCCAAGCCGATCCCCGTACCTTGGTACGCCTCGCGCGTATGCAGACGCTGAAAAATGCCGAAAATGCGGTCGGAATACTGCGGGTCAAATCCGATCCCATTATCCTCGACCGTCAGCCGGCACTGTTCCTCGGCGGGCGATTCGCCCGGGGTCCGGTTTTCGCGGCCGTGGACGAAGCGGGCCTGGATTCTGACTACAGGCGGTTCGCCGGCGCGACGAAACTTCAGGGCATTGCCGATGAGATTCTGAAGAAGTTGTTGCATCTGCAGCGGATCGGCCTGGATCGTGGGAAGCTTTCCGACTTCCACCAGGGCGCCGGCCTGTTCGATTTCCACCTCCAGATCGGAGACGACGTCGGCAGCGACGCGAGCCAGATCGACAGCCACGAACTCTTGCCCCTTCGTCCTGATCCGCGAAAGGGTCAGTAGCCCGTGGATCAGGGCCTGCATTCGTTCGGCGGCGTTCTGCATCCGCTGGAGACATTCCAAACTGGTCGGATCGAGCGACGGACCCGAGAGCATCTGAAGCCGGTCACCGAACGTGCGGATCTTGCGGAGCGGTTCCTGAAGGTCATGGGAAGCAACATAGGCAAACTGTTCCAACTCGGCGTTGGATCGTTCCAGCTCCGCCGCATATCGGGCTTGCTCCTCCTCCGCCTGTTTCTGCTGACTGATGTCGCGCACGAAGAACGTCATGAGGGGCAAGCCGTTTTCGCGGCTGAGCGTCATCGCCATTTCGGCGGGGAAGAGTTCGCCGTTGGCCCGGACGGCCGTGACCTCCACACGCTTGCCGAGCATTGAGCCCTCGCCGGATTCCAGGTATCGGTCGATGCGATCTTGCTGCCCGGCGATCTTGGCCGGCGGGAAGAGAACTTCCGAAGGTCGGGTACCCAGCACGGCATTGCGAGGATGCCCGAAAACGTTTTCGGCTGCCCGATTGAAATCGGTCACCAGCCCCTCGTGATTGACGGTGATGATCGGGTCCAGCGAGGATTCGAGAATGGCATGCCTGCGGGCTTCCGATTCGCTAAGCATGTCGGTCAGCCTTTGGAGTTCCGCCGTCTTGCGGTGTACCAAGGCCAGACAGCTTGGCCGGCCGGTATCCGGGGCGCGAACCAAGAACATCGTGGCGATTCCGTCGATGAGTTCACCTGTCTTCCGGTTGACCAGTTGGCTTTGTCCCTCCCAACGTCCCCGCCGGTTGACGGCCGGAACCGCCTCATCACGCAGGGTGGTCCAGGCTTCCTCGGAATGGAAATCATGGAGGTTTGTGCCGTTCACGTCGTCATCAAGGCCTAGCCCCACCAGCCGCCGACCGGCTTGGTTCAGATAGAATGCCTTGCCTTGCAAGGTGACCAGGCAGATGAAGTCGAGACTCTCCTCGACGAGGGCGGCCAACTCCAGCCGAGTCGGACGCGGTTCGTCTGGCACGAACAAGCGGACGGAGGCGCTGCACTGCCGCAACAGGTTGAGTCCGTTGTCGAGTTCGTCGATGGCGGTGAGTAACACCACACGGTGGGTCAAATGCGCGGCGGCGTGACGGCGAATAGCTTGGGCCAGACAGTTCAAGCCCTGGAGCACTTGAGGATAAGACAAGTTGACCCGGGGGGCCTCGTTGCTCAATCCGCCGGCCCACGCCCAGGCCGCCGAGCAGTCGCCACTGGCCAAGTACTGGACAATTGCCTCAAGCATCGGACGGCCATCATACCCAATGGCCTCACCAAATGCACCATTGTCGAGAGCGTCGAGATTGTCTCGAAAAGTGTTGCAAATGGCCGCTTCGAACGTTCGAAGGAAGTCGACAAAATCGCTCATTGGCTGACCCACCCTTCCGCCGAATCTATTGTCAAATGGAACGGCGCAGAAGTCAACCATGAACTGTCCCGCCTACCGCAACGGAATCCCTTCCGCTTGGAGGAACGCCAACCACGCATCGCGGAACTGGTCGATTTCTTCGCTGTTGAGGGTCCGATCCGGGGCACTGAGCCAAAAGCGGAACGTATAGCTTCCTTTGCCCGCCGGCATCCCCTTACCTTTGTAGGCGTAGAGGAATTCCCGGTGGGTGACCAACGGATGCGAGAACCTTTGTAATCGCTCGTCGAGGCCGGCGAACCCTCGCTCCAGGTCCCAGACGAGCGAAAAATCCTGCCAAGATCCCGGATAGCGTGGCAAGGCTGCGTAGCGGACTGCCGGATAGAGCGGGCCTTGGAATGCTTCGAGGTCCAATTCAAACCAGACGACCTGCCCCCCCTCGGGAACGACCGCCCGGATCGCAGCGTCAGACAAGACCCCCAAGCTGCCGACGACCTGCTCTCCTCGGCGCACTTCGACCCAGTGGTTTGCGACCTGCCAGGGGGAGACACTCGCCATCGATGGGACAAACGTCAACTGCCCACATCCGGTTACCTGGGCCAAGTCTTCCAACACGCCCCGAATCGCCCGGAAGTGTTCCTCCAGACTCGGCTGGCCCGACTGGTTGAAACTGACACCGCCCACCCGAGGCCGTTCGTCTGAGCCGCCGTCGACCGGGAAGTAAACCCGGCCAACTTCGAACAGCCGGAAGCTTTCGCGATGCGGCCGATTCTGGGGGACCAGCTTCAACAGGTTCGGCATCAACGTGGTGCGCAACCGCCGGTTATGCTGAGCGGCCGGGTTCTTCAATTTGAGCGTCTCGCCTGGCTCATAGCCGATCTGGGCTAGCCACTGGTCGTCGGTCCAAACGTAGTTCTGCACCTCGACAAACTGGTGAGCGCTGCTCAACAGTCGCTGGATCTTGTGCTCCGCCTGCAAGACCGTGTTGACCGGCTGCGGCTTCAACGGAGCTTTCGGCATTTGCGGTTGGATCTTGTCATAACCGTAGACCCGCAAGACCTCTTCGGCGATGTCGACCGGGATGGAAATGTCCCGTTCACTGCGATAGGGCGGAATGCCCACCTGGAGCGTGCCATCGTCTTCATACGCCGCCCGGAAACCGAGGGAGTGCAAAATTGAAACGACCTTGTCCTGGGGAAGTTTCACTCCGGCGAATCTGTCCAACATTCCCGCTGAGAGCGTCAAGGGGCGATAGTCTTCCTTCAGGTCGCCCACGACGGTGAAGCGAGTCGTCACTTCGTAGGGAATCTTAGCCTCAGCGATCAACTGAAGAATGCGGGCCGTGGCACGCTTCACATTGATCGGCGGCTGGCTCTTTTCAAACCGCTGGGCCGCATCAGTGCGCAGGTCAAGACGCACCGAGGTGCGGCGGACTCGTGAGCCGCGGAAGTTGGCACTTTCCAGCACCACGCGCGTGGTCGTCGACTGGACCTCGCTGTTCAGTCCGCCCATGATCCCAGCCAACGCGACCGGCTCTTTTTCATTCCAGATCAACAGATCGTCGGGAAGCATCTTGCGTTCTTGCCCGTCGAGGGTGACGAACGTACCCGGCTTGCCCATCTTCGCCACGCGAATCGCCTTGAGCTGGGCTGCATCAAAGGCATGCGTCGGCTGCGCCAGTTCCAACATAGCGTAGTTTGTCACGTCGACCATCAGGTTGTAGGTGCGTTGGCCAAGCGCATGCAGGCGTCGCTGCATCACCAAGGGCGACGGCACAGCCGCCTGGATCTTGAACTCCAGACACCCGTAGCACGGACAATCTTCCGGATCGTCGACCGAAAGCGGATAAGCCGGCAGACGGTCGTAGGCACTCAAGTCGACCATTGGGAGTGGACGCAACGGGCGGCCGAACACGGCGGCCAGTTCCCGGGCGAACGCATAATGGCCCCACAGGTCGGGCCGGTGAGTAAGGCTCTTGTTGTCAATCTCGATAATCACGTCCGTTGGCGGGATGTAGTCGGCCAAGGAGGCCCCGTTGGCCAGCGAGGCTGGGCACTCCAGGAGTCCCTCGTGCCAATGACTCATTCCCAACTCGGCGGCCGAGCAAAGGATCCCTTCGCTCTTGTGGCCGGCCACTTTGGAGACCGTGATCTTCTGCCCGCCGGCGATCGTCACGCCCGCCGGGGCGAATGGGGCCTTCATCCCCTTACGCACATTCGGAGCGCCGCAGACCGACTGAAAGCGTTTTTTGCCGCAATCAACGGTCACCAGATGGAGTTTTGCCGTGCCGGCGGCCGTAACGTTTTCGGGGATTGGATCGAGCGAGACGACCTCGCCGATCAGTACCCCCTCGACCGCCCGCTGCAGCACCTCGAAACCTTCGACTTCGGCGGTGGCCAGCGTAAGCTTGTCGGCAATCTCAGCCGCTTCAATCCCGGACAAGTCGACGAAATCCGAAATCCAATCCAATGAGATCTTCACGTTGTTTTCTCTCCACGCACCGAAGGACGCTTGGCTCAGACCGCCGCCGGAAACTGGTCGTAGAAACGGATGTCGCCTGAGTTGAACAAGCGGATGTCAGGGATGCCGAACTTCATCATCGCCAGTCGCGTCAGGCCAAGCCCGAAGGCGAACCCGCTGTAGACGTTTGTGTCAACCCTGCCGTGTTCGAGGACTTTGGGATGCACCAGTCCACAGGGGATCAACTCGATCCAGCCGGTACCTTTACAGGTCGGACAGCCTTTGCCGCCGCAGAGCAGGCAGTTCAGGTCCAGTTCGAACCCGGGTTCGACGAAGGGGAAGAAGCCGGGACGCAACCGCACGGAAACGTCGCGTTGGAACACGGCACTCAAGAGAGTCTTCATGACGGCGATCAGGTTGGCCACCGAGATGTCCTCGTCGACCAGAAGGCCTTCAAGTTGCCAGAAGGTGTTTTCGTGGCTCGGGTCGATCGCTTCATAGCGGAAGCAACGGCCCGGGAAAATCGCTCGCAGCGGCGCCCCGTATTCCTCCAACGCCCGCACCTGGTTGGCCGAGGTGTGCGTGCGCATCAGCATCCCGTTGGTCAACCAGAAGGTGTCCTGCATGTCGCGGGCCGGATGGTCGCTGGGGATATTGACGGCGTCGAAGTTGTAGTATTCTCTCTCTACCTCAGGGCCGGTGAGGACCATGAAGCCCATCCCGCGGAAGATTTCTTCGATCTCCATTTGCACCAGCGTGATCGGGTGTAGCGAGCCGACGCTGTGGCCGGTGCCGGGCAGGGTCAGGTCGAGCTTGGCCATCGACGGGGTGGCCTGGGCACGCTTGGCCGCCGCTTCGGCCGCTTTGGCCAGCTCCTCGGTGGCTAGATTCTTCAACTCGTTCAACTGGCCGCCGAACTGGCGTTTTTCCTCGGCCGACAACTTACTGAAGTCGGTCGTCTTGGCCAAGGTGGTAATCGTCCCCTTGCGACCCAGGTAGCGAATCCGCAGTTCGTCGACCTCCTGCACCGTCTGGGCTTTGGCCAGATCGGCAAGGAATTGCTCACGAATCTCTTTCACGTCCTACCTCCCAAAGGCCAAGGATTGCCGGCCGTTGGCCCCCTTATCGTTGGGATAGAAGCGCCAACGCTCGGCTGTGCGAACGAAAAAAGGCCTGCCGCAACCGGTATCGCGGCAGGCCTCACTTCAGTCGGGGCGACAGGATTCGCACCTGCGCCCTTCTGAACCCCAGT
>CAZLDQ010000245.1:0-7776 GCA_964558295.1 uncultured Planctomycetaceae bacterium | reverse complement strand
GGAAAAGGACGAATCCCGAATGACTCAATGACGAAGGAATGACGAAATCCGAAGGAGTCGATGGGGCGACCATCACGCACTTTTTCGGACTTCGTGCTTTGGCTTTGTTTCGTCATTCAGGCATTCGACATTCGTCATTCATGACCACTTGTAAAATCTACCGCTGCCGTTCCAACATTCGCTCGATCACTGCCCGTACGTCGGCTGCCACCTGCTCGATCGGCTGGGCCGCATTGATCACGAAAATCTGGTTGGGGTGCCGCGCGGCTTCGTCCAGGAAGCCTTGTCGGACGCGGGCATGGAAGGCGTCGCCTTGTTGCTCCATACGGTCGAGAGGACGTTGCATGCGCGAGATGGCGACCTCCAGCGGCACGTCGAGCACGAGGGTCACGTCGGGCAATAGCCCGGAGGTGGCTACCAGGCCAACCTCCCAAAGGGTCGCGACCGATAACCCTCCGGCGTGTCCTTGGTAGACGATATTCGACAGCAGGTAGCGATCTGACACGACCGTCTTCCCCTGCTCCAATGCCGGCCGGATCACTTCTTCGGTCATCTGAGCCCGGGCGGCCATGTAGAGCAGCATCTCACTGGTGCGGCCCATCTGCAGGTCGTGGCGATGCAGAAGCAACTCTCGCACCGATTCCCCGAGACGCGTGGTGCCTGGGTCGCGGCAGAGCACCACGTCTGCTCCCTGTTTGCGAAGCCAATCGCACAGCAGTTGGATCTGGGTGCTTTTGCCGGTGCCGTCGCCACCCTCAATGGAAATAAACATGCGAACGTGGAATACGGAAAGGGGGAAGATAGTCGGAAAGCCCGTAGTGTGGCGGGCAAAGGACAAAATGTAAATTGTAGCCCCCTGTTGGGATGGCTAAAGCCCAAAAATGGCCCATTCCCCCGTGTGCCCTAGGCGATTGATGATGGAGAAAGCACTGGCATTGCACGTGCATGAGCTTCTGACGCCATGACGCTGACCGGGGGAGGGCAAAGCGTCATGTTTGACAATCGCCGTAGCGCTTCACCAGCCGCTGTGCATGCCCTGCGATGATCTTCCGTAATTCAAGCGGGCGAAGGACTTCCGCCTGGTCGCCGTAACCGAGAATCCACCACGAGATCTCGTGGAGCCCGGAGACTGTCACGTGGTAGTCGAGCGTGCCGTCAGGGTTGAACTGGAGCCACTGGGTCTTGTGCCAGACGACCTCTGCGACGTTCTTGGCCACCAGAGAATTGAAACGCACGACCACTTCTTGATCGGGACCCTTTTCCGGAACCAAGTGCCAGGCATTCCGAAGATAACGTTCCACACAGAACCCTTGAGGGATCTGATAGTGGTCGTCGAGGGTTTCCAGCTTACGAATCCGACCGACGTTAAAGGTCCGCGTGTCGCGATGAAGCGACGACCGGCCAATCACATACCAGCTTCGCCGGCTGAACAGAAGCCGATAGGGCTGCAATCGGGTGCAGATTATGCTGTCTTCGCTGAAGCTTGCATAGTTGATCCGAACGCATCGACGCTCGCTAATTGCTGCGAGCAATTGTTCATAGACCGGCTTTTGGCCAGTGAGGCGATTCGTTGGTGGAAGCTGAATCGAGATCGCCTCACTGGCCAATCGGAGGTGCTCACGCAAGCGGGCGGGAAGGTGGCTAGCCAGTTTGAGGGCTGCGCTGCGGGCCGGTTCGAAGAAGGGCAACTGGGCCCGGCTTCCCACGTCGTCGCACAGAACCAACAAGGCCAGTGCCTCTTCCTGCGTGAAGTTCGTCGGCGGAAGAAAGTAGGTCCCCGAAATGCAATACCGCTGCTGCACTTCATCGTACAGCAGCGGTATGCCGACCTGTCGTAGAATTTCGAGATCGCGAAAGATCGTCCGGCGACTGACTTCGCAGGCCTGGGCCAGTGCCTCAGCGTTGCACCCTCTTCCAACCTGAAGAAGACCGATCAGTCTGAGCAGGCGACGGACTCGCGACAGATTCATGGTTTGTAGTGGCTCGTTGAACGCTCTTCCACTCGGTGCCAGCCTTCTGCAAGCTGGTCGTCGGGGGGACATTCTCCTCATAGCTGACCGTTTGCACCGGCGAGACGTTGCTCTTCGCCGCAGGTCCCGCTTGGCTCGGCAACGGTTTTCCGGCGAGAATGTCCAGGTTTGTCCCGCCGAGGTCATACTTCTTCTTGCTGGTACTGCGAAGCGTGGCCCCCGGACGCATCGGCACCAGCGACAGGTCCCCGGCCTTCGTGCCTCGCAGGCTCGGAGGAGTGATCTCGTCAGGCTCCGGAACCACGAGTGGGGTGGGCGGCGCTGCCCGCTGGGGCTCCGGCTGCGGCGTCGGAATCGTCTCCGGACCACCCGCAGGAGTCGGCTGCTGCACCGGCTCCGTCGCTGGGCTGGCCAGCGGATCCGGCATGGGGCTCAACCCAGAGGCGTCGTTCCCTACCGGCATGCCTGCCCCGCCCACGTTCTGTTCGATCGCTCCGCGGCTGATCACACGCGGTCGCGTGAAACCGTAGTCGAAGAAGATTCCTGCATCGCGAGCCCTTGCCCGACGTGTGGCGTCGAAATACGCCTTGCCCGGCCACGGCCCCTCCGCCAGATAGACCCCATTATACTCCAAAAGTGACCCCTTCCGATAGTGGATATTCATGATTGACTGGTTGTACTCGACCAGTGACCGATAGTAGGCGTCTTCGGCCTCGGCCAGACGACGCTGGGCGTCCAACAAGAGATCCAAGGTTGCCGCCCCCGTCTCGTACGCCGCGCGAACCGCTTCCACTTCGTTTTCCGCGGCAATCCGCCGGTTGAAGTTGGTCTGGGCAATCACGTAATTGTCGTCCAGGTCACGAAACGCGGCGGTCAACTGGTGCGTCACCTCGAGTTCTTGCTCTTGGAGGACCACCCGCTCACGGGCGAGCATCAATTGGGCATTACGCACCCCGGCTAATTCCCGACGGAAGCCGATCGGCACCTGGAGTTCGAAACCGAGCATCCATTCCTGATACTTGCCGCTGGTGAGCGATTCATAGGCACTATAGGGCATACCGGGGTCTGTGGAGTTAATCTGTGAGAGTTCTCCTTCCTTGCCTAGCAGGCGGTCGCCAATCCCCACCCATCGGTATAGCCCGACGGCATCCAACCGCGGCAGGAGGAAGTTCTTCGATGCAATCAGTTCCAGCTCCCGCTGCTTGACTCGCCACTTCTGCTGGCGGAGCTCGACGCTGCGAACCAAGGTCTCGGCCAACGCATCGTCCCAGACGAACTGGACCTTGGCCGTCGTCGGCTCGTCGCTCGGGCGAATCAGGCGGCCATCGTTGGGGCTCAGGCCGATCAAGTAGCGCAGGGCGTTTTCCGTGCGGTAGAGGCTGTCCAACGACTGTTCCACTGACGAGCGGAAGAGGAAATACTGTTGTCGGGCTTGGGCCTCGTCCTGGGCCCCGCCCCCGCGGGCTCCGACCACGAACTTCGCGTGGACTTGACGCCACGTCTGCAAGCTGGCATCGCGGCCAGCCAACACGGCGTCCAGGCGGCGATAGGCGTAATACAACTCCCAATAGGCCCGCTCCACGTCCCGCACCAGATCCCGCACGTTCCCCTCAAACTCCGTCAGAGTGATATCTGTGCGGATTCGGGCAATCATCACGCCGTTGTAGGCCCCCGAAATGGCCCCTGGACCAGCGATCCGATTGAACATCACCCCCGCTCCTTGCAACAACGGTTGGCGGATCTCGGCCTCGAGGTTGACTTGGTAGTCGTTCGGCCATCGCCGCGAGTACGTGCCGAGCGATGATGGATGGGTTACTGACGGGACATTGTTCAGTTCGTACGCCACATTGTGACGAATCGCCGCTGTGCCGCCGGTGGCGTTGGTCTTCTTAATCTGGGCTTGAAAGGTCGCCAAGTCCTGTTGGTAAGGGTTGGGGCTGTAGGTCTGCTCGATCGTGCCCGCCGAATTCCGCGGCGTATCGCGTTTCTCCCAGAAAAGGCTCGTCGTAAACTGTGCGTCGAATGCCGACAAGGCGGCTTCCACACCGGTCCGCGGGTTGGTTTCTTCCAAGGCTGGGTCGTAGATGGTAGATGCGTAGTCCGATGGCTGTGAGGTCAATCCAATCGGCTCTCCCTGGGAGCCCCCGGCCCCAAATGAAAGGCCACCCAAGTTGCGGATCACCTTACTGTTAATCAGCGCATAACGGACAGCGTCCTCCAAAGAAAGCTCCCAGACCTGAGTCGGGTCGGGGTTCAGCAACGTCAGAGGATGTTTGGTAACCTGCACCTCGGCGAGCCGGTTAGTCTCCACATCGGGATACTCGATTTCGGTGGCTACCCCGACGTAATGGGACAAATCCCCATCTTCGCCAAAATAGAATGGTTGTTGGGGACGGCACCCCGCCATGGCAGCTAACAGGGCGATCACCAAGATGCCTGGGAGCAAGACTTGCCGACTCATGGGGTTTTCGATTCCTGCTGAAAGTTGCGCTTGCGAAGATCGTGCCGGTCCGATCCCCCCCGGGTAGCTTGCTCGAATCCTGAGCGCGGCCTTATTCGGTACACTCGGCACTACTGATATCGTCTGCTTGGCCGTTAAACTTTGACGAATCCGCAAAATCTAAGCGATCGGCAAAGTTTCTGGATATTGACTAGATTGCCTAAGCTGCCGACAGTGCCGTCTTCCCTTCAGCATGCCGCGTGTGTGAGCTGGGGGTGCGATTTGTGGGGAGCGTTCTCTGTGGTGTTTTGGGCTGCTGTCTCCAATCGTCTAGATATGTGGCGTTAGGGGGGATTCCTGCGGTCGACGGATCCACAGAGGACTCAGGCATACTCGCACTGCTGGCACGGTGAATGCCTGGAAGCTATGATGGGGACTAAGAAACGGGAACACGCAGGCGGTCGAGCCTGCCGACCAGCCGAGGGACTCCTCAGCTTGGCTGCGGCCTGACCACCGCTTGCCCCAGCATGTTTATTCAGGAGTCTGCTCAATGTCTCGTTTGACGGCCACGACGATGGTTCTTGCTTTGTTGTTGGGTCTTGCCGGCATCTCTCCCGCAGACGCCGAGGTGACGGCCCAGCGCACGGACAAAGGGGTAACGATTCAGATCGATGGCCAGCCATTTACCGAGTATCTGGTCTTCAGCGGCGCCAAGCCGATTCTCTGGCCCGTTATTGGTCCGACCGGCAAGCCGATGACTCGGGCGTATCCGATGGCCGAGGGGGCCTGTGAGAAGAAAGATCACATCCATCAGCGCTCGGTCTGGTTTACCCACGGCGACGTGAATGGGGTGAGCTTCTGGGACGAGATCAAGAATCATGGATTTATTCGCCACCGCGAGTTCGTCCAGGTGACCAGCGGCCCGACGGCCGTCGTTGTTACCCGAAACGACTGGGTTGATCACGACGAGAAGAAGATTTGCGAGGACGAGCGTACCCTCACGTTTGGCCAGGACGGCGAGAACCGCTGGATCGATTTCGACATCACGATTAAGGCCACCAATGGTCCGGTGAAGTTTGGCGATACCAAAGAAGGCTCCATGGGCGTGCGTGTGGCTGAGACATTGAAGGTAGATGCGAAGTTGGGGGGTAAGATCGTCAATAGCGACGGCCTCGTCGACAAAGACGCTTGGGGCAAACAAGCTTCGTGGGTCGACTACCACGGCCCCGTCGATGATCAAATCGTGGGAATCGCCATCCTCAATCATCCCAGCAGCTTCCGCTACCCCACCTACTGGCATGTACGCACGTATGGCCTGTTTGCCGCCAATCCCTTTGGCCTCCGCGACTTTAAGAATGACAAGACCCTTGACGGTTCTTACACCGTGAAGCCCGGCGAGTCGATCTCACTCCGCTATCGCTTGGTCTTCCACAAGGGGGATGAGAAGGAAGGCCGGATTGCCGAGATGTGGGAGGAGTATCGGAAGATGGCCAAGTAAGAGAGGGGGGACGAATCACCAAGGACGCATGACCAATCGGGGCCTTGCCATTTGAGTGCATTTCTCTTTGGCCATTCATCATTAGTCATTGACTATTAGTCATTGATCATTCCCCCCGCCCGACTCTTCTAATCAAAAAGACTTTACCGCCTGCTAATCGAGGGCGATATAAGCATCTACTCGCTAGCAAGGTGTGGGAAACATTCTTCACTCGGCTATGCATGTTTCCCAGATTGAACAATTATCAGACCAAACATCCTTGTCTATCTTGCCGATAGCATCCTTTGTCGGCACTCACCCCAAGTTCCCTGACCTGCACGGACTTCTTCCCCAGAGGAGTCAGCGTGCACAGCTAGGAGAGTTCACCCCAAAATGCAGACCTGCATCCAACAGTTGCATAGTCTGGACGAGCTACGAGAGTACGTTAACGAAACCCTTTGTCATCAATACGAACTGCAGCTTGACGCCTTCAAGCTAACCCAACGCATCCTACGGCGCGGCGGAAAAGCCTGTGGGATCTACTTTTGTCTCCATGGGCCGCGGGCTGTGAAGTTTACGGCGGTTTGGGAGACCGACCGCAATTGCATCTTCTTTTACGGCTCCAATGGCGAACGCTTCCAGAAGACCCAGCTTGTTGAAGCGCCGAGTCTGGAAGCCGATGTTGCGTTGTCTGCTCGCCGCATGGCGGCCTAATACCCTGTGGCTGTCGGCGGCGAGTGAGTTTCCCCGCCCGGGTTGGGCCAAGCGTCAAGAGTTTTGCATCATTAGCGAATACACGGAGGTTGCCTCATGCTTGTTCTTTCTCGACGCGAAAGCGAACGAATCCGCCTTGGAGACTCGATCGTCGTGACGGTCGTTCGTGTGGCCGGAGATCGCGTCCGTCTTGGGATCGAAGCTCCCGCGGACATCCTCGTCCTGCGGGATGAGCTAGACGCACGGCCTGACGCCGAGTCTCTCCCCACCATGAAACAAGCTGGTTGATGAATCGGCAGCGATGCTCTTCGTGAGCAGTCTCCTTGTGGCGCAGGCCTCCCGCCTGCTCCACAAGGATGTACACCATTTGGCCGCTCCTCATCGCGATGGCGCGCACCGCGATCTCTGCATGCACGAGCGACGGCAATCCATTACCGTCGAAGTGGGAATCAGCGAGACGCAGAAACCAAGGAACCCGATGACGATTGCCCCAGCCGGGGCCAAGCAGCGACTGTGTCGCCGCGCTATTCGCGGGGACGGACAGCACCGGTCAGACCACTATAGTCGGACCGATCGGACGGGTGCCAAAGGGGGAGGCCTTTCCTGACGCGCTCGGCGAGCATATCCAGCTTCGCCTTCGAACCAGCGGGCGCGTCGGTGGGACGGAAATCCTCGGACTCCACCGGGGTGAAGTCTTCGTCGTGGCCACACTCCAGGATTGCCTGAAAAACATTCCGCATTCGAGGTACACTCCAACTCAACAAAAAACTCAGGCCTGGCCGATTCAATTGCCTGCCTGGAAGGGCGACACCGAATAATCGGTCAGGCCACACCGTTAAGTCGTCATGACAGACCGGACGCACTCCGTTACCTGACCAAAACGGTAACGCAAGTACAGAATCCGGCCCAAGACTGGTAATTATCTGCGTTCAGCAACGCTTGTCAAGGGGCTCCTGGCAAAATTCTCCTGCATCGATAGCATGACGCACCCGGGGAGGGGGCCGGTGGCGGTGACTCGCAGAGAGAAGAAGGACGAATGACGAAATTCAAATGACGACAGAATGACTGAAGCACGAAGCCTGAAGCGGCTATTGCCTTTCGTCATTCGGCCTTTCCCCCCCCTTCCCCACCCGTTGGCTTCCCAATCTTCTGTTTGCCGGTAGACTGGAGGTTTT
>CAZLDQ010000244.1:0-7779 GCA_964558295.1 uncultured Planctomycetaceae bacterium | reverse complement strand
AGTTCCAGACCCTCGGCCGCAGGTATAACCAGAATCGGTATGGGTACTAGGCGGCGGGGACGGACGGTTCGACATCGCCAGAGGACAAGGAAGAGTATATGTTAGCGAAGAGGCATCTGGTGGACGGGCTTGCGTGGGGCTTGTTACTGCTGGGGCCTGGGGCTTGGGTTGCGGCCCAGACGCCGGTTACGGTCTCATGCCCGGGGGGGTGTCAGTGCATTCCCAATGCGAAGGCGTTTGGCTATTTCCCGACGCGTTGGCGGGAGTGGCCCGGTGAACTGCGGCCGGACAAGGTCTTTCCGCAGGTGATCGGCCGCGAACTGGTGCCGACTCCGCCAGGCACCGTTGTGCCGCCACCGCCAAAGGAAGTGGTCCAGCCGGAACCGATCGTTGCGCCGAATCCGGTGCCCATGGCTCCATTGTCTGAGGGCGGGAGTCTACAGTCCGAGAAGGGGGCTGCTCTTCCGCGGAACGTTCCGACCCCTGCACCGGAGACACCGATGCCTGCCATGCCGTTGGAACCGGCAGTGCCGTTGCCTCAGACACCGCCAGCGCAAGACGTTCTTCCTGCGATCCCCTTGGAACCGTCAGAGGCCATGCCGCCGCTCCCCTCGATGGAGCAGGGTTTGCCGGGGCTGCAATCCCAGGGGAATCCGCCGTTGCCGACGGCGACGCGTCCGGAGCAGAAACCGACCGAGAAGAACAAGGCGCCGTCGAAGCCGGCCAAACCGAAGCCCGGGGAGGGGGCAAACCTTGTGCCGGGAGAAGCCTTCGTCTCCTCGTCAACCCCTCAGAAACCATCGCCATCAATCGGCCGCCCAACGCCGAACGTGGTTACGCGTGCGGATTGGCTGGCGGAGCCGCTTGCAAGGCGACCGGAGCGTAAAGTCATCGCGGGACGCCAAGTCGTATATCAGGACCTCCGTGGGGGAGATGTGAAACCCACGTCCTCGCGTTGGCCGATGCAGTTGCCGGCCAACCTCCCACCGGGGCTCAACGGCTATTGCCCGGTGGAGTTGGTTGAGAACGAGAAATGGGTGGCAGGCAGCCGACGTTGGACAGCCACCTATCAGGGACGGACCTATCTGCTGAGCGGGCCGGAGCAACATCAGCGGTTTTTGACGAACCCGTCTCGCTATTGTCCAATGCTTTCAGGCATGGACCCAGTATTGGCCGTGGACGAGAATCGCGCAGTGTTCGGCTTGACCGAGTTTTGCGTAGTCTACGATGGCCGGCTCTACATGTTCTCGGGGAGCTACTCGCTGGCTCGTTTCCGTCAGAATCCCCATCGCTATGCCTCGGCGATTCATCAGTCGACCTTCTGAGCGGCGGTGGGGGTAAGGATCAGTGCCGACCAAGGTTCGACAGTAACGACCTTGTCAACGGAGATCGTCTTCAATCCGCCTTGTGGCGGCCGGCCATTGTGATCGACGAGTCCACCGCCCCAAGGCATGATCTTCTGGTAACGCTGTTTGTCGCCCAAGTCGACGCTGAGTTTGGTGGCACTCGGGTTGACGATTACCAGGCCGTGCTCAAAGCGACGGTAGTAGACGCCCGAGGGGGACTTTCGCTCCTCAATGCTTTGGGGAACGCCTGGTTTGACCGGCGCGCCGAGCTTCAGGTCGTACTCAGGCCACCAGTGGAGATGTCCGTCGAGTCCGTGTTCGCCGGGGAGGATGTCCAGGTAGCTCCGATTGTGCTTCAGAAGCAGGAAGTTGCCCAGATACCAGAGGCGGGTATTCGGATCGCCGTCGCTGACGCTGCTTTGGGCGAGGTAGATTTTCCCGTTACGGAGCAACTGGAGCGTGCGATCTTGCTGAAGTCGCCAGTCGGCCGTATTTCCGCGATAGGCTGCACCTTCGACCATCGCCCCGTGAACGTTCTTGTAATACCCCTGGGTTGTGTCCCAACCGGTAATCAGATTACCGATGTTGGGAATGAAGTAGAGATTCTTTCGGTCGAGTTCCCGGTAGACGTAGTCGTAAAAGGCCTCAAGATGGGGCAGATAGCTGCGGTAGGGGGGCGGACCCAGGGGCGAATCGTTGAATTTTGCGGGAACGTTGTAGGGAGGATGCGTGCTGTCGGCGAACACGCCGTCGGCATGGCTGGCCTGGATGTCGGCCACGACGCTGCGGACCCAGTATTCTTTCCAGCCGTCGGTCTGGTTGCCGTTGATCATTCCGGAAATGTCCATCATGTATTCGCGGACCTTACCATAGTCCATGTAAACCCGTTCGGGGACAGGGGCGTTGGTGTGGAAGAACCAGTCGTCGTGGCGGTTCACCTCATCCCAATCATGGGTCCAGCGGTTGCCGTGAATGAAGCTGACGGTCATGTCCGGCTGTCGCGTTCCCATGCGATACTGGAGCATAATGAACTTCGGATTGAACCGCCGGATCGCGTCGATCTGTTCCGCCAATAGCTTTTGCGTGCCCACGTAGTGTGTGGCGGCAAAGTGCATTTGGGCCTGACTGATATTGGACGAAAGCTGATCGACGAACACACAAATCCGGTCATGTGTGTCGGGGAACTGTCGAACCGGCTCAAAAGCGTTGCCCGCAGTCTGGAGGCCGATTGCCAGGGCTGCGCCAAGCAGCGTCCAGCAATACCATTGCGATTTAGGTGACGGGTTTGTCCGGCGCGTTTTTTTCTGACGGACTTGACTGTTGAGAGACCTGGTGGATTGGGACATGGGAAAACACGGCGGGCGAGCCCACCGGCGAAAAGGGGATGATGGTGCGTCAGGGAAGCACGAGCTTAATATCAATGCGGGTGGCCACATTGTTTTGATGCCGCAGAAGGACCAGGGGGACGGTCTGGCCGGAGCGGAGGTTTTCCAGGATCAATCCGATGTGTTCGAGGTCGCGGGGGCGCAGGTTGCCGATGCGGGCCAGGACGTCCCCAGGGGCGGGTTTGTGTTCGACGTTGGCGTAAAACTTGGCATCGACAGCCGTGATGACCACCCCGCGATGGACCTGCAGGAGCATTGCCTTGGCCCGCTCTTCATCGAGTGGTGCCGTGGTCAGGCCGAGCTTGGTTTTGAGCAAAGCCTCGCCATCGGGCTTGGGCCGGCGCCCGAGGGTGAGGGACACGGTTTTCGGCGTTCCTTCACGGAGCAGGTCGACGGAAAGCGTCTCTTCCGGCTGGCGTCCGACCAGCGCGAGGTGGAAATCGACGATTGTGGGCACCGGCGCGTCGGCCAGCCGGACAAGGAGGTCGCCCGGCAGCAAACCGGCTTGGCTGGCCGGTGAGCTGGGCTGTACCGCCTTTACCCGACAGGGCCCGTCGCTCTCCAAGGTGATTCCCGTGACCAAACCCCAGCGTCGTTCGGTGTCAAGCATTTCCGGCAGCAGTCGGCGGAGGGTGCCGACGGGCATAGCGAAGCTGATATTGTCCGCATCGCGTTTCTTGGACGTGGTCAGCCCGATCACTTCCCCAAGGATATTGAACCAAGGGCCGCCGGAACTGCCGGGGTTGATGCTGGCGTCGGTCTGGAGGAGGTCGCGGAGCGTCAGGCCCTGATTGGCGACGTTGGTTGTGCGTCCCACGGCACTTAGTACGCCCGTGGTGCAGGTGTGTAAGAGGCCGTGGGGGTTGCCAATAACGATGACGGTTTCGCCGACCATCACGTCGCCCGATTGGCCGAGTCTTACGGCATGCAGCGGTCGGCCGGCATCGATCTTCAGCAAGGCCACATCGTGTTCGTGGACGGAAGCGATCAGGTCGGCCGGATAGGTCTTACCGTCGGTGAGGGCGACCTGGTGGAAGATCACTTTCTCCGTGGCATGGGCGTTGGTCAAGACATAGCCTGACGGATGGATGATGAACCCGCTGCCGACGCTATTCTCTGTCTTTTTCTGACCAGGGAGCCGAAAGAACTCTTCCAGCGATGTCTTGGTCCCCGTGAGTACCGGACCGGTTACATAAACCACTGAATCCTTCCACTGGCTGAAGACCTCGACGGCCGGCGTCCGACGCAGGAGGCGAGAGTCGGTCGCGGAGAGGGGGGCCGGTTCCGCGGCGGCCAAGCTGCTTGAGGCGGTCAGGACCAACAGGGCCAAGTGTAGCGGACACTTGATCTTCGTCACCGTTGCTGCTCCACAATTCACGTCCCTCGCCAGTTGTGCAGTTTCCAGGCTACTTCACCGCGAGGCGTTTGTCGAATCGTTTCGCAAAATGGGGGGGCTGAGGGCCTCGCGATTCTGTGGGGTATGCTTGAGAAGGTTCTTGGATTGTCGTGGGAGTATCACATGATTCGGCGTGTGTTGCTGATCTATCCACCGGTGGCTCGGGTACCACGTGGCGTGCATCGGCCGAGCGACCTGGGGGACCAGATGGTCACGCCTTATGGGCTGCTGACGATCGCGGCCGAGCTGCGCCGCGCTGGTTTTCAAGCAGATGTGGTCAATTTGTCCCAGCTTCCCTGGGAAGAGGCACTTGCGGCGATCCAACAGCGGCCGGCCGACTTGTTTGGCCTGTCCTGCTACACGTTTCACCGTCATGTGACGGCCGCCCTTGGAACAGACATCAAGTCCCGTTTTCCCGAGAGCCATTTGACCGTCGGTGGGCCCCATGCCTCGGCCTTGGCTGTGGAGTGGTTGGCCCACTATCCGGCCTTTGACTCGGTCGTAGTGGGAGAAGGGGAGGCCACCGTGGTCGAACTGGCCGAGTGTTTGCGCGACGGACGCTCATGGCACGGTCTGGCCGGCACAGCCTATCGGGATGAGGAAGGCGTGCATCTGGGGCCACGGCGAGAGGTCTGGGCCGATCTGGACGGTCTGGCCAAACCTTGGGAGCATTTTGACTACGGTTTTGTGATCACCTCACGGGGTTGCCCAGGAAAGTGTACGTTTTGCTCCTCACCGAAGTTGTGGGGGGGGCCGATCCGTTTCCGTTCGGCCGAGAGTGTGCTTGAGGAACTCGAGGAACTGGTGGTCGGACGCGGCCATCGTTTCCTGGGGATCAAGGACGACACGTTTACCGTCCATCGCAAACGTGTCTTGGCAATTTGTGAGGGGATTGTTGCACGCGGGCTGAATTTCCGCTGGATGTGCGACACGCGGGCCGACTGCATCGATCCGGAAGTGCTGGCGGCGATGCGCCGGGCGGGATGCGTGAAGGTGAACATCGGGATCGAGTCGGCCAATCCGCAGATCCTGGAAAACCTCCGCAAGCGGCTCGATCTGGACCAGGCTCGGCAGGCTACGGCCGACGCCCGGGAAGTGGGCATGGACGTGCGGTTCTACCTTATTGTGGGGAGCCGGGGAGAGACACCGGCGACAATTCGCGAAAGCCTAGCATTTGTCGAGGCGGCCCGGCCTACGCACTTCTTTGTCCACGGGCTGGCGATCTATCCGGGGACGGAGGAATTCGAGCATGCCCAACGCACCGGGCGGATCTCGACCGAGGATTACTTCACCGGCCGTGAGGATTGCTGCGAACTGGTTAACCTGGGCGAACAGTCTCCGGCAATGCAACAAGCACTGGCCCAAGTGCGGCCCCTGATGCACGGTCAGGAACTGACGCACGCGCCCCACACGCTTGCCGAACGCCAGCAGATACTTGCCCGACATGGTGATATGTGGTTGTCGTATGCCGATCTGGCGATCGCCTATGCGCTGGAGTGGCGGCTCGGTGAAGCCGAGCAGGTCTTGCGGGAAGCGATGGTGGGATTGGGACGGGAGACGCCCGAATTGTGGCACTACCTGGCTTGCGTCCGATTTGCCCAACAGGATTTTGTCGCAGCCCAGGACTTTTTCTACCGGGCCTTGCAAGCGACGCCTAACGACAGTCTGCTCCTGTCGAATTGGCAGATGTTACGCAATGCCGGACCGATCGACTATCAGCGGCAGGGCGAACTGGCAGTGAACCTGTTTGAGAATCTCCGCTCGCTGCAGTTGCTCTATGTGCCTAGCGGGGCGAGGGAGTTGACGCTCCCGCTCAGTTCCACCTCCAGTTGCTGACTGGCCCCCAGCACGGCCGCAAGGTCGTCGGAGGCGCTGGTCAGCGAGTCCAGCCATTCGGCATAATGGAGGAACGGTTCGGTCGGCCAGGACAGATTCTTCGCTTGGATGGCAGCCAACAGGTCTTCGGCCTGATGGGTGCAACTGGCGACCTGATCGACAGGAACGACCATTGAGGCCGATTTGACGGTATGGAGGGTTCTCGCCATGTCGTGAAACAACTCGTCGCTGCGATCGCCTTCTTCGGTTCGCCGGAACAGTTCGCGCAGATGAGCCGTCCGACCGATCAGTTCGCGGCGGAAGGTCTGCCAGAGATGCGTGGTGACGTCAGGCAGAGTGATCGCCGACGAGACGGCGGGAACCGTGGGGGCCGGCACGGTTGCCGCACGGGGAAGGGGATTCTCCGGCTTGGTGGAGACCGGGACTGACGCGGGGGACGGCGTCTCTGGGGACAGGGGTTTACCGAGCTCGGCCGCTGCGGACATGGACGGTTCCGGTTTGCATTGATCCATAGACCTAGTGGCGACCGAGCTCGAAGCTTCAGGGATGACGATGTCGGAAATCGTACGCATGCCCTCGGCGCGGTTGGCCTGCTGGGCGCCGAAGATCAATTCGTCGGCCAACTCGACCACCTTGACCAGTTCGGGCTTGGCCACTTGGGCGTCGGCGCCGACGGCGTTGCCTTTTTTGCGATTGTCCGGAGTGATGATCGAAGAATAGAGAAGCACCGGCAGTTGCTTGAGCTGCGGATGCTGCTTAATCCGTTTGGTGAGATGGAAGCCATCGACCTGCGGCATTTCCACGTCGGCGATCAACAAATCGCCCACGTCCTCCAGTCGGTTGTTGGCCTTGAAGCGTTCCTCGATCCAATTCCAGCATTGGGCTCCGTTCTCGAAGAACGTCAGTTGGGTGTAGCCGCTATTGTGGAGCGTAGTACTGATCGCCTCTCGTACAGTGGGCGAGTCTTCGGCCAACAACAGATGCAGCCGCTCTCGGTTCAGACCACGCGGATTGGCGACCGCATCAGTCCGGAAGTACTGGTCGGTGACGTCGTCAAGGATCATCTCGAAGTCGAGCATCACGATCAGCCGGCCCTCGCAACGGGCCAGCGCGGTGACCGGGGTGTGCGACAGCGCCTCGAGTCCCGGCACGGCTAGAATATGCTCCCAGCTCAGACGGTGGATTCGCTCGACTTGGTCGACGAGGAACGCCGTCTGCTGCTGGTTGATGTCGGTGAGGATCATGGTCGACTCGGTTGGTTCCCGGGTCGGCTGAATGCCCAAGTGATCTAACAGCGAGACGCACGGAATTACCTGATTGCGCAGTTTGAACACGCCGCGGATCGACGGATGGGCCTTGGGCAAATTGGTAATCTCGGCCGCCGGCAAGACTTCTCGGACCTTGGCCACGTTGATGCCGAAGGTGTAATCGGCCACGTCAAATACCAACAGTTCGAGCTCGTTGGTTCCGCTTTCCAGCAGGATCTCTTTGTCCAGCAGGATATTGCTCAAAGTTGACATAGGGGCGCTCTTCCTGGGCAACTTGCCTTCCGCTGGGGGCGGGCGAGACGTGCGAATTTACCCAATTTCGCTAGATTGTTCATCGGTGATCCGGTCAGGCCAGTTTGAGTAAGTTCTTGGCCTCTCGCACAATCGTTGCATCAGGCAGAATGGGAGGTGTCCCTAGGAGGGTCGAATACTGCTCCCCTCTGCGGTGGCGTGATGTCTAAGGCAGTAGCATCGTTTGCGAGGGATTGCGGTGCAGGGGGGGACGAATGGGGAGCATGCTCTCAAGAGGGTGGATGACTGCGACGCGG
>CAZLDQ010000243.1:0-7785 GCA_964558295.1 uncultured Planctomycetaceae bacterium | reverse complement strand
CCTATTGACGTTTCTCGCTCACCGCCACTGCGCGCAAAAGCTGACGTGCACCCCACTCCGCCCCCCGCGGCGGCGTCGGATTGACCAAGACCGAAGAATGTGGTAAAAAGAGGGGCTCGCAGCGGTTCGCAGAACGCTGCCGTGCGGGGTGGCCCGGAAGAATACCGTTGGCACCGCACCTGAGGAAACGTGGTCTATCCCAGTTTCGATCGGTCCGAGAAGTCAGGAATTCATCGTGTCGTGCTCTGAACGCCGCAAAGAACTGAAACGTCGTCGTCACCGTCGCGAGAAGCTCAACATCTACTTGCGGAAACTCAAGAAGGCTACGGTCTCGGAACGAGCCGTCATCGCCGAGAAAATCCGCAACCTCACCCCTGGCGGCGATGTCATCGTGGCCAATCTCGGACTGGTCGAGCGGTAGTCGGCTATTTGTCGAACCACCCTTCTTGATCGGCGGCAATGCGTCCGGTGGCTTGATGGTACAACCATCCTCCGGAGGTGCCGGGTTGGGATGGCGGGAAGGTCTCAGTCAGTTCGATCTTCGCTGAGCCGGTGTACGGATTGACCGGGATTCCCGTGGAGAGGTAGGGACCGAACGGGTGGTCGTTGCCGGGCGGTCCCGGCATCCCTTCTTTATCGGTCGCCTCAAGCAATTGAGGCAGTGATCCTTGGTACAGCAGTGGGACTTGGCCACCGTGGTCGAGCTTGTAGCGTTCGATTTGCGTCCGGAAGGTCCGCAGATTCTGGGTTAGCGTTGTCGCTTTCGCTTGATCGTCGGCGACGCTCAGCAACGGCATCGTTACGGCTGTGACGACTGCCATCAGGACGACCATGATCAGGGCATCCATCGCCGCGAACTCGCCGCGTCGGCTTCGCATGCAGCCGATTAGGTAGACCACGCCGGCAAGGACGCCAAGTAGGGCGGAAGTGGGCAAAGGCAGCGCCCAAAACGATGACTGGAGCAAACGGTCGCCCCCTCACGCGAGTAATCTTGGGGAGAGAACTCTCCATTAGTAGCATACCATATAGCATGCACCTCTGACGAGGGGGGGTAGATGAAGTGGGACTCTGGAAAGGGTTTTGACGAAAACCTATAGACGGTTTTGTAGGAAAAACCCGCCGTGACGTTCTGCCGTTTTTGTCTCCCCGAAACGCCACGGAAGGCCTTCCCCACCGGATTGCGTTCGTCAAACCCATTCGAGGCCGTTCCCGGTTCTATTCATCAAAAAGCCATCCGGAATGTGTTGCATGTGCACATACAACACCCTCTTACCGGTCTCCCGGCAAAGCCGAGGGCTGAGTCAGAGCAGGGTCTGGCCTACGTCGAGGTGGGCTCGGCGGTGCGTTCGAAAGTGAACTCGCCGTCGACGTAGTCGATCGTGACATGGGCGCCTTCGTTGAATTGCTGCTTAAGGATCTCTACGGCCAGCGGGTTCTGGATTCGCTGTTGAATTACACGTTTAAGCGGCCTTGCTCCGTAGGTCGGGTCATAGCCCTGTTCGGCTATGGCGTCGATGGCCGATTCGGTTACACTCAGTTCGAGATTTCGCTCCTTGAGCTGTTGCTTAAGCCGCTCAATCTGGAGCTTGACAATCTGCCGGAGAGAGGCTGCCGACAGAGGGTGGAAGAGTATGATCTCGTCGATCCGGTTGAGAAACTCCGGCAACATTCTTGCCCGCAGGGTATCCATCACCGCGTCGCGTACCTCTTCTTCGCTGCCACCTTCGCGAGTGATCTCCTGGATTGCCTGACTGCCGATGTTAGAGGTCATCACGATGATCGTATTCGTGAAATCGACCGTATGCCCATGGTTGTCGGTCAATCGGCCGTCGTCAAGCACTTGCAGCAGGAGGTTGAACACGTCGCGATGGGCCTTTTCGATTTCGTCCAAGAGAACCACAGCATACGGCCGACGGCGGATGGCCTCGGTCAGTACGCCGCCTTCTTCGTAACCGACATAGCCTGGAGGGGCGCCAATCAGCCGGCTAACGGTATGACGTTCCATGAACTCGCTCATATCGAGACGGACCATGGCGTTTTCGTCGTCGAACATCACCACGGCCAACGCCTTGCAGAGTTCGGTCTTACCCACACCCGTGGGGCCGAGGAACAGGAACGAACCGATCGGTCGATGCGGATCTTGTAGACCCGAACGGCTGCGGCGCACCGCATTGGCCACGGCTCGGACGGCCTCGTCCTGGTCGACCATACGCTGGTGGATGCGTTCTTCCATAACCAAGAGTTTGGCCCGTTCGGTTTCCATCAGGCGAGTGACGGGAATGCCGGTCCAGGCGCTGACCACGTCGGCGATTTCGTCCGGACCGACCTCCTGACGCAACAAGCGGCGGCTCCCCTCAGCTGGCTGACCGTCGCCGGCAGGCTCGGCGTGCTCGAGTTGTTCGTCGAGTCGCTTGCGTTCCAAGTCCAGCTCGTAAAGCCGGCGGTAGTCTTCTTCGGGCACGGGAATCCCGGACGATTGCTTCTCCTTAATCAAGGCGGAAAGCTGGTTGAACTGATGAGCGACTTCGGCTTGGCGGCTGCGAATCTGATGGACGTTGCCTAGTCCGCTCTTCTCTTTCTCCCACTGCTGACGCAGGGAGGCCAGTTTCTTGCGCAATTCCTCCATTTCCTTTTCAATCTCGGCAAGCCGCTGTCGGGCGTGCTCTTCGTCCTCGCCCTGGAGTTGCCGGGCGGCCAGTTCGAGTTGGACCAGACGCCGCTGGACTTGGTCGATCTCGTTGGGCACGCTTTCCAGTTCCATGGCCAATCGGCTGGTGGCTTCGTCCATCAGGTCAATCGCCTTATCGGGCAAAAAGCGATCGGTGATGTAGCGGTGCGAGAGGTTAACGGCCGCGACCAATGCGGAATCCTTGATCTTCACGCCCTTGTGGTGGGCCTCGTAGCGGGGTTTCAGCCCGCGGAGAATCGCCAGGGTGTCGTCGGGCGACGGCTCACCAACAAAGACCGGTTGGAAGCGGCGTTCCAAGGCGGCGTCTTTTTCGATGTATTGGCGATACTCGTCAAGCGTCGTAGCACCGATACAACGAAGGTCGCCACGGGCTAGGGCCGGTTTGAGCAGGTTAGCAGCGTCGCTGCCGCCTTCGGCCCGGCCAGCGCCGACAACCGTGTGCAACTCGTCGATGAAGAGGATCACCTGCCCTTCGGCGCTCTCGACCTCACGAATGACGGCCTTGAGTCGTTCCTCGAACTCCCCGCGGAACTTGGTACCGGCGATCAAAGCTCCCATGTCGAGAGCCACAACTCGTTTGTTCTTGAGACTTTCCGGGACATCCCCCTCGACGATCCGTTGGGCTAACCCTTCGGCGATGGCCGTCTTACCTACCCCCGGTTCGCCGATAAGCACCGGGTTGTTCTTTGTGCGGCGGGCCAGCACCTGGATCACGCGGCGAATCTCCTGGTCACGGCCAATCACTGGGTCGAGCTTGCCTCGCCGAGCGCGATCGGTCAGGTCGATCCCATAGCGTTCCAACGCGTTGAACTTGGCCTCCGGATTCTGATCGGTCACCCGAGCCGTTCCGCGAATGGCCTGCAAGGCTTGGAGGATTTGCTGGTCAGTCACGGCGTTGAGCTTCAGCACGTTCTTGGCCTTGGAATCGACCTTGGCCAGGGCGAGGAGCAAGTGTTCGGTCGATACGAAGTCGTCCTTCATCGCATCGGCTTCGCGCTGAGCCGCATCGAGAACCCGATTGAGGGAGCTACCGACCGCCGGCGGCGTGCCGCCGCTGACCTTGGGGAAGTGCCCCATTTCCGAATTGACAATCCGTTCCAATTGGGACCGGTTCACCCCGATTCGTTCGAGGATCGAGTTGACGATCCCTTCGTGACCTTCAAAGAGGAGCGATCCGAGGAGATGGAGCGGATCAATTTCCGGGTGCCCTTGCTCGCTAGCAAGCGATTGGGCACGGGCCAGGGCTTCTTGGGCCTTGATCGTCAGTTTATCCAAGCGGAATGCCATGGTTGGAATCCTCCTTATCGCCTCTGCTTGATTGGCTTGCCACACAAAGTCGGCAGTCCCCGTCACAATTGCCGGGGCTAAACGGTTAATGAGACCGTCCCTTTAAACAACGGGCGTTCCCGCGCCGTGCACGGGAACGCCGTCAGACTCACGCAAACGGGGCGAACAGACACTCAGTCCTTAACCTCGAACTCAGCGTCGATTGCCTCATCCTCAGCGCCTTCCTTACCCGGCTTGGCGCCACCATCACCACTTGGAGCCGCTCCTGCGGAAGCCCCTGCGCCGGCTGCCTGCTGATAGAGACTCCGGCTCAAGGCGTGGGAAGCCTGCTCCAGTTCGTGCAAGGCGGCTTTAATCGTGTCGACATTGTCACCCTTGGCCGCCTCACGCGTGCGTTTGATCGCCCCGTTGACGGCATCCTTGTCGGCTGTCGACAGCTTGGCATCGTTCTCCTTGATCAGTTTCTCAAGCTGCCAAGTCATCGAGTCGGCTTGGTTGCGCAATTCGGCCAATTCGCGTTTCTTCTTGTCTTCGGCCGCGTGCAAGTCTGCTTCTTTGCGCATCTTCTCGATGTCGCTATCGGACAGGCCGGCCGACTGCTCGATGCGCACGGTCTGCTGCTTGCCAGTCCCCAAATCTTTGGCGGCCACGTTAAGGATCCCGTTGGCATCGATGTCGAAGACCACTTCGATCTGGGGCACGCCGCGCGGCGCCGGAGGAATCCCTTCCAGGTTGAACTGGCCGAGGAGCCGGTTGTCAGCCGCCATTTCGCGTTCGCCCTGGAAGACCTTAATCGTGACAGCCGTCTGGTTGTCGTCGGCCGTACTGAAGATTTGTTTCTTTTCGGTGGGAATTGTCGTGTTACGTTCAACGAGCTTGGTCATAATGCCGCCGAGGGTTTCGATGCCTAGCGACAGCGGCGTCACATCCAACAGGAGCACATCCTGGACCTCGCCAGCCAACACGCCCCCTTGAATCGCCGCCCCAACGGCCACAACCTCGTCCGGGTTCACGCCTTTGTGCGGTTCTTTGCCGAACATTTGCCGGACTAGTTCCTGCACCTTGGGCACGCGAGTGGAACCGCCGACCAGCACCACTTCGTCGATGTCGGAAGGCGACAACCTTGCGTCTTTCATTGCCTGATTGACTGGGCCGCGGCAGCGCTCGATCAGCGGATCAACCAACTGCTCGAATTTCGCCCGGGTAATGCTCATCTGCAAATGCTTCGGGCCACTGGCATCGGCGGTGATGAACGGCAGGTTGACATCGGTCGACTGTGCGGCACTTAGTTCCTTCTTGGCCTTTTCGCAGGCTTCCTGGAGCCGCTGGAGGGCCATCACGTCCTTGCGCAAATCAATCCCTTGGTCTCGCTTGAACTCGTCGGCCACGTAGTTGATCAGTACTTCGTCGAAGTCGTCGCCGCAGAGGTCGGTGTCGCGATTGTTGCTGATGACGCGTATGACGCCGTCGGCCACTTCAAGGACTGAGACGTCGAACGTACCACCACCGAGGTCGAAGACCACGATTTTCTCCGACTTCTTCTTGTCCAGCCCATAGGCCAGTGAGGCGGCAGTCGGCTCGTTGATGATTCGCGCCACTTCCAGGCCGGAGATCTGACCGGCGTCTTTCGTTGCCTGGCGTTGGGCGTCGTTGAAATACGCTGGCACCGTGATCACGGCTTTGTTAACCTTGTGACCCAAGTAGGCCGCGGCCGCGTCCGTGAGCGTGCGGAGGATCCTCGCCGAGATTTCGGGCGGCGTATACTCACGGTTCCCGGCCTTCACCCGAACGTATTCTTCCGGCGACCCGACAACCTCATAGGGGACCATCTTCTCTTCGACGGCCACTTCCTGGTGACGCCGGCCCATGAACCGCTTGATCGAGTAAACCGTCCGTCGGGGGTTGGTGACCGCCTGGCGCTTGGCCGGTTCGCCGACGAGCGTCTCGCCCTTGTCATTGAAGGCGACGACGCTGGGGGTCAGCCGGTTGCCTTCTTGGTTCGGAATAACCTTGGCGTCCTTGCCTTCCATGACGGCAACGACAGAGTTCGTAGTCCCCAGGTCAATCCCAATGATTTTTTCACCCCGAGCCATAGTACTTCGCTCCTTTCTCGCTTTCGCAAACCGCAAGCGCCGAACCGACGGTACGGCGGTGTTGTTTCCTGATCATCTGACGGGTTGATGTTGTCTGCCTTGCGGAGTCGCGGAGGTCCTCGGACGACGAACAGCTCGCTGGGACTCGCGAACCCTGGCACCCTCCCTTTGGAAATCCAGGGAAATGCAAAGGGTGTGCCATGCCGTTCCCCTGGTTGCAAGAATCGTCGTAACCCGTTAAAAATGAAACACTTACAGTCCTCAATCAAAAACGGTTGGGTAATATCAGGCGGGTGGTCGTATTCGCAACTGCCATTTTGGCACCTGGATAAACATTAGCGGTCGTCCTGCCAACTTGCATCCTATAATCAGGGGATGAGACAGAAAGTGCCCGCTTTGTCCTCCGGTCGCTTGACAGTGGATCGGGGGGCGAGTAATTAG
This sequence comes from uncultured Planctomycetaceae bacterium, assembly GCA_964558295.1. Classification (GTDB taxonomy): domain Bacteria; phylum Planctomycetota; class Planctomycetia; order Pirellulales; family Thermoguttaceae; genus JBDKTH01. The sequence continues at coordinate 1,275 of CAZLDQ010000243.1, read as the reverse complement.
AAGACTGCAGTCCTCAAAAAACCCCTTCCGCTTCCTTGCAGGTTCCCCGCCCCGAGACCTCCCATGACCAGGCAAAACGGCAAACCGAAGGTAACTGGTACCAAACGAGTCCCGGCGGATCGCCCTGCAAGCATCGCAGGCGCAGAGGCGAAGCTGGAACGTCTCGATCGCGAACTGGTCAGACTGGTAAGTGAACGAGCCCGGCTGGCAGTAAAACTCGGGCAACTCAAACAGGCGGCTGGACAACCGGCGTTTGTGCTTGGCCAGGAAGAGGCCCTGCTGACCCGGCTGACCGCTATGAACAAGGGCCCCCTGTCTAACGATTGCCTCCGCGCAATTATGCGGGAACTGGTCAGCGGTTCGCGGGCCTTGCTCGGTACACTGCGGATCGCATTTCTCGGGCCGCTCTACAGCTATAGCCACTTGGCAGCGATCCATCGCTTCGGCCAGGGGGTGGAATTTGTCCCCGTGGCCACAATTGCCGCTGTGTTCGAGGAGGTCCATCGGGGGCATGCCAACTACGGGCTTGTGCCGATCGAGAATTCAACCGACGGCCGTGTGGCCGATACGCTCGATATGTTCACCCGGTTGCCGGTGAAAATCTGTGCCGAGGTCGTGTTGCCGATCCACCATACCCTCTTGGGCAAATGCTCGCGTGGGGAAGTCAAAGAGGTCTACAGCAAGCCGCAAGCCTTATCACAGTGCCGCAATTGGCTGGCCAAACACCTGCCTGCCGCGCGCACGATTGAAGTCACCAGTACGACGACCGCCGCCCAACTGGCGGCAGAGAAGCCCGGTGCGGCGGCGATTGCCAGCCTCGAGGCAGGAGTCTTCTATGGCCTGGAAGTTCTGGCCGAGCAGATTGAAGACAATCCTGACAACAGCACCCGCTTTGCCGTGATCAACGACCGCTCGGCCCCCCGCACCGGCCACGACAAGGTCGCGTTGATGTTCCAGACTGAGCATCGGTTCGGCGCGTTGGTCGAGTCGTTGGCCTTCTTCAAACGCAACCGTCTGAACCTGACCTGGATCGAGTCCTTCCCCGTCTCGGGCTCGGCACGTACCTATTTGTTCTTCGTGGAGCTCGAAGGCCACGAGACCGATGCGCGTGTGCGCCGTGCAATCCAGTCGCTGGAAAAGAAGACCCTCCGCTTGGAAATCCTCGGCTCCTTTCCGGCGGGTTCTGCCACTGCGTAAGGGGCATCCTCTCTGTCGCCCACGCGGGTGCGGCTGAAATGATGTTGCGCGACTGGGCAGAATAAGTAAAACAGGACG
>CAZLDQ010000242.1:0-7823 GCA_964558295.1 uncultured Planctomycetaceae bacterium | reverse complement strand
AGTAGTCGAACTCGATCCCCTGGCCGATCCGGTTCGGCCCGCCGCCGAGGATCATGATCCGCTTCTGGCCCGGCATCTTGGGCGGGGTTTCGTCTTCGTCTTCGTAGGTCGAATAATAATAGGGCGTGTAGGCTTCGAATTCGGCGGCACAGGTGTCGACGGCCTTGAATGTGGGAACGACTCCCAGTTCTTTGCGTCGCTGGCGCACGTCCATTTCCGTGGTGCCCCAGAGAGTGGCCAATTGCTTGTCGGAGAAACCATACTGCTTGGCTTCACGCAGCAGTTCGGCACTGACATTGGCCAGGTTCTCGCGGCGGCGGAGTTGCTCTTCCATCTCCACGATTTCGTAGAGATTGTCGAGGAACCAGGGGTCGATGGCGGTCGCCTCGTAGAGTTCGTCGACGGAGACTCCATACTTCATCGCGTAACGCAGATACCAGACGCGTTTGTCGCCCGGCTTGGCCACCATGGCCCGGACCTCGTCGAGGCTCGGCTGGTCGGGGGTCCCCCAAAGATCCTTGCTGTCGCAGCCGAACCCGAAGCTCCCCACCTCCAGGCCGCGCAGCGCCTTTTGGAAGGCTTCTTTGAAGGTCCGCCCAATGGCCATCGTCTCGCCCACGCTCTTCATCTGCGTGGTCAGATCGCTGTTGGCCTCGGGGAATTTTTCGAAGGCGAACCGTGGCACCTTGACCACCACGTAGTCGATCGTCGGTTCGAAACAGGCCCTCGTCTCGCGGGTAATGTCGTTAGCCAATTCATGCAGCCGATAGCCAATGGCCAGCTTGGCGGCGATCTTGGCGATGGGGAAGCCGGTGGCCTTCGAGGCCAGCGCACTGGAGCGGCTCACACGTGGATTCATCTCGATGACCACCATGCGCCCGTTGTCCGGGTGGATGGCGAATTGGATGTTCGACCCGCCGGTCTCCACGCCAATCTCGCGGATCACAGCGAGCGAGGCATCGCGCATCCGCTGGTATTCCTTGTCGGTCAGCGTCTGCGCCGGAGCCACGGTGATCGAGTCACCTGTGTGGATGCCCATCGGATCGAAGTTCTCGATGGAGCAGATGATCACGACATTGTCGTCCTTGTCGCGCATCACCTCCATCTCGTACTCTTTCCACCCGAGGACCGACTCTTCCAGGAGGACTTGGCTCACCGGCGAGGCGTTGAGCCCGTGGAGCACGAGTTCATCGAACGTCTGACGGTTATAAGCGATGCTCGACCCACTCCCCCCGAGGGTGAAACTGGGCCGGACCACGCAGGGCAGGCCAATCGCGTCGATCGCCCGGCGGGCTTCTTCCAGGTTCGTCACCGTCACCCCACGGGGCACCTCGAGTCCGATCCGCTCCATCGCCTGCTTGAACAGGTCGCGCTGCTCGGCCTTGGCGATCACCTCAGCGTTGGCCCCAATCATCTCCACGCCGTACTTCTCCAACACACCGTGGTGGGCTAGATCCATGGCGAGATTCAGGCCGGTCTGTCCCCCTAGAGTGGGCAAGATGGCGTCAGGCCGTTCGGCCTCGATTACCTTGGCCACAACTTCCCAGGTGAGCGGCTCGATGTAGGTCCGGTCGGCCATTTCCGGATCAGTCATGATCGTTGCCGGATTGGAGTTGACCAGGACGACCTCATATCCCTCTTCCCGGAGGGCCTTGCAGGCCTGAGTTCCCGAGTAGTCAAACTCGCACGCCTGACCAATGATGATCGGGCCAGAACCAATGAGGAGGATCTTGTGGAGGTCGTCGCGACGTGGCACGTAGGGGTTCCTCGTTCTCGTGGGGGGCCGGTCTGGGAGGCACCGGCAGGACGGCGCTGCCCGGCGCCGGAGCGCAAAAAACTAAAATCCCATGAAGTTAACATGAGATGAGCTAATTCGACAAGAGCCCGCTGCCGCGCTTTCCCCCGCCGGCTTCCGGACTGGTAGGGGTGAAGTATAATCCCCCTGGCGGTCGTTCGTTGACAACTCGCCGTAACGTATTTAGAGTAAATAAGTTGGTGCATTTTGGGCATTCCCTGCCTTGACCTGCAGAAGTGGAGCGTAACGTGGCGGAAAAAGCCTGGGGAGGAGTATTTCAAGAGTCGACGGATCGGCGCGTGGAAGAATTCACTGAAAGCATCAGCTTCGACCAACGCCTCTATGCCCACGACATCACCGGCTCAATCGCCCATGCCCAAATGTTGGCCAAGGTCGGTTTGATTAGCGCCGACGAATGCCGCCAGATTGAGCAGACGCTCCGCCAGATTGGCCAAGAAATCGAAGAAGGACGCTTCCCGTTCAAAATCGAACTGGAAGACATCCACATGCATATCGAGCGGGCCCTGGTCGAACGGACCGGCGACGTGGGACGCAAGCTCCATACGGCCCGCAGTCGCAACGATCAGGTCTCCACTGACCTGCGTCTCTGGGTCCGCGATGCGATTGACCAGATCGACGCTCGACTCGTCAACCTCCAGCGGGCGTTCGTCGGGCGCTGCGATGCCGACTTCGACGTAATCCTTCCGGGCTACACCCACACCCAGCGGGCCCAGCCGGTGCTCGCCCCCCACTATTGGCTCGCTTATTGCGAAAAATTCGAGCGCGACCGCCAACGCCTGGCCGATTGCCGCCGCCGGGTCAACACGCTCACTCTCGGCGCCGCGGCCCTGGCCGGCACGAGTCTGCCGATCGACCGCGACGACGTGGCCCGCCGGCTCGGCTTCGAGGCCGTGGCGGCCAACAGCCTCGACGCCTCGAGCGACCGCGACTTTTCCGCCGAATTCGCCTTTGTCCTGGCTCTGATTGCCGAACACCTGAGCACCTGGGCCGAGGAGTGGATCCTCTGGTCCACCGTCGAGTTCAACTTCCTCAAGCTGCCGCAGGCCTTTTGCACCGGCTCGTCGATCATGCCCCAGAAGGTCAACCCCGACGTACTGGAACTGGTTCGCGGCAAGACCGGCCGGGTGATCGGCAACCTGCAAACCCTTTTGGTACTAATCAAGGGGCTCCCACTGGCCTATAACCGCGACCTCCAGGAAGACAAGCCACCGGTGTTCGACTCGTTCGATACGGTCAAAGCCTCGTTGGAACTGGCCGCTCCGCTGGTGGCCGGCGCCGAGTTGAACCGCCCGGCAATCGCCGAACGACTCGACCGCGGCTACCTCGACGCCACGACGCTGATGGAGTACCTCATCCGACGCGGCATCCCGCAGCGCACGGCCCACGGTATTGTCGGCCGGCTGGTACGTCTGGCGATGGACCGCCACGTGCGTTTGGCCGACCTGTCGCTGGACGAGTTCCGTGCCGCGCACCCGGAGCTCGACCAGCGTGTGTTTGACGTGCTTGGGGTAGACAAAGCGGTCCAGGCGATGCAAAGCTACGGCTCGACCGCCCCGGCCGAAGTGCGGAAACAGATCGAGCGTTGGAAAACCCTGACCAACCTGAATCCAAGTGAGTGACCCCCGGCAATCCCCATGAGACTACGCATGCTCACGCCCTGCAAATTCGGCGTTCTTCTGATCGTTGCCCTACCGCTGGTCACCGCGGGGCCTACCGTCTGGGCCCAAGAAGCCAAACCGGCCGAGGTCAAAGTGGCGCCGCCGGAAGATCCGGCTGTCGAGGCGATCCTGGCCACCAAGCCGACCACGCCGCTCGACTGTGCCCGGGCAGCACAGATCCTGATCGACCTGCGCCGGCCCGACCTGGCCCGGCCGCTGTTAAAGAAGGTCCTCGACGCGAAGCTTGACGCTAAACAATTGGCTGCCTTGGCCGACCAGCTCGGCTCGGCCGTCTTTGTCTCCATGACCACCCGGACGGACCTCGATCCGGAAGGCCGGCAACTGGCCGAGGCCGTGCTCGCGGCCGCCCAGCGCGAACTGACCGATCCGCAGCGACTGGCCGCGCTGGTCGGACAACTCCAATCAACCTCGGAAGAAGCCCGATTTCGGGCGGTCGATGGTCTGCGCCGCGCACGCGGGGCGGCCGTAGGGCCGTTGCTGGCGGTGCTGGCCGATTCGAGTCGCGCGGGCGAACATCCGACCGTGCGGGCAATGCTTGTCGAGTTGGGCTCGGATGCTGTGGAACCTCTGCTCGGGGCCCTGGAAGCCTCCGACCCAAAGATCCTGGCTCCGACGATCGGCGTCCTGGCCGACTTGGACGTTCGCCGGGCGATTCCGTACTTGCTCGCCCCGTGTACCGCCGAACCGACGCCCCCTTTGGTACGCGAAGCGGCCACCGCCGCGCTTCGCAAGCTGGTCGGCCATGTCCCCAACCGGGACGAGGCTGCCGTACTGCTGGCCGAACAGGCGAAGAATTACTTCGAGCAACGCGTGACCTTGAAGCCCGATGTCGATGGCCGCGTGGAACTCTGGTCCTGGGACGCCGCCGCGAAACAGCCGGTCGCCCAACGGGCCGCGGCGGCCGAGGTCTCGCGGCAGATGGCCGTGCGCTTTGCCCGCGAGGCATATGCCGTGAAGCCGGCGGACGCCGACATCCGCCGGCTTTATCTGACCACGCTTCTGGAAAAGGCGGCCTACGACAACGGCCTGCCCAAACCGCTGCCGATCGCGGCCGGCTCGCCCGCTGCCGTGGCGGCCGGCTTTGACCAGAAAGCCCTGGAGGACGTGCTCGTCTATGCCATGGAGACCGACCATACCCCGGCGGCCACCGCGGCCGTGCAGATTCTCGGCACGCAAGGGAAGGCCGAAGCCCTGCTCTGCCAGGGAGCCCAGCCGTCGCCCTTGGTGCGCGCCCTGCGTCATCCCGACCGGCGTCTGCGGTTTGTCGCCGTTCAGACGATCCTCGCTCTGAAGCCAAGCAAGCCGTTTGCCGGGTCCAACTATGTAACCGACGCGTTGGGCTACTTCATTGCCACGCGCGGTTCTCGGCGGGCGTTGGTGGCCGATCTGATGCGCGAAGACGCACAAAAGACGGCCGGCCTTTTGATCCGTCTGGGCTACCAGGTCGACACGGCCGTCAGTGGCCAGGAAGTGGTGCGTCAAGTGATCGCCTCGCCCGATTATGAGGTGATCTTCGTTGCCGCCTCGCTCGGCGAACGGACCGTCCAGAACCTCCTCCAACAACTCCGCTTCGACTGCCGCTCGGCCTGGGTGCCCGTGGCTGTCTTGGAACGCTTGGGACAGGCGAAACTGGCCGCCCATCTCGCCCAGGGAGACCGGTTGACGATGAACTTCGTGCCACCCCACACCGAGGAAGACACCCGTTGGATCGTGGACCAATTGCTAGTACAGCTGGGTCCCCTCCAAGTCCCCTATGAAGAGCGTCAGGCCCAGGCCGTAGCCGCGATCGGTTGGCTGGGGGACCTGAGTGCTCAGGAACAATCGCTCTTCGGCCTCCGACGTCTGGAGGAACTAGTACGTCTCTCCTATCGCATTCCGGCTCTTGCCCCGCAGGCACTCACCGTTCTGGGGAATTTGAGCACCCCAAAGAGCCAGCAAATGCTCGTCGATCAGGCTAGCCAAGTGACCGAGCCCTTGGCAAGTCGCAAGGCCGCTCTGGCCGCCTTCCAAGAGAGCGTGGCCAAGCATGGAGTGCTCTTGACTGCCCAGCAGATTCTCTTGCAGTATGATCGCTATAATCAAAGTTCCACCCTCGACAGCGACACCCAACAGGTGCTCGGAGCGATCCTCGACTGCATCGAATCCCGATCAAGAGAGCAATCAAACGCCCTTTCTGCCGATAACAAGAAGGCCCCCGGACACCGCCATGCCCCCTCGGACCCGCAGAAACAGCAACCCTAAAATCTCTTCATCCGCTTGTGTTCTCCGTCACAACGAGGCTTCCCCCGCGAGCCCCAATCTGAAATCTCGAATTTGAACTCCCCCTAATGCCCCGCAACCTCCCGTCCGCCGCCAACCTGAACGAAACTGGGCCGCCGATCCCCAGCCTGATCGGTTCGGGGCCGGCCATGGAACAGGTCTATCGCCTCACGCGCCAGGTCGCCCGGTCCAACGCTTCGGTCCTCCTCTTGGGCGAGACGGGCACGGGCAAGGAACTGATCGCCAAGGCGATCCACCAGCTCAGCCCGCGCGGAAGCGGCCCGTTCATCCGCGTCAACTGCGGCGCGTTGGCCGAGAACCTGCTGGAGAGCGAACTGTTCGGCCATGTGCGCGGCGCGTTCACCGGCGCGATCGACAATCGCACCGGCCGCTTTGAAGCCGCCCACACCGGCACGATCTTCTTGGACGAGATCAACTCCACGACCGCCAAGCTCCAGGTCAAGCTCTTGCGCGTACTCCAGGAGCATGAATTCGAACGGGTCGGCGACACACAGACGATCCGCGTCGACACGCGCGTAATCTCGGCCAGCAACCGCGACCTGTTGGAAGAGGTCGACGCCGAGCGGTTCCGTGAAGACCTCTACTACCGGCTCAACGTGGTGACGATCGTCCTGCCGCCCTTGCGCGACCGGCGCGAGGACATCCCCGAGCTGGTCGGCCACTTCTTGCGGATCTACAACGAGCGGAACAATCGCCACGTGCCGCACGTCGACCGCAATGCGATGGACGCCCTGGTCAGTTACGACTGGCCGGGGAACGTGCGCGAGCTGCAGAACTACATCGAGCGGGCTGTGGTCCTTGCCCCGGGCGACGAGTTGACCTGCGACCTGCTGCCCGACGCCGTGTTGGGGCGCAAGCGTCCGCGGATCGGCCGCCGCCGCAGCGCCGATCTGGACGGGATAGTCTCCGACCTGGTCCAAAACGGCCTCTCCGCCGCCGGCCCGGCCGAAGACAACCTCTACGCCAAGATCGTCAACCGCGTCGAGCGCGAGCTGATCGCCCAAGTGCTGGCCTCCTGCGACAACGTCCAGATCAAGGCCGCCGCCCGGTTGGGCATCAACCGCAACACGCTCCACAAGAAGCTCCAGGAGTATCATTTGGAGGACGGCGAGGAGTAGGGGGATTGGGGATTTCAGATTTCAGATTTCAGATTTGGGATTGGTTGAGACGTGGATCGTGGGGCGGGGCATAGAGCGACCCGTTTAGCCGCGGCACTCGTGCCGCGCGTTTGGGCGAGTGTTCTGCGAATCGGAGCCGGGGCGTGTCGCCCCGTTACCGATCCGTCGGCCGAGACGACCGTTTTCGGGGCATCGCGATGAGCGACGACAGGTTTGACTCGAATCCCTACCGATCGCCCGAGTGGCCGCCGGACGACGACCAGCGAGTCGGTGGCGAACGTGGCACGGGCACGTTGACGGCCCCCATCCACATCAAAGGCCCTCTGTCTCTGGACGATGTCTTGCGTGCCTATCCCGGGCTCATCCGGGGAATTCTCGACCTCACGTTGTGGTGCATCCTGCTGGCGTTCCTGATTCTGCTCGTCGGTTTTGCGGATGTTGTTTTCTGCCTCCGGGCTATCCAGGAGAGAAGTGCCGTCCTGCTTGTTTTTTGCGTGCTGTTCATGCTTGCCTCCTTAGCATCGCTCGGGGCGTTTCTGCGGCAGCTTTCGGCGAGCTACCGCGTCAAACGCCTGTGGAAAGAGCAGGGCGGCGTTTTCCAGGACCGTGAGGTGACCATCACCGACGAACTGATCACGACGACCTTGACCCAGGGAGTCGCCAAAACGCCCTGGACGGATTACGCTGGATACCGGAGCGATCGGAACACCGTCTGGCTCTATCTCGATCGGAGAGGCTTGAAGCGGCGGCGGGAACTGTGCGGCACGGAAGAACGACGATCGCGATTCGGCATCAGCCTGGACCAGGCCGACATCTTCCCTCGCCGTCAGTTCGAGGACGCCGGCGACTGGGAGCGGTTCCTGTGGGCGGTCAAACATAAGTTGAAGAAGAAGCCGTAGAGGCCAGGCCCATACCGTTCTGGGGCATCGT
>CAZLDQ010000241.1:0-7834 GCA_964558295.1 uncultured Planctomycetaceae bacterium | reverse complement strand
GTATCTGCTGCTAAGGAAAGAAATGGCGCTCACGATCCGCGAGCTTCCATCCACCGTCCACTCACCACTACTGAATAAACTTCTCCTCGGCCTCTTCGGAATGGAGTTGGATCTCGCCGGCGTCTTCCAGGCGGCGAATGATGTCGACGATCTGCTGCTGAACCTGTTCGACATTCGATTGACGCACGGGCCCCAGGTATCCCATTTCTTCTTGCAGAAGGGCGGCGGCGCGCTTGGACATGTTCTTGAGGATCTTCTCTTTGAGTTCCTCGCTGACCCCTTTTAGTGCCATGGCCCACTGCGAGTTCTCGACGTTTTTGAGCACGTTCTGAATGTCGCGATCGGAGAACTTGGCGATATCCTCGAAGACAAACATACGGCGACGGATCTCTTCGACCAGGTCGGGGTCTTCCTGGGCGAGGTTTTCCAGGATGTTGCGCTCGGTGGCCCGATCGATGACGTTGAGGATCTCGGCCACACTCTCCACACCGCCGGCCTTTTCGAATTGCTGGCTCATTACGCTGGCCATCCGGTTTTCCAGCCCCTTCTCCACCTCGTGGATGATTTCCGGGCTGGTTTGGCCCATGGTGGCAATACGGCGGACGACCGACATTTGCCGTTCGGGGGGCAGGTCGCGGACAATTGCCGCAGCTTGGGCCGGGGGGACGTGGGAAAGGATCAGGGCGATCGTCTGCGGATGCTCGTCGATGATGAACGTCAGCAGGTTTTGGCTGTCAACCTTTTGTAGAAAGCCGAACGGGAGCGCCTCAAGCGACAAGCGGACGTTGTCCAGGGTCGAGTCGGCGTCGGGGCCAAGGGCCTGTTCGATGAGCGTCTTGGCGACTTCCAGCCCCCCCATCCCCCCAACCAGTGCGTGTGGGTTGGCGTGGGCGAACTCCAGCAGGACCGCGCTTTGTTCTTCAGCTGAGATGGTGCCGAGTTTCGCGATCTCAATCGAGACTGACTCGACCTGTTTGGGGGTTAGCCGGGTCATTAGCTGGGCGGCCTGTTCCCGGGGAAGACTGGTCAGCAAGATGGCTGCTTTTCGCACATCAGTCGCTGCCATGGCAAGAGTTCCCGGGGTACCACTTAGTGAGATTCGCCAGACTCGCTATCTTCTCAGTGCCGCCCAACCGGCCTGGGAAGGTCTGCTCGCGCGGTATCGGCAGAGCAATCCGCAAAACTTGAGCGAGTCAGACGCCCAACGGCATTCGGACAGGAGCAAACCCGATTTCCAGGGTTAGGGGGCCCCAATCCGTATCAAACGGGATGGCGATCGGGGTTACATCCGAAGGGAAGTGTACCTCGTGTCCTCTGCCGGTAATGACATTGGGGAGGCTCACCTGCAATTCATAGTCTTCCAATTCAGCCTTGGCGGCTCCGGCAACCATGTTGGTCAACTCGCCGACCGCATCGAGCACATCGTCGTCAATGGAGGTCAACTCGGTCATCAGCATCGTCGAGGCGGCCTTGATTGCAACGGCCTTGGAAAAGCTGAGCACCACCGTTCCGGCTGCTTTGCCCGAAAGGCCGATCACGCCACTTACTTCGTACGGCGACTGATGGTCGGTTTTTAACGCAACTGGACCGCGTCGCGTTTCGCAGCCCAACATCGTCTTGAACGTGTTCTGCAGCGAGGCTAAGAACGGATTGATGTACTCTACCTGCATCGGAAGATCCTTCAACTCGAAGCATCCAGTTGCGTGCTACATAAAGGTACGTTCCGTTTTGCGGGCGTCAAATCTAGCGGGGGATTCACCGGCCGCATCTTTGTTTAGGGGAGCAGATTGGGCGGATTGTGCCGCATGTGGTCTTTGTAGGCTTGCTAATCCTAAAGGGGGGGGAAGGGGGACGTGATCGTGCAGGGCCCCTCGGGTTGCTAAGGCCGCTCCCACACGGTGGGCACCATTCAGGTCGAGTGGAAATCGTCCCGCTCGTAACACGCAGATTGTCCATAGGATTCCTCCACTTCAATCCGCATGCGGACCGGTGACGCACCGGACGGTTTGAGGAGGCGGGTTAGCAATTCGGTGCCGATATAGCGGGCCAGCAACTCGGTCGTGGTGTTGGAAATGGGGAGCTGGACACAATCCCCTCGGGGAAACACCCAGCGACGGTCGGCGAACGTGACCTCAACCTCTCGGTCGCGGCTGACTATACGGATCAGCGGATGTCCGGTGGGCAATAGCACGCGGTGATCGAGGTTCTCGGCGAGGATCGCCTTGAGGGTGTCGCGCAGGGCGAGAAAGTCGACGACGTACTGGTTCTCATCCAACCGTCCCTCGAGCTCTGCTGCAACACGAAAATCATGACCATGCAGCCGTTCGCACTCACCGCCACGGAATGTGATGAAATGGGCTGCACTGAAGAACAGATCGTCGCTCGAGACTCGAACGTGATAGCGTTCCATGGGACGAGGGGGAATGATGGATGGTGGATGGAGTTGTCATTGTAGTGTAGTCCTTCGATGCGAGTTGATCCAGCCCGTAGGGCATGCAATGCTAGCGTAAGTCCTGATCAGGTTTGGACTTTTGTATCCGGCAGGGGCGTGTTAGACTCGTTTCTCCCCGTTTTTCGTAACAGGTCAGACCGGCGGGGGCTGGCTCAGAGTGTCCAGGGAGGGCTTACGGTGAAGGTGAAAGGGATTTGTCTGGGGGTATGGCTTGGCAGTCTGGCCCTCGCGTCGGCGGCGCAGGGAGCTGGGTTTGCCCAGAGTGTGAACGGTAACGTCTTGGCCCCTGATCAGGTGACGGCCGAGGCCGTGTTGGCCAAGGCCGAGGAGTTTCGCCGTCAGGTGGCGTTGGAGTGGCTCGGCGAGGAATTGCCAGACGGTGCGGGGCCGGTGGCGATTCACGTCCAGTTCTCTGCGACAGAAGACACGGGCTTGATCTTGACGATGGATAGTCCCCAGCGGAAATTCCATCGGATCTGGTTGATCACCAGCCGGCAGCGAGCCCTGGGCAGCACCTTGCATCACGAGATGGTTCATGCCGTCTTGGCCACGCGGTTCCCCGGTCTTCTGCCGGCCTGGACCGACGAAGGGATCGCCGGCGCCAAGGATGATCCGCAGCGTGTGGCGTTGCGTCGGCAGGTCGTGGAACAATTCGCCCAGGCAGGGACGTGGCCGCCTCTGCAGACACTCTTTGCCGCGAAGGAGATCAACGTCAACGACGAAGCGGCCTATAGCGCAGCCTCCTCGGTCACTGAGTTCTTACTCACCTGCGGCGATCGGCCGACCCTCTTCCGTTTTGCCACAGCAGGAAGAGAAGTCGGGTGGGATCGGGCCATCCAGGACCACTATGGGTTTCGTTCCGTCGCCGATCTCCAAGCCGCCTGGCAGCGATGGGTATTGCAGCGGATGCCGCTCGGCCAGGTTTCCGCACGCCGCTGAAAGGTGGATGACGCTTCTTTGCCGCTCCTGGACAGAACTTGATTCACCATCCCGTGGAACACGAGCAGGTACTTGTGCCATTGATATAGACGGGCGTTTCCACCGGTCCGGTGCTGAGTGCAGAAGCCGTCACGGCGCCGTCGGTAATGGTGGGACTGTAGACGCTCTCGGCCGGTTGATACAGGACGCGGCGTTCTTCACGCGGGCCGATCACGATTCGTTCTTCGAAGGTCGGCGCGCCGATCGTCCAGTTTCTCGGCGCTTCGAACCCGACAAGCTCCGTGGTCACCGTGCCGACCGGGACGGTCACCACCAGGCGGTCGCCCGGAGCGATCTGATAGTCTTTGCGATTGACCGTCAGGGTTTGCGTTGTGCTCATCCGGTTATGGATGTGCAGCTTTCCTTCGCGGGGAAGCACCTCGTTGACGGCATCGGAGAGTTCGTTGCGGAACGTCGGGCTCTGTAGGTTGCCGCGGATATCAACGATATAACGCTCCGGGCCGTTGGGTTGGGAGATTCGCTTGGCGATATTGGCGAGAATCACCTCCTGGTCGTAGACGCGATCCCGCAGGGCGTTGAACTCGGATTGGGTCGGGCTGCCCAGGTTGGTCGTTCCCGCTTGATCCGCCGACTTGTCGGACACCGCATTGGTGGGCTTCTCAGCCGGGGGCGGTTGCAGGTTGTCGACAGGCTTTTGGGTTTCTCGCGTTTGAGGGCTGAACGTAGCGAACGACTGGGAGAGGGCCTCCAGCCGTTGCTCGATGCGTGACAACGCGTCGTTGAATTCCTGGCGGCTTACATTGTCAGACGTGGACGCGTTCTCCGCTGTGGCTGCCGGCTTGGCCATTTCCGCCGGCTTGCCCTCTTCTGCCGGCTTCTTGGGCTCGGCCAGCTGGGGAGCAACCAAGCTTGGCGCTTGCTTCATTTGTTCCGTCGCCGAGGAATCCCGTTTTTCCGCACAGGCAGCCGCCGAAAAGAGAAGCAGAACGAGAACTGAACACCGGCCAACCGTTCGTGTGTTCATCGGACAACCTCCGTGGCCCTGAAAGGGGGGCTGTTGTCGCCAAAAATCCCTGCGAAGGAACGAACGGTCTCCCTGCCGTCGTTCAGGTCCTCACGCTGTCCTAATTCTATGGCGGAGTGTGAGTGGGAGAGTCCTGGATTTGGGGGGATCTTTCCTTCTTCAACCAGCAGCGGGGGGCGTGGCGTTGCACACGGCTCATCCACCCAGGGGTTTGGCAAGGAATTCTTCCACCAGGGGCACGATTCGTTCGTAGGCGTCTTCGATCACATAATGGCCGGCATCGGCCAGACGGTGGACCTCCGCATCGGGGAAAAACTCGACAAAACGTTCAAGGAAGTGCGGCGTGAAACACCAGTCGCGCATGCCCCAAATCAAGCAAATTGGGTGGTGACGGAACTGCGACAGTCCGGCCTCGATGCGTTGCAAGACGGGATAGCTCGGATGATTCGGATGGAGGGGGATGTCCAGGACAAATTGCTGGACAGCCAGCCGATGAGACCACGAATCGTAGGGCGCCAAAAGTCCCGCCCGTACCGCCGGGGTCATCCGCTCGTGCTTTGCAGAGGCCATCACCAGGGCGGCCCGGGCGAACAGGTTCAGCCCTTGGACCCCCAACCGTCCCAATAAGGGCGTACGGCAGACGCGGATTCGCCAGGGGCATCGGGTTGAGCGAAAGGCGCCCGTGTTGAACAGCACGAAACGGGCAAAACGATCTGGAGCGGCCACGGCAGCTCCCATGCCGATCGCCCCACCCCAGTCGTGCGCCAGCAGGGTAATCTTGCGCAGGTCCAGCTTGTCAATCAGGGTCCGCAGATCGTCGATGCGCTGTGCCAGACGGTAGGAATAGCTTTTCCGGTCGGGTTTATCGGACAGTCCGCAGCCGATATGGTCGGGGACGATCAGCCGATAGTGCGGGCGCAGGGCCAGGACCAGTTCTCGCCAGTAGAACGACCAGGTCGGGTTCCCGTGCACCAAAAGGAGTGCCGGACCTCGCCCCTCGTCAAGGTAGTGGTAACCATGCCCGCCGATGGTGAGTCGATGCGACTTGAACGGGTAGAGTGTTTGCCAATCGTCCATGCGGAACAATGTACCGTGTTTGCCTACTTTCAGAAAGCGGTCACGATGCGAGCGTCTTGCCTGCCCGTTTTTTGGGGCTCTTGCCCAGCTCTACTCTCCCGCATCCGCAGGACAGCAGGTTGTGGACCACAAGCAGGGGGGGCTTATGTCACACCCCTCGAACAAAGTAAAAGTCTCCGCCAGGCTCTCCGCCGATCGACGGGCGTTGGGGTTCAGGGGGCAGGTTTTTTGCGCGACGATTTTTTTCGAGACCTGACCGCTACCCACTGCCTGCGCCCGCGCTCAGTGCCGATGAATTCCTGCCCCTACTCAGCATTGGCCCGGGAGAGGAGGTCTTGCCAGAAGTCGCGTGCTTTGCGGTGGGGTTCCAGGACTTCGTGACGTTGATCAGCGTTGTCGAGTTTGATTTGCCGGGCACGCTCGTAGACCCAATCAAGGAAGAACTGGGCCGACTGCTTGCTGATTCGTGGTTTGTAGTCGAACTCGACGAAGTACGGGCCGGTCATGGCGAAGCGGTAAGTCGACTGGAGGTCGGTCACCGCGCGCACGAGAAACCAGCCGCTTTGGTTGAAGGAGAGCTTGGGCAACCGTCCGCTTTTGGCATAGTCGGCAAAGCGGATCGAGTGCACCACCTTACCGTTCTGGATCAGTTCGAGATAGCTGATCGGTTCCCGGGTCGAGAGAGTCAGGCCGATTTCCATCTCCAGGGTTTCCCCCTTTTCGCCACGGAAGGTGTGGCCGGGCAACTCGCCGTGAACGCGAGGTTGCAATAGCGGGCCATTGGTGATCGTCACTTGTCCGGCTCGCAGGTTTTCCCACCATTTCTCGTAGGTCAACTCGCCGTCCACGTGTACATAAACGCGATTGTAGCCGACCGGATTCGGCGCGACGCCGGAGCCACTGCCGGCGGTGGGCGGGATGCGCAGGCCGCAGTTGAGCAGGTGGAAGTAGATCTGCTGCGACCACAGGGCGTTGCCCCAGGCCCCGGGAAACAACACCTTGTCGTGGGGCTTGCCTCCGGCTTCGTCGGAAATGGCCTTGCCGCGTCCGAGGTTGCTGTGAGCAATCTGGATCGAGTCGATCTGACCGTTGGCCACCAAGGTCGGCAAGTCCCACCAATAGGGCTTGCTCAGGTCGATCCAGACCCCTTCGTGCTGCCGGGCTTGCTGAATGAACTTCGCGGGAGCCGGATATTCGGGCGAGGCTCCGATCAGCAGGAGCGGCTCCGGCAGGTTGAAATAGAGGAGCGTACCGCCGGCGCGCGCGTGGCCGCCCGAGGTCCGTTGATAATAACGGTTGCGATCGAACTGGACCAACGGCTCCTTGTCCACCTTGCCTTTGGAACGCATCTCGTCGTTCCACCAGGTGAGCAGGGGGACGATATGGACGTCGTCCGCCTGCATGAGTAACTCCATGTCGGTGGCCGGCCGGTGGACCTCCAGATCACCTGACCACCAGCCCTGTTTGGCCATGTCAACACAGCGTCGCAACTCGATCTGTTTGCTATCGTCGGCGAAATTGTCGATGGTAAAATGGCCGCTGCAGGTGACATATTCCGGGCCGCGTTCCAGGTCGAAGGAATAGTCACCCGTGGGGAGCCGGAGGGTGATTTGACCGGGGAAGACGAAGTGGTCGTGCCAGAAAGGCATCTTGTCCGCCTTGCGGGGTTTGCCGTTGGCCGTCTTCAGATGCATCCGGCAAGGAATCGGTTGGTGCGTGTCTTTATCGACGACCGTCAGGACCAGTTGCCCATTGCCCCCTCGGACCTCATTGAGCAAAGAACTTCCTAGGAGGGTCAAGGCGAAGAGAACCAGGACGATGAATCGCATCGTAGAATCCTGTAACCGGTGGGGGGTGGAAAAGATATTTCAACTGTAGCATGACCCAGGGGAGGGGACGATGGGCGATACCCTGCGAGAGGGGTGGCTGGGGATGGACGAACATCCTCTGTAGCGAACGTCCTCCGTGGCGGTTCCGGCAAAATCGACTACCGGTTTTGTTCGCCAAAACCCATCAAGGTTTGGCGGCCAGTCCTCCCGGCTGGTGTTATCCCCCGCTTGATAGCACCGCCGAATACGTCTTACAATGTTCAATGTTCCGAGACGACGGAAAACTCGAAGGATTATCTGCAAGCAATGGCTGAGGATTATTACAGTGTCTTAGGGGTTAGCCGCAATGCGTCGCAGTCGGAGATCCAGAAGGCCTACCGCGAACTGGCCCGCAAGCATCATCCCGACCGGAACCCTGACGACAAAGATGCGAAGAAGAAGTTCCAGCGGATTCAGGCGGCCTTTGATGTGCTGAACGATCCGCAAAAGCGAGAGATGTACGACCGCTACGGT
>CAZLDQ010000240.1:0-7907 GCA_964558295.1 uncultured Planctomycetaceae bacterium | reverse complement strand
CCCCCCCGCCTCAAAAAACCCGGGCCCGGCCCGGCTCGCAGGCGCGCGGGCCGCGGCCCAAGAGGTTCTCGCCGAGGGCGTCTACGGCTGGATGCCGAGCTTCATTTCTTCCTCTTCCTGAATGATGATGCGTGGAGTGACCATCATCATCAGGCTTTGAGTTTCCCGGCCAATCCCAACGTTCTTGAACAACCGGTTCACATACGGAATCTTGTTGAGCATCGGCACGCCGAACTCGTTGCGTCCTTCACTCAGCCGCTTGATCCCGCCCAACAGCACCGTACCGCCGTCCGGCACGCTGACCGTCGTCGTCACCGTGACAAAGGAGAACGTCGGCAACTGGACGGTGGTACCCCGCGTTCTGGCAGTCGTCGACTCCGAATCCGACTCGCGGCGATTGTCGTTCGAATCACCCGGATTCACCCAGCCATCCGCCGAGCTTTCCGTCGTCGTACTCGCTTCGCCTTCGAAAGTGAAGGTATTCACCTCCGTGATGTTGCTAAAGAACGGGACGAGCGTCAAGCGGACGAAGCGCCGGTCGTTGGAAACCACGGCCTGGACAGTCAACGACGTCCCTTCATTGAGCACGATGATCACCGGTTGCTGGGCAGCCGCAAAATCGCCCACCACCGGGATCACGCTGATCACGAACGGGCTCTGCGACGTATCCGACACGAACGCCTGCTGGCCGTTGAAGAGCGTCACCTTTGGGGCCTGGAGCACATTGCTCCGTTTATCCCCTTGGGCCGCTTCGATGAAGAAATACGCTTCGATATCGCTGAGGATCGCAAAACCGAGTTGGGCTCCGGCCGAAGCGTCATAGCCGCCGAACTGCGGTGTGGCCAACCCATAGCTCCCTTGGCGGAACGGAATATCCAGGTCCGCCGAGAACAAGGCCGGCCCAAAGCCCGTCGTCGGCCCGGTGATGCCGACGCTAACGCTTTCCGTCGAATCATAGTCGCGTGTGTTACGAAGCAACTCACCGGTCGATTCATCGTATTGGCCATCGATCTGCCGACCGAACACCTGATACGGCCGGTCGATGTTGTCGTTGATGTCGAAGTCGAAGTCAATCCCGATTCGCTCGAAGAAATTGTCATTGAGGGTGATGAAGCGGACTTCGATGGTCACCTGGAGGTCCTGCAACCGCCGCAACTGTTCGAGCAGGTCGGCGATTTCCTCGTGGACCTCCTGCGTCTGGCTAACGACCAGGCTCAGATTCGTCTCGAAGCCGGCAATCGAGCCAGGCCCACCCACGTCACTCCATGTGGTGGGTTGAATCGTGGAAGTGATCAACTCGATCAGGCTGTCAAAGTCGGCCCCCGACGTACCGCTCAACCCGCCGGGCCCAAAGCCCATCGGCATGCTCGAGCTGGTGGCCGCGCCGTTCCCCGTGGTCAACTGGGCCATGATGTTGGCGTTGTTCATGGTCCGCGTCCCCGTAGCGCCGCCGTTGGCGGCCAACACCGCCAGCGGGGCAGCACTGCTCCCCATGACCCCGGCCGTCGTGTTGTACGCACTGGTCAACCCGTCGTGATAAGCCCCGGCCAACCCCATATTCGAGCTCGGCACGAAGTTCGGAATCGGCACAACCAGGTCGGCCACGTAGTACGTCTGGGTGAACACCTCGCCGTTGCGCATGTGCTCACTTGTGATTTTGAGGACTTCGTCCTTAACCACATAACTCAGGTGCAACGGTTGGAGGATCAGGTTCAACGCACTTTGGAGCGAGATTTCCTGGCTGAGGTTGATCGTCACCGGCGTTTCGCTGGTCACGCCCTCTTCGGCCAACCCCTGCGGGTCAAGGTGGAGATTCACCTCGGCCAGCTTCGCCAGATACTCCAAAACCTGGCTCAACGGTGCGTTGTCGAATTGAAGCATCACCGGAGTACGGAGCTTCCGGTCGATCTCCACCTCGCGTTCGGAACGCTTGCGACGGTTTTCACTTAGCCACTTGCCGCGTTTTCGCGTCAACTCATCCCAGCCTTTGGCATCCGGGAAGACGTAAGGCTCCATGTCGTTGAACGGCACGGAGGCGCGATCGACACTGGTCAATGCATCGACCACGCCCTGTTCCTTGTCGAGCCGAACCTGCATGGAGTTGTTGTAACTGCGAATCAATTTGGCATTGATCACCAACTGCTGCGCCAGCGGATTCTTCGGATCGAGCTCCACGGCCCGTTTGGCCACGACCTCGGCCTCGGCAAACCGCTGCTCTTTCATCAGTTGGTTATACTCCTCGACCATTCGGGCGAGCTTGTCCTGCGTGTTCAGGTTCATCTCGCGTTCGCGGTCAATTTGCGCGCGGACCTCACGGTTCCGCTGGTCCAGATCAATCCGAGCATGGTTCTGCTCGATATACTCCTTCAGATCATTGATCTTCCGATCCACCCGGCGGAGAATCTGCTCCCGTGCCGGCGGTTCCAAACTAGCGTTGACCACCCTCTCGCGAGCCTGCTCCAGAAGCGCCATCGCCCCCTTCGGATCGGCTTCACGCATCTTCTCGGCGTTGGTCTCCAAATGCAGAATATCCGCATTGACCTGTCGCGCCAGCACTTGCTGCTTCGCAGCCGCTTCGTCGAGCATCGACGGCGCGGTCGGCCCCTGCGCTTGGCCTTGCGGAGCCGAAAGCATCTGCAGCAACTCCTGAAGCCGCTGCTGCGTGACCGGATCGAGTTCATTGGAACGCGCGGCCGCCTGCCGGAAATACTGCATCGCTACATCGCTTCGGTGCGCTCGCAACGCCTCTTCCCCTTGACGGAACAACTGCATCCCCATGCTCGCCGCTGCCGGAGCGGCCGGCGACGGCGCAAGAGTCGCCGGAGCAGGAGCCGCAGGCCGCTGCGGAGCCAGCGTCGGTTCCTGGTTGCCGGCGAGCATATTGCGTGTCGGATCAAGATTCGGATCATAGATCGCCTGCGAGGCCCGCCGATCATAGCTCCCCTGCCCACCGGCCTGGGTCACATATTGCCCGCTGGCCTGAACCACTCCCGACGGTCCACTGACCCGCGCACGCTGGATGTCGGCCAAGACCAGACTTGGCCGATCCTCGCCCGCCGCGAAGTAGGCGTCCGGAATCTGCATTTGTTCGGCTTGCCGGGCAAGATCTTCCGCCACGCGGAGATCGCCGGCCCGCATCGCATTGCGAGCCTCACGAACCAAATGCGTCGCCCGCTGCTTGGCGGCTAGCGAGGGGGCCGCACCGCCACTCTCCTGCCGTCCGCCACTGGCAACCCCGGCAGAGCCTTGCATCTGCTGCCGCTCAGCATGAATCCGATTCAGAAGAATCTGAGGACTGACTTCCGACGGAGCAAAATTCGCATATTGTTGCGACGCCGTAACCGCCAGCCGCTCGGCCTCATCGTAATCACGCCAGCGAAGCAACGACTGGGCCTGATCGATCAACAACCGTGCGTACTGATGCCGGTAGGATTCCGTCGAACCTCGCGAGGCACGCTGACTGACAAGATCCGTGTAGGCCTTGACGGCCGCGTCGACACGATCCGGGCTGTCCTCCCCAGGACCGTATGGAACGCCCAACGCCCGGGCCTGATCAAGCTTGGCGGCCGCCGTCCGGGCGTCGCCGAGCGCCAGGGCCCGACGTGCCTCCAACAGCAACCTGTCGCTTTGCATCCGATTCGGATGAGCCGCCCCCGCGGGCGGCTGCGAGGCCGCATAGCCCGACTGCGTCGGCGGCAACGGAACGGGGCGACCAGCGGCCGGCATTTCGCCGACAGCCGCCGGCGATCCCATCGGAGTCACCTGGTCAACCGGCGGAAGCGGCGTAACGCGAACAGTGGTCGCCGCCTGAGGGGACGGCGGCAATTGCCCACCGCGGCTGCGAATGTCCGCCGCCAGCCGTTCCGGCGAGTCTTCCGTCGGCCCGAATGCCGCCGGCTGGCTGATCGCTTGGTTGTACCAGTGGATTGCGCCTGGCAAGTTCCCCTGATCGAGCTCTTTTCGAGCTTTGAGGATGTGCGACTTGGCCACGCTCTTCGCATCGGGCAACACGGCAGTCGCCGGATCCACCCCGCGCCCCGCAAAGGGATCGCGAGTGGGAGCCGGCGCCTTGCCCGCCGTCAACGGCGAGAACATCGGACTGGGACGAGTCGGCCCTCCGCTGACTTGCATCCGACGCTCCAAGTCGCGGCGAACCTTCTTGGGCGTGTCGCCCAAGTAGAGCGAGCCGTAATCGACCCCCAGCGACTCGGCCTGCGAAACCAGCCGGCTGGCGGCATCCAGGTCGTTCTCCGCCAAGGCCTGCCGAGCCCGCTGAAGAAGCTCGTCACACTGGCGGCGCGCCGCATCGGGCGACTGGGTTTGCGTGGACGAACCGAAGCCGGGGGCATTGGCTTGCGCCCAGCACTCGGCCGCGACAAGCAGCACTGGAGTCCCCAGTGCCACTACGATCAGGCCAGGGAGGATTCTTGCGGTCGGTTTCAACACGGTTCTCCTTTCGAGACTCGCAGAATTCCTATGCAGTTTGGACAGGCTCCAACTCGGTGGTCTCCGCATTTGACGAACACAGTCGCTCCAACGACTCCGACGCGCTTACACACTCCGGTGTCGCCCACGACCGCGCCGCATTGGCGGTTTCCCGCGCACGGAACGCCGGCTGCAAATAGCTCTTCGATCTGACAATTCAGGACTTGCTAGAAGAGAGCGGGATAAATACCCGGGTGGAAAAAACCGGTCAAGGGCAGTTCCACCAGATTTGGGCCTCTTTTGGGAGGTTTCTCCCCTCTCTGACCGCTGTGCTAACAAAACGCCGAAAAAACCGATAACGATGAGGGGGATGACCGCAGACGAGCGTGGGGACAACGTGGTATGCGACTCCTTCGGAGGAATATCGCCAAGTCCTCCCCTCACAACATGGCCGCAATCGAAGGGTTCAGACGCTGGGGGCTAAGGGCTGGGGACGGGGGTTCATCTGGGTGAATTTTCAACTACAGGACAGCAGTCAGAGTCTCCACGAGACATTTGGGGATGCCCCCTGAACCCTTCGATCACTAACGCGAAGAGCAGGAGCACAAAAAGAACTCACCGCAGCCGACGCCCAGGAGAAGCGAAGCCAGAAGACCAATGTCTCTCTTCGGCTCTTCCTCGGCGTCAGCTGCGGTGAGCGTATCCTCACACGGCTGAAGACTCTGCGACGAAACCCTACGGGCCCCCACGCCGAGTCGGCTTGCGTCGGCCGCCGCCTTCGCTCGGCATGGCGTCGTAGATCCCGCCCGGCATCATCTCTGGAGGAGACCCCTCCATCCCCATGGGCATCTCCGAACCGTACCCCATCTTCGGTTTCGGTTTAGCTTTTGCCTCGGCCAGCGCCTTATACTC
Source organism: uncultured Planctomycetaceae bacterium (assembly GCA_964558295.1). Lineage (GTDB taxonomy): Bacteria > Planctomycetota > Planctomycetia > Pirellulales > Thermoguttaceae > JBDKTH01. Next base: position 2,570 of record CAZLDQ010000240.1, on the reverse strand, counting down.
GGTTTCGAAATCGAGTTCATTGAAGACCACCAGATTCCCCTCGGGATCAAGGAGCAGATAGCGACCCGGCTCGGTCGATTCGCGATCCTTCCCTGGCAACTTGGCCCCGCCGCACATATCCAGCAGAATCGTCTCGGTGAAGTAATCGACTTTTTCGCCCTTGTCCTCCGTCGGAGCCGGCTTAGTGCGCTTGGGTTTCTTGGCAGGTTTTTCGCCGGAATACATCAGGTCCGGGGGCATTTCCGGCGAAGCCCCCATCATCATCGGATCCATCTCCGACATCATCGCCGAAGTCGGAGGCTCGGTGCCCTGAAGCGGACGGCCCGTGTAGTTGAGCAACTGCCCACGCATGACATCCTTGAATTCTTCGAATTGTTGGGCCCCCGACTTCATGTCGAAGAAAGCAATGCCGATCGTTCCCTTCGGTTCGACCGTCGACCAGGCCGACGGCTTGACCGGACCAGCCAAGACCCGCGAATCACGCGGCACAGTGACGACCTCCCGCGTTTCGCTCCACTCCTCGGCTTCCAGGAACTTCAACGTCGCCATCTCGGGGTTCTTCAGGATGCGAATCGGAAGGCCGAAGTTGGGATTGGTGAACATCAGTTTGACGCGGTACTTGTAGCGCTTGCCTGGCTCCACCGTAAAATCAAAGAAGCGGAATAGGCGGACGCGCGTTTCGGCCATCATGCCGCTTGACGATTCCGGACTGCCTAGCGGATAGGGACCGCCCGAGACGTTCCCCATCATCGGGGCCACCCCTTCGCTTCCAATACCCATCATCGGCATCGGCGTCCCCGGTTCCATGCCCCCCATGCCTGGGTTCATCATGCCCGGCCCAAAGCCCTGCCCCCCGGGCGCCAACATCGGAGCATCCGGCAGTTCCGCGGCCGGTTTCGCGGCAGGCACGTCCGGTTTGGGCTTCGGTTTCGCAGTTGGCTTCCCCGCCCCACCTGGCGTCCCTGGGCCTCCCACCATCCCTGGGCCTTCCGCCATCCCCGGTTCTCCCGCCATCATCCCATATGGATTCATCCGTCCCAACGGAATCAGCGGCGGATGCGCCACCTCGTCCCCCCACGTGTGATTCACTACCGGCGGCAACGGGAAAGCCAAGTAAGCCGTAGGAGGATTGCGGAGGAAACGCTGATCGACGACTTCCTGCACATTGCTACGAAACTGCTGGGCCTGAATCATCGCATTGCGCAGATGGAGCGGCGTCCAGGCAAGTTGCCGCTGGTTGTCCCCCTCGCCGAGCACCTCCGCCCGCTCCACCTTGTAGTAGATCACCTCAGGAATATCCTGACGGCGATCCCAACTGGGCGACGGCAATTCTGTCCCTTGGAACGCCGCGAGCGCCTCTTCCCGCTGCTTGGCGTCGGGCACCAGCCCAGTGAGCACAACCCACCGCAGCCCTTCGCCCGTCGGACCGCTGGGCCCCGTCGACATCCCCGGCATCCCGCTGCCCATCTCCGACATGCCCGGTTCCATCATCATGCCCCCGCCCCCGCTGCCATTCTTCGGAATGCCCCCATGCCCGGCGGCGACCCGCAACTCTTCGATCGGCAGCAGCGGAGGACCGGGACGCAGTTCTTTCCGCTCAAACAACGGTTGATCCCATATCGCCGCATGCTGATAGTGTTGCTCTTCGATCGGCATTTTGATCTTGTTGCCAATCGCCAAATAGTCCGTAGGCTTTCGCGTGGAACCGGGAGGAGTACTCTGAATGTGCCGTTCGGCCTCTTCGGCCCATTTGGCCAACTGGTCGGGCTGGAAACTCAGTTGCTCCCGGCCCATGGCCGAATAGACCAACAACACCATCACCAGGAACATCCCCCCAAAGACGATCTTCTCCGTGTGGTGGATGAAGAACTCTTGGATCGACTGGGAGTCGAATTTCACTTTGAGTTTCATCGGTTTGGCTCCTTGCTCCTTCTCGTTCCGCACGGAATCGTCCCTGGAGCATCGGGCACGCTGGCCAGGGCGGATGGGCTTTCTTCTCTTGCGCTACGGACCAGGGGTTCCCGCCGGCACAGTTCCCGGCGCACCGGCTGGCGCGGCTCCTGAAACCGGCGCCGGAGCACCTGGCGCCGGAGTGGCTGGTGTACCGGGAGCCGGGGCCGCCGGAGCTGTTCCCGAAGCAGCGGGGCGTGCTGGGGCAGCCGCCGCGCCCGGAGCACCTGGCGCCGGGGCCGCTCCCGGAGCGCCGGCCGGCACGGCTGCTGGGGCCGTGGCAGGTGTTCCACTCGGGGCGGCTCCGCCCGGGACTGCGGGAGTGGCCGCCGGAGCAGCCGCAGGTGCCGCGCCTGGCATGGCCACCGGCACGGCCGAGGGGACGGCCGCCTCGGCCGACTGGCTATCGGCGACGCCCGTACCTAACTTGGCAATGTCCGGAGGATTGAAGATGTAGATGATTCCATGGATTTCCACCGGCAAATCGAGTCGGCCGGGGAGAAATGCCTCATCACCGCGAGCCTGCATGCCGCCGCCCATCTCCGGGCCGGACCCCATCCCCATTCCGCCCATGCCTTCCGCGCCGCCATAATTGGCCCCCCCTCCGTAGCCTCCGCCAT
>CAZLDQ010000239.1:4817-8039 GCA_964558295.1 uncultured Planctomycetaceae bacterium | reverse complement strand
GACGGTCTCGTCCACATCAGCGAGAGGTCCTGGACCAAGCGGATCAGCCATCCCAGCGAGTTGGTGCAGATCGACGACGAGATCGAAGTGGTCGTCCTCGGCATCAACAAGGAGAAGCAAGAGATCTCCTTGGGCATGAAGCAGACCCAGGAAAACCCCTGGGATCGCGTCGCCGAGAAGTACCCGCCGGAATCGGTCGTCGAGGGCACCGTCCGCAACCTGACCAACTACGGCGCCTTCATCGAAATCGAAGAAGGGATCGACGGCCTGCTGCACGTCAGCGCCATGTCCTGGACGCGCAAGATCAGCCATCCCAACGAGATGGTCGAAAAGGGCCAGAAGGTCACCTGCCGCGTCTTGTCGGTCGACCAGGACCGCCGCCGCATCGCCCTCGGGCTCAAGCAATTGAGCGAAGACCCCTGGGCCCACGACATCCCCGGCAAGTACGAACCGGGCCAGATCGTCAAAGGAACCGTCACGAAGATCACCAACTTCGGCGTCTTCGTCGGTCTGGAAAACGGCTTGGAAGGCTTGCTGCACATCTCCGAACTGGCCGACCATAAGGTCGAAGACCCCGAAGAGATCGTCAAGGTCGGACAAGAGATCGAGGTCAAGATCCTTCGCGTCGATGCCGACGAGCGGAAGATCGGTCTGTCGCGCAAACGGGTGGAATGGGCCGAAGAGGCACAGGCCGAAGAACCCGCCGCACAGACGCCCGGCGCACCCAATCGGATTCCCGAATCGGAGCTCAAAGGTGGCGTGGGCAGCGGCGGTCCGCTGATCCAGCCGCTCCGGCCCAAAGACGAGGAAGCGGCCGAATAACCGCGCCATCCGCTAGAGGCGGCATCACCTGATGCCCCAACAGGTCAAACGCGTGCGTCTTCCCCCCGGCCCCGCTGGTCTTTGCCAGCGGGGCCGGTCTTTTTCCTACTTTCCGAAACTCGTGAACATTCGGTTCACGGCGTCGCCTTGCCGCTTCCTTGCAGAAACGGCTGCGCCAACGTCGATAGTGGTCTTGGACTAGTTGGCCTAATTTCCCCCTTGCGACGCCAAGAGTTATGAACAAAACACGCCGCCGACAAGCCACCGCTTCTGCCGTGCAATCGCCCCTGGAAACCTATCTCCGCGAAATCAACGAGACGCAACTCTTGTCCTCCGACGACGAGCAAGAGTTGGCCATCGCTATCGGCGAAGGCGATATTCAGGCGCGTGATCGGATGGTTCGCGCCAAGCTCCGGCGCGTCGTCAACATCGCCCGCGGCTACACCGGCAAGGGGCTGGGCCTCCAAGACCTGATCGAGGAAGGCAATCTCGGACTCCTGCGCGCCGTGGAAGGGTTTGACCCAGCGATGGGCACGCGATTCTCCACGTACGCCAGCTACTGGATCAATCAATCGATCAAACGGGCCTTGATCAACTCGGCCAAGACGATCCGCATCCCCGCCTACATGGTCGAACTGTTGAGCAAATGGCGCCGCGCCAGCACCCGCTTGACCGAAGAGCTCGGCCGAACCCCCACACCCGAAGAGGTCGCTCGCGTTCTCGGACTGCCCCGCAAGAAGCTGCCGATCATCAACAAGGCGATCCGGATCTACAACCTCACCCCACAGACCGATCAAGCCGAAGCCGGATGGTCGCTCGGCGAGATGATCATGGACGAACGGGCGCGATCCCCGGAAGAGGAAATGCTGGAAAACGACAATCTCAAGCATGTCCTCGAACAACTAGCCACGATGGACCAACGTGAAGCTACCGTCCTGCGGATGCGCTTCGGCCTCGACGACAATGAGCCGCGAACGCTCAAAGAAATCGGCGAACGGCTCGGTCTCACCCGAGAACGCGTTCGCCAGATCGAAACCGAGGCCCTCGACAAGCTGGCCGACAGCCTCAACGGCTCCAGCGTGATCTACGGACTCAAGCAGCGGGTGTCCGACGACGATTGACCCAGTGACGCCTCACTCCTGAGCCACATAATCGATCACCAGCACCTTGTCCAGGTGCGGCTTGAGCACTTCGACGAACGCCTGATGCGCCGGATGCGGCAGATAGGCTCCCCGCGCTGCCGCGTCCTTGAACGTCACCAGGAAGCAGTGCGTAAAGCCTTGCGCCAGCCCCTCGGGACTGCAGTTGGTCCCCCACTCCAAGCCGGCCACTTCGGGAATCTTCGTCGGCAAAGCGCGAAAGCCGTCTTCGATCACCTTTACTTGTTCGGCCGTCGTCCCCTCCTTGAATTTCAGCAAGACTACGTGCCGCAGTGCGCCGAGCTGAGGATTCTTCTTAGCCGCCTCTTCCGCCCGCCCTGTCGAAACAACCGCACCGCCCACCAAGGCCAGCAAGACTCCCCAAACAACGAGCTTCTTCATGATACATGTCTCCCAGGAGCTACCTCACAACACCCCCTCGTCAGAGAGGGGCCGGCGGCACTTGCCAGCAACGACAGTATACCGTCTGGGGGTATCGCAAGCGACTGCGGAACCTCGATCCTTGTCCTCTCCCACCTTCCCGCTCTTAATATTTCCTTCACGATCTTGGCATCCTTTGCGGTTCTCATTCCTGCCCGGGTAGTCCCCTTTCGCTCGGCGAGCCTCACGCCTATATTCATGATGCGGCGAGTTGCCCACGCCCACCCCCTTTGCTCCGCCAGACTAAAGGACTGCCACGATGGCCGCCTCCCCGAAGCTCACCCTGACCGACCATATCCGCTCGATTCCCGACTTCCCCAAGCCTGGGATCCTCTTTTACGACATCACCCCGCTGTTGGCCAATCCCCAGGCCTTTCGTCAGGCGATCGTTGAATTGGCCGAGCAGGTCCGGCCGTTGAACGTCGATGCGATCGTGGCCGCCGAGGCCCGCGGCTTTTTGTTTGCCGCCCCCTTGGCCTTCGAATTGGGGGTCGGGCTGGTCCCTGTGCGCAAGCCGGGAAAACTCCCCTACAAGACGATGTCGCACACCTACGACTTAGAGTACGGCAGCGACACCCTGGAAATCCACATCGACGCGATCCCTCCGGGCGCTAACATCTTGATCGTCGACGACCTGCTGGCCACCGGCGGTACGGTTAGCGCCTGCTGCCACCTTGTCGAAAAGGCTGGCGGTCGCGTCGCCGGTTGTGCATTCCTGATCGAGTTGGTCAGCCTCGGCGGTGCCAAGAAGCTCGGCACTAAAAAAATCGTCAGCCTGATCAAATACGCCTAAAATCAAGCACCGACCAGAGACGCCAGC
>CAZLDQ010000239.1:0-4807 GCA_964558295.1 uncultured Planctomycetaceae bacterium | reverse complement strand
AAAAAAAAAGGCCGGCCCCTCAATGGCACCAAACGCCATGCCGCCCCAGAGCCCCGTCTTTTGTGCTGTCGTATTGCCGTGATCCTCCCCCTATCGACTCCCACCTTCGCAAATCCACTACAAACGCTACAGATTCCCACGCCTCGGGGCCGATCTCCACAATGAGGGGAGACTCATTTCGAGGGTTGTCTCCCACGCTGGATGAATCGCTGCAGGGGGGATTTGCAACATGACCTACCGAAGTTGCTGCGCTCGCGCTGCACTGGCGTTGCTCGTGGGGTTGGTCATTCCATCCTTTAGCCAGGGTGGCGAGACGCTCATGTCGATCCTGAGTTGGCATCCATTGCCACACCCGCCTGCCAATGAAGCGGGCTCAACAAATCTGAAGATCACCCGGATGCCTCCCACCGCCCGCTTCGAGCAACCCAACGGCCAATGCTCGCGCCAACCGAGTTCCGCCCAGCCGGTTCCCCGCTATGAGTGGGGCAACTTCGGTGCTCGCTATCACTACCGTGGCGGTTCACATATCGGCTATTACGGCGACACCTACGATTGGTGGTTCAAGAAACACTAACCTTCTTGGGACTGCCCTCCGTAGCCTTCCGGGCCAACCCCGCATGGGCATCCGAGCGGCGGAAATGGCGGAACGCCACCAAGGGCGTCCCCTACAGGTCTTACTCCCCCCATCATTCGCCAATCGCCGACTCTCTGCCCTTGTCGCAGGGATTGCGATACGACCTGCCGCTATCGCAGGAAGCCGACAAAGAAGCTGAAGTTCTCGATCTCGTCGCCATCCTCATGCAAGATCGGCACAGCCAGGTCGACGGCGATCGGCGCCGGGCCCATCGCAGGGATCGTGATCCGGAAGCCGAAGCCGGGCGCAACGCGATAGCGGTTGCTCCAGTTGTCGATCGTTGGTTCAACCGTCCCCGTGTCAACAAAGACCACACCGCGGATCATGGCGTCCGCCGTAATCGGGAACATATATTCGGCCGAGGCCAGGACCATGAACTCGCCGCCAACCAGCGTACCCCACTCGCGCGGCGACGCCCCACGGTAATCAAATCCTCGAAGCGTCGAATAGCCGCCGGCAAAGTAATGCTCGTAAATCGGCGTATCGTTGCCGGTGATTGCCAAGCGTCCGCTGAGACTCAACACCTGCCGGCCCGAACCGTCCGGACGCTGGGCCAACATGAAATACCGGCGCACATCCAGATCGAAACGCGGATACTGATAGGAGCCGACCACTTGTTCGACCGACGCTTCGATCAGACTCCCTTCGGTCGGCATGTACGGGCTGTCGCGGGTATCACGGGTCAATTGGAATTGGAATCCGTACAAGCTGTTCTGCCCGAGCGCTTCAGCCAACGTCGGAGGCGTCGGCACAACCGGGTCATAGAGTTCCACACTCGCGCCACGGAAGGCCACCGTTGCCGCCATATCTGGCGTGAGTTGATACCCCAAGCCGACCCGCCCGCCGACCCGCTGCTCAGTCCATTCATCGTACCGGCGGTCATAGTAATAGCCGCTTAAGCTCAGACTAACCCGCGAGTCCAGCAGGTACGGTTCCTGGAAGCTGACCGTATAACGCTGCAATTCCGTCCCCGGCACGGCCTCGATACGAAACCGCTGACCAGCTCCACGCCACGCCACTCCGGTTCGAATGTCTTCCCAACTGGTTGGCAGCTGCTGCCAATCAAAGTTCTGTTCATCGAGGATAATCGAACCAAGCAAACCGGAGTCGGAGTTCACCCCCACGCTAAACATCAACCGGCCGGTCCGCGCCTCGGTCACCGTTGGGTCCAAGGGAAGGAAAAGCGGTTGTTCATCGGGCGGAGCCCCCAACAACGGCGAGGCATCGGCAATCGTCGCCCCACCCGTCGTCATTTCCGGAACCGGGTAGCGATCAATCGGCGGTGCGTACGCCGGCGGCGCTTGACTCGTGGAAGGCGGACTTGCCGGGGCCGGCGTGTACGTCGTCGTGGCCTGCCCCGAAGGCTGAACCTTGGGCGAGGCGACCGCCACACTCTCCAGCGGTGGCAAGGTCTGCGTAGACGGCCGGGCGTCCGAAGTCAACGACACCGGCGTCTTCGTCCCCCCGCCCGACCACCGCGACAAGCTCGGCGTCACTCGCCCCGCATCCGAACTGTACTGACCGCGAATTATCGGTTCACTCGTCGGACGGCCGAAATCGCCCCGCAACGGCACGTCGGATGGCCCTGTTGGCGGTTGCAGCGGTTGGGCTGGAGCAATCGAATCATATTCCACGTGAATCGGAGCCGTCGGCACAGGGGGAGCCGTATACCCGGCAGGTTGGACCACTGAGGCGGGCTCCGCCATCTTCGCCACGCGGGGCCTCGATGTGTTCAATAACCGTTCCAAGGCTTCCTGCGCCTGCTGCAACTGGCCATCGGCACTCCCCGCTGACCGGACGCCTTCAGGAACCCGCCCGTTGGGCGTTGACGCCACCCCATGCGGCGCAACATGCTGACGAGCTTGCGTTTGGATCAGGCCGGCCGCCAAGGCCGATTGGGCCTCCTGTAAAGAAGGCGAGTGGGAACCGTTCGCAACCGGCGGCGAAACGACACGCAGCAGTTGCCGCCGTTCGCCTTCCAGCGGCTCTTCCGCTTCCACAGGCCGGGAGCCCCTGGCATACGTCGCTTCGATCGTTAAATCGATCGGCCGTGCCTGCGGATAACGGCTCGGCGGCCCCTCCACCGTAAACGTCGGCGGATCCGGACTCTGACCACGAACCTGGCCGGGATCCTTCGGCTTACGGGCCATCATGCTGTCAGCGTCCGGTGGACTGAAGACGATCTTCGGAGTCGTTCCAGCGGCCGGATCATTCTCAAAGAGTCCCGACGCCTTGAGCCGCCGTTCGCTCGCCCGCAACTCGCGAACGTCAACGATGTCGCCCGGATAAATCGACATCCGATTGAGGACCGTCGTGATGCGCGTGTGGGGAAACTCCCCTTTGATTCTCACATTGATCTTGCCCACCCGGAATTGTTCGCCTTCGCGGATGTTATAGACCAGATCGAGCGTACCCGGCTGTTCGAGGAACCGCGGCTCGGCTTGGATGTCGGCAAACACATAGCCCACGCCACCATACGAATCCTGGATCGCCGCCACATCGGCTTTCATCTGAGCCTGGTTAAATGCCTGCCCCCCCTGGAGCTTGACCTTCGCGGCAAGCTCTTCCGTCGAAAACTTCGTATTGCCGATGAACGAGACGTTGCGGACCACGTAGCGAGGGCCTTCGTCGATCACGTACGTGATTGTTAGCCAGTTTTCCTTCTCGTTAAAGTGCAGCTCGCGACCGACGCGGGCACGAAAGAAACCCAACCCCCGGTAATAGGCCGTCAAGCGATTGACGTCTTCCTCGATCTGCTTGCGGTCGACCTCGCCACGGAAGATCCAAAGAAAACCGGGCTTCGCCTGAATCTGCGTGCGCAACCGACCGTCGCTGGCAATCGTGTTGCCCACGAAATTGGTCCAAAGAATCCGCTGCTTCTGCCCTTCATTGATCACAAAGATCGCGCCGCGGTCGCTCGACTTGTTCCCCTCGGCAATGGTCACACGCGCCTTGGGAAACCCATGCCCATGATAGTATTCTTCCAGACGGCGGCGAGCTTCCTCCACCGCAAACGTGTCCAGTGCGTCGCCCGACTTGATCCCCGCTTCTTTTTCCAGCGTCTTCTTCTTGACAGCTTGGTTGCCCACGTACTTGACATAGTGGAGCATCGGCCGCTCCAAGACCTCGAAGATCACCACGCGTCCCCCGGCCACCTTCTGCGAGTACGGCTTGACCTGGACGAACATGTGAGTGCCGTTGAGCCGGCGCACATCTTCCTCAATCATCTCGCTGTTAAACGGCCGCCCTGCCCGGGTGCGGATGTGGGGCAGGATCTTCTCCAACGGGATCTTGCCATTACCGGTGACGCGGACCTGAACGACAGTCTCTTCTTCGCCCGACACACCGTCCACCCCAGCCCGAACCGGACTCGCATCGTCGGGCACCGCAGGCGAACGGCCATCTGAGGGACCTTCGGGGCGAGTCTCCGGAAACAAAGGACCGAACCCGCGAGACGAAGGCCCTGCTGCCTCCGACGCTCCCCGGCTGCTGATCACGGTGCCACCAAGGACCATCGCAGCCAGCAAGACTGCAAGGCCAATCCGATCAACCCAGTTTGGTCTGATGCGGGCGCCGGCCATCGAGGCCCTTCTTGTGTTCATGCAAGGATGTGGGACGAGAAACCTGACGGGAAGGCATACCGGATGCCTTGGCTCGGACCTGACAATGGCAATCAACGCAGTATCAGGGTCGCGTAGAAATACCTGAACCGCCCGATCTCCACAAGCCGAGTTCCTACGCCTCTCCGGTGGTTCCGACCGCGCCATTCACGCCGTTGAGCCGCGGCACTTGTGCCGCATGTTTGGCAACGGTTCCACCATCAAAACGACACACCCCACTGACGAGGGGCAACCAAAGGGCCCTCCACCAGGAACGAAACACATAACACAGAGGCCCAATCGTCTCGCCGAAGGCTCGCCTCTTCGCGTCCCCCCATCAATAGGAGGCCAAATCCGCTTCTCGCCATTCAGTCCGTCGATTGCTAGATTCAAGGCAGTGCAGTACACGGTACGCAGTACCCTGTTGGCCGATCGGAAAGGAACCGGACTATGGCGCGACCCCACGCTACCGCTCGATTTTCTCCTGGCAACAAACGCTCCCGTCGAAAGACGTTGTCCAAACACTGGAGGTCTCGTAACATGGCGACAACCTGCCAATGACCCGACTCAGGCC
>CAZLDQ010000238.1:0-8100 GCA_964558295.1 uncultured Planctomycetaceae bacterium | reverse complement strand
GAACTTGTCGATTGTTCGGAGGGCGTCCGTAAGAAGATGCACGCCGTATTTGCTCCCGTCGTCCCACGTGTCGGAGAGTTTGTAACGCCGCAGAGCGGTTCGCAAATGCGGGTTGTCGCTGTGGAGCATGTGGCAATCACGCAAGGAGACTCGGAAGGCGTTTCACAACCCTGTCTTGTTCCGCATGTCATGCTTGAACCTGTTGACAAGGACGGCCAGTAATCCCAATCTTTTGCGCGTTTGCAATGGCTTTGCCTGTAGTCTGGGGCCGTGTACTGGTGGCTTGGTGTAACGGAGGTTATGGCCCTGACGGTCGCTCATCCTTTTACCGCCAATCCCGGCAGCGCCGACCGATTGCCTAGCGAGCATTCCCGTACAGGTACCCATTTGCCGAGAAGCCTCAGTCGCTGTCTGAGGGTTGGGCCTTTCCGCAGTTAATCGATCTTCCACAGTCACCACATTGTCGGGGCAGCAACCGCCGATTAAGGAACACCTTCGTGCTTCGAATTCCGACTGCTCCGATGAGGGCTAACGTGAAAACAACGATTCTCGTTACGAATTGATCTGTCGAAACGGATGGCCCATTTACCCAGCATAGGATAGGAGTCAGCATTACTGCCGTCCAGCAGAACAATTCAAAGTGGAAGCTACTCTCTATAGTCACCTCGGATGTCTCAGCATTACTCTTCATGTCCCCCTCCAGGTACGACGGCCATATGATCTTCTCGGTCTTCATTTTCATGTTGCAGCAACGGCATCCCAAATGCCTTTCGGACGGCGTTCGCCTCTGGCAGACTGATATGGTAGATGTAAATCGAATAACCAGCCATTCCCACAGGACGAAATTGGTTGAAATATAGGTAATCCTGCGCCGAAATTCGTTCTGTTGCCCCCTTCCCGTTGGGATGATCCCAGTTGAATCCTGTCAGGAATGTCACACTTACGGCATGCCAACCTGGTCGTGGCCCACGGCCATTTGTGGCTTTGGGTGGCAGGGTGTATTCAATTCCAGCATAGCGAGGATCAATGCGGCCCAGATGAGCAAGATGAAGTGGTTGCGCCTCGGGGTGTTTGTCGAGCCATTTTCTCAGGAAAAGGACATCTTGCCCCCAGTCGATGTTGCTTTCCGTAAGATACCAGTATCCTTGCTCCGGCCCTCCAACGACTTCGTTGAAGAAGGATAGGCTATGGGGAAAGACACAGAGACTACTGACGACCGACCAACCAAGGCAACCCACGACCATCGTGGCAGGAAGCTTGTCGTTCCGCGTAAGAAGTTGGCCCACTCGGCCGATCCAAATGTAGATGAGTGGCAGTAGCGGCAATGCGTACCGCAGGTTCTGAACAGCACTGGAGTGACACAAAAACATCAAGATCGCGGCAATTGATACAAGGAGAAATACCTCCGTACGTCGATCGGAAGAACTAGAATTACCCATGCACGCGAAGGCCAACAATAGCAAGGTTCCCAAGGGCAGCTTAATCGCAAACGCATAAGGGTAGAAATACCACCAACCACCGGGTCTCCACTCGCCTTGCAGATACGTCCAAGGCTGAGATTCACGAAACACCTGAATCTCATCGATTCCTCCAAGATAGTCGGCTGGAAGAGGGACGGGAAAGGACGCTAACCAGTCTGTTGACCCAAAGACTCGTTCAATCGAATGCAACACTGCCTGGCCTGTATGAAACTGTTGCAAAGGCTGAAACGGACGTTCGAAAGCATAGCCGAGGTTGATAATGTAGATACTGAGCAATACGATAAGCGCACCGTGCCATGCTTCTCGCAGGATCGAGGAACTTGGCGATTTCTGTCGGCTGAGAAGACGCCAGATGATCCACAATGCCGGCCAAAGGAAATACAGCATAACCCAGACGAACTTGGTCAACTCGGCTAATCCAAGCATCAGCCCAGCAATGAATGCCCTTTCAAAACACGGTTTGCGAAGCCACCTCCAGAAGACGTAGAACGCAGCTATGCCAACCGCCGTTGCCCCCATGTCTCCTGTGATGAGTTGGCCGTGAGCAATAATGTTGGGACAGAAACACCACAGCAGAAGGGCGACGATGCCAGCAGCAGAACCGTATACTTCCCTGGACCAGCAGAAACAGACGTACCCTCCGAGCAGACTGAATGGAATGCATGCCCAACGGCCTAGCGTAATTAGCCAGAAGGACCTTGAGCCGTTGACTGTGGTAAAATCACGGCCAACGGCGAAGCTGTTCGGCGCGTTGGCCCAATCGAGTTTGGGCCCCGCCAGGAGAACGGGGATTGCTGCGACACTGCCAACCAGTGGAGGGTTGCCACGATCAATGTCAAACTGCCCGTCTTGCCAGTGACGAATCCCCGCAGCCAGATGGAACGGCTCATCAACCGTCAAGGAATTGCGTGCCGCACTCCAGACGAGGAGCACCGCGTGAGTGGCAAGCAACAAGAAGACCAATGCGAACTCGCGACGATTCACGTCCTATCCCTATACTGAAAGACCGACGAACCGATTGGAGGATACCCCTGAGGTCAACGATGTTTCAAAAACGGATCATCCAAAGCCTGCGACCGGTCCCCAACTCCTTGCCTATGCCAGGAGAACAACAAAAAGCGACGTCCTGGTTGGGAGCAATCCAGACTGGCCCATCAATCGGTCCTGATTCACTTGCAAGGACGAGCAAGGCTCCGTCGGTGAACTTTTGAGCCTGCTTTGGTCGAATGGCAAGCGACAGTCCTTCGGCATCGCCAAAGAACGCGTGCTGTCGATCCTCTGTCAGATAGAATACGTTGAAGGCGTTAGAGAATGGCAATACTTGAGGAGAGTCAAATGTCTTCTCACGATCCGAACGCCCAACGACGTAGTAAGCTCGACTGTTGGCAGCAAGGTTCACCGCGCAGAACGAGAGGTGGAGCGAATCAACGAATTGAGGACGTTCAGTGCGCCGCTTGGAGTTGTCCACGCCGGAGACCGGGGGGACAGGCCATTGCACCGGGGAACCGAACTCGGAGGAAATGGATTCGCGACGCGCAAAGAAGAACTGAGGATTGGCATCACTGCGAACGAAGAACAGTTCCAGGCCATCCGGTGAGATTGTCGGGTAGGCATCCGTCTCGGGTGACATACAGCTACTAATCATGCTCGGTGTATCGAATGGCTGCGAAACATCGCCTCGGGTGGCGATATACAAGTCGTAGCCTGTTCCAGGGTGCCGCATCGCAGCGAATACGATCGTCTTCAGATCGGCCGTTAACGTCGGAGAGAATGCCGTGGTGAACCGCTCAAGTCCAGGTACCAATTGGACCTTCCCCTCGGGGAGATTGGGAATCGACGGCTCTTTAGGACGTTCTGCATGCAGGGCGGCAAGTGCGGTTTCCGAAACGACGCGTACGCTGCCAAGCTGCGGAGGAGGGAATTTTGTTCGTCCCCCGGTCCACCGCAAATAGCCTGCCACGAGAAGGATAACCAAACCGACGGCAGCAATCGTTGCGAACACCGGAGACCGAAGTCTGCGGAACCGTTGCGGCGGCGCGATTTGCTTTGGGGGCAGAGCAGTCGCCGTTTTCGATGGACAGGTGGGGGCGACAGGTGGAGACGGGGCCTGCTGAACGCCAGCGGCGTGAAATAGGCCTACCACCTCCCTTGCGGGGAACCATGTCTGGTTAAGATCACGGCGAACTCTGTCATCCTCGGACAGCTTGCCGGCTCGGACCATCTCCACGAGATCCTGGAAAGCCAGCGGTCCTACCTCTCGATTCGCGATTCTGCAAAACCAAAGTGAAGCCATTTGATTAATCCCATTCGCCAGAACTACAATTTAGTGCTAATCAGGTTAGGTGCAGTGTTTCTCTTACGGTCCCGTTTTCGCAGCAATCGCAACCGTGCCAAGAAGCCAAGACAACCACCCCTGAAATGTGTCGTCCCTGGCTCTGACAACAACCGACTAGCGACCCGCTCCACAAGTCGCGAATCACGCAGGAATGCCCGCCAGCCGGGTGGGCCCAACTCCGCGAAGTGCCACATTAGCTGCATCCAACCTGCCCGCTCTCCATTCATCATTCGCATCATCGCGAGATTGAGTTCGACAGAGAATTGCGCGATGCGGCCAACGCGGTTACTCGATCTGGCATTTCGTTCCCACACCTCCAAGTGCCTGGACAAGACAAGCCTAAACTGCTCCGCGATGTCTGCGGTATTGCGAGGGCAAGTGGTGGTCTGAGAAGCTGAGTGGACTCGAAATGATGCCAGTGGCTCAGGATGATAGGCCACGGCCCCCAAGGCTGCTAGCCGAAGCCAGTAATCCCAATCCGCGCAATACCAAAGCCGTTCATTCAGCTTACCGACCAACGCCAGAGTGTCCGCGCGAAAGATCGGTGATGGCGCGGCAATGAAATTTTGAACCAGAAGGTGTTCAAGGACCTCCTCGGACGACAGAACTGCTTGTCGCCGAGGGAACGGGCATCGCCACTGGCCAACGCGATTCCCGAACGCATCAATGAACCAGGCGGGATGAAACAGCATCGGTGACTCCGGCCACCGATGCGCTAGTTGTCTCAATTCGGTGAGACGGTTAGGGCACCAGATATCGTCCTGGTGCAGCCAGCAAAGGTACCTACCCTTCCCCATCGCCATCCCGAGGTTCGTGTTTCGAACCCAGTTCCCTTCATGTTCCCGTTCAACAACAGTCATTGGCAGTCTCTTCTGATACTCATGCAGAATTGCCAATGTTGCGTCGGTCGAACCATCGTCGATGGCAATTACCTCGAACTCCATGTCATCCTGTGTAATCAGGCTCTCCAATGCCGCTTCAAGATAGGCGTCGCCATTGAATGTAGGCATTATCACGGAGAGCCAAGGTATAGGCATTGCGGGCACCTAATCCTGTATCAGGTCTTGGCTTTGGGATGCCTGCAACCTTCCGTCGTCTGCCACGATGGATGCCTTGGTACTCCCGACAACCGTCTCGATCGTAGTCTGGGCGGGGCTTATGATCGCTACGAGGAATGAGAAGAAGAAGAACTGTACACCGACTACCATTAGTGCTGTCGCAACAAGGGCCGGGCGGACTTGTTCCAGCGGCCCAAACCGAACTCCGATCCAGCTCCAGAGAACCCAACTGTCAATTCCGAAACCGATAACAAAGAGTGCAATGCCCAGCAGGACGCCGTACTCACATCGAAAACGGCTTCGCAACCATTCAAGTGTTGGATCATGCTCTCGAAAACGATGGACCACGGTGTAGAGTTTGGCAACGATCCCGAATTGGACGATTTGCACGCCAACGGTCAGCACAAACACCCCAAGCACCATCCAATGTACATCGAAGCGAAGGCCAGCAATTCGCCAGACCCCCTCGACGGGAAGCAACAACAGCAGCAAGCCGATCACAGCCAACACTACTCCCGGAATCAGGAACAGGTGGAGCGGGCTGAACATAAGCAGAAACTTGAGGTGCCTCCATCCGTCTCGCCATGGGGCCAGATGAGGTGCCCGGTTGCGGCCATCAGGATCTAGGGTCGTTGGCACTTCAACGATGCGTAGCTCGCGTTTGGCCGCCTTGACCACCATCTCGCTGGCAAACTCCATCCCCGAACATTCCAAATGCAATCGTTCGTAGGCATTCCGCGAGATGGCGCGAAGTCCACAATGCGCGTCACCAATGCCTGTATGGAAAAAGAGATTCAGAATGCCCGTCAGAACAGGGTTACCAATGTAACGGTTCTTCCAGGGCATGGCCCCGGGGCGAATTCCTCCCAAAAAACGATTGCCCATCACCAAGTCCGCCCCCTCTTGAAGCGGATGAATGAATCTGGCAATGCCATTGAAATCGTAACTTCCGTCAGCATCACCCATGACGATGAGGTCGCCCAGCGTCAGCTGAATGCCAAACCGTAGCGCATTTCCGTAGCCTCGCTGGTCGCAATGGACGACCCTCGCACCAGCCCGCTCGGCCTCCACCACAGATTGATCGGTTGAGCCATTATCAGAGACGACCACTTCTCCTGGTACGTCAAGCTCTGCTATTGCGGATAGCGCCTTTCGTACACATTCGCCGACGGTCCTGTCCTCATTGAGGCAGGGCATCACCACTGAGACAAGGGGCCGTTCATTAAGACCGCTATCTTCGCCTGCCGCTTTCGAATCGAATCGCACGGTCATGGTGTTTAGCTCGTGTTGCTCTGATCTTGCGATCTGCGACTCAGGTCGAACACCGAGTGATGGTCAACTAATAAGATCCGTCAGACAGAATGGGCTGGCCAAGCGGACCGTGGATTCGAATCCCCTGAGGGCTGACAAGACTTGCATACACGTCCCCGAAAATCCTTTCGGAAATCAACTGAATGTGCCCGTCCGCGAACGCTGCATGGAATCCGCCTATATGCCGCGATGAGACCCAAGGTGCTTCCCCTTCTGCTTGGTCGAGGCTCGCATTGATCGCTTCCAAACGATATGGCTCTTGTGATGGGTCATTTGCTCTCGCGTAGTCCACGCCGCCCGCCGAGCAGCGGAGGTTCTTGCAGACATAGCCACTCACGAAGAAGCTGTTGCGAGTAGGTTCCGGGCATGCCCAATTCGAGCCGACAAGGGGATCAAACCCAGCCCGCACATTCTCGGCGATCATGATCGTGTTCGACGTTCCATCAAAGATCGTGTCTAGTGTGTGATGCCTGACGGTCCCAGATCCCAAGGGATAGTTCTCTAGGAAAAAGAGCCCCAATTGAAACAAGAGCGTCTTGTCTGCCGTTGCGTCGCTTCCGCTTGGTTGCGACGGGCAGGTTACACCATCTCCATTCAGGTCGATTGGGGAAATCGGAGGTTGGTTCACCACGTGGAAAGCCGATGGGCAATCCGCGATCGGGCTTCCGTACGTCCAGCCAAAACCGCCATTGACCACGTAGCTTAGATTACCCTGGCCGGGAACTGCCGTATCGTCGTCTGGGCAGACCAGAACGGGAATCGTAATCGACGCCAATTCGCGGTTAGGCGACTCACTGTACGACACTTCTCGCTTCCACTGAGAAGCGATGTCCGCCCGCTCCAAGTGAGCCAACAGTGCGACTACCCAGCTTCCATAGAGCTTCGTGCCATCAAGACTAAAGGTCCCCGAGGCTGGAAACCGTCCCTGGGCAGCGACTTGCGACAGCATCGCTAAGCTGGTATTGTGCAAGTTGTTTTGGCACTGCGTTCGCCGTGCGGCCCCCCGAGCACTCATCACGGCCGGCAGCAGAAGCGCCATGAGCATTGAGATAATCGTGATCACGACCAGAAGCTCGACGAGTGTGAACCCCAGCCTTGCCCTCGTGAAAAGTGTCGAGCAACGGACCACAGAAGTTAGATGCTTTCGCCCCATAACCACCATGCGACAGCCTGCCTATTTCCTGAAGATAAGGAAACGTCCAGACGCACGGATTCAAACGAATCGAATAATATGATGCACTTTTTTGGCTTGAAAAGCAAGTAGCTGTAACACGTTTTTATTTCTTCGTCCTGAGTTCGTGAACTTGCTCTGGACACAAATACATAGACAGCCCTGCTTTCCCGAGACTCTTATTGATGATCATTGGCAATATGACTCCTGCCGGCACCGCCAGTTTCCGGACGCAAGACAGGATAGTTCCGCATTCCAAGCAGCTGGACCATTTTTGCCAACATCGGCCGGTTCTTTTCGCGATGCGCGAACTTGCCTGCTAGCGACAGATTGCCGCAGGCTAGTACTTTCCGAAAGATTGCTGAAAAGTGGCTCGCAGTTGAGACAAAATGGTCTCGTCACGCCATCGCTCCTCTGTGAAGGGTACCCTATCGCTTGCGAGTAGAATCTGTATCTATTGGCCAGGTCTTCCTATTTCTCCAGTCCACGACGCTGGCAGTATAGGCATTCCCATCGATCGGCGTACCCGATTCGCGTCATCCACTGTGATATAGTAGATATAGGCCGAGTAGTCAGGGACTGCCACGGGCTGGAATTGGAGGAAATATGTGAACCTCCCGGAAACGTTTTGCAGCGTGCGAATGTCGACCGCGTACCACCCTGGTTGAGGTCCCAACGAAATCATATCTGCTTGTAGTGTTTCAGCCCAAATGGCACAGCGGCTAAGGTAGGTGACGGCCTCCT
>CAZLDQ010000237.1:4373-8106 GCA_964558295.1 uncultured Planctomycetaceae bacterium | reverse complement strand
CCAGGGGAACGAAACCGCCGCCCACCAGCAGGAGCACCGTCCGCACAGCCCCCCTGTCCAACCACCTGCCCCCAAAACGCCGAGGACCGTGAGTCCGCGTCGTTCGGCTCCGATCTCCCCCCCATTCGTTGGTCACATGAGGCAATCCGATCATGGCAGACCGTTCGGGGGCGAAAGCAGGGGTGCGGCGGGAGCCGTGTCGGTCGAGTCATCTGGCCCAACCGGCGAAGTCGTGGGAATCGCCAGCGTCGACCCCTTGTCCAACAGGGAACTCGTGCTTTCCCGGGGCAAGAACCGCCGGCGGCGTCGGACCACGCTCCGCTGCAATAGGCCCGCCACGAGCGTCAACACCAAACCTAAACTGGCCGCTTGCGCAACCAAAAGCGTCGGCTCGGGATACAAGAACGTCGCGGCCAACAGTCCAGTGGCCACCACCAGGAGCGTCAGCGGATGCCGGCTTCCAGGAACGTAGAGCAACAACAAACCGACCACCAAGGCAAGGCCTGAAGCTCCCAGTACAATCAATGACCGATTGGCCACGTACAACTCGCACTGCTCAACCGGTCCGAGCGTACTGAACAAATACCGGCTCGTGGCGTTCGAGACCGCGGTCATTGGGACGGTTCCAACCCACGTCTCCAATTGCGACTGTTCGAACAGCGGATTGCGTCCCCAGAAGGCGCCTGTCCACCCCCATGTAAACTCGGGAGTAAAGCCGGCCGGGGCCACGACCAGATGTTCATACTGCGGCAACACAAGCTGCCAATACATGCGGCGCACCCAGGCCTGCCGTCCCATGTGGGGCAATTCCATCGACCAATGCCCCAGTCTCACCAGGCGCGCAGGAAACCGGTAGGAAACCTCAAGGATATGCGAACCTGCTCGCGAGGCGTCCGGCAGTCGGATCACCAGACTGTTGGCCAGTCCGAGCTTGGTCTGAATCCGACGGCGATCCAGGGAAACCTCCACTCGGTTGGGTTCAACCTCCCCTGGCAGATGCAACTCCAATTCCTTCTGGTCGCTGGTAAAGCGGAATACGGCCCGATCCTGACGCTGCGTTCCCGTGGGAGTGGACAAAACCCAGGTCTGGATCCAAAGGCGTTCGACGACCGTCGAGCCCAACGCATCGCGATCTTCCAAGTGAATCCCCAACACGACCTTCTCGGTCCGCCCCTCGGCAACCATCTGAAGCGAATGGAGCCGTTCCGGAGAAAGACCGTTCTCTTCAGAGATGGCCCAGGGGCCTTCACGAAGCTGCACCTTCACGCCGGGGCTGGTCGTCACGCATAGCCGATTCCCCCCCAGCTTGCCATCCCCTGGCATTACCAGTGGGATCGTTGAGACAACGCTGGTTTCCGGCAACAATTCCTCCAGGGCTACCGGATAGCGGATCACCAATTCGCAAGTACCGATCTTGGGCGAGGGGAGCAAGACACGCTTCTTGATCGGCCGTGAGTCGCCAGGCGCCTTGGCTTGGTCGGCCAACTCCGCCGGCGAGACTGGTTGGCCATCAAAAAGCACCTCCAAGGCCCCCGTCCCCGCCAGACTCCGCGGAACCTCCAGCGTCAGAACCTCCACCGGCTTGTAAGCAATCGTGTAGGCCAGCTTCTGCTCGACATACTTCTCCTCGCCAGCCAACGTAAGCTGCGTCGACACATCCACCGCGATCGACTGTGGGTGAATAGTCAACCCCGCAGCAAAGACCGCCTTGGTCGTCTCCCCTCGATAAAACAGCGGAAGCTGCTGGCGCGGCGGAAGGCTCATCGGCGGGGCGATCTGCTGCCGAACCAGACCAACCGTCGCATTGGTCTCGGGAATCAACTCGACATTGTCAGCCGGCAAAACCACGACCGCCGCGGGCCCCGAGGAGTTGGCCTGCGGTCGCGGTAACGCCAGCGATAGAGACGTCGCCCCGGCAGCGATCGGTTTGTGGGCTCGAAGCGTGATTTCCACTTGGCCGATCGAGGGCGTCGTCAACGGCACGGATACCGCACCGCTTCGGTCCGTGGCCACCAGATCGACCGCCACCAGA
The DNA here is from genome assembly GCA_964558295.1 of uncultured Planctomycetaceae bacterium. Lineage (GTDB taxonomy): Bacteria > Planctomycetota > Planctomycetia > Pirellulales > Thermoguttaceae > JBDKTH01. The sequence continues at coordinate 6,074 of CAZLDQ010000237.1, read as the reverse complement.
TTGGCCGGCCCAACTTCATCCAATTCCCAATCGAGCAGTTCTACATCGAGCGACGCAACTTTGGCCGCACGAATGGTATACTTCAGCTTCGCCTCCAGCCGGACCTTGTCCTCTTCGACCAGAAGCAAGTGCTCCGGCTCGACATTGATCCGGGTCTTCTTCGGCACCACCCGCGCCGTGAGCGAGCAAGGCTGACTATAGTAGGCGAATCCGGCCAGCCGATCGTCTCCACGCAACGCCTCGGGTAACTGATCAACCTGCCGCACCCCCCGGTTGGGAGTGCAGACCACTTGGAGGTCTTCGGCCGCCGTAATCGCCAAGTGCCCCCATTGGCGGACCGCCTCAACCACCTCGAATCCTGCCAACTCGAACCCACCGGACGCCCCCATGGCTTCGTAACGCCGCTTGGTACTCAGCCGGACATCCACCGGACCGCTCACCTTCTTCGGAAAACGGATTTCCACCACGCGTGGCTCTTTCTCCCCGCCCCCTGTCGCCGGCATCACAGTCACCGCATACTCGCTGGCTTCACTGGGAACGAATTCAGCCCCTTCGGGTAACCGTACATGGAAGCGGTCGAAAAGCCCCCCGTAACCGCGAATCGTCAGCGTGGCCTCGCTGTGCACCAGACCGGGATCAACCCGGCATAGGACCGATCCCACGGCCTCCAAGACCGTCGCCGCCTCGGCCGAGCGACTCCCCGTCTTGCGCCAACTCAGCTCGAAATCTCCGCCAAGCCCGAGTGCCGTAAACTCCGTGGCCTGCTTGCCAGCCGCGGCCGTGGAAAGCGTTGCCCCCGTCGAAACGTTCCCCGTGGCCTCGGCGACCGGAACAGTCAGCTTCATACTGGAACTCGTCGCGCGCGGCACCGAGAGCTTCAAACGGCTCTCCTCGCCAACCGTCGCCACCGGGACGAGCACCCTGAGCGTCAGGCGGTGCTGCTGTCCAGAATTACCACGAATGCGGCCGATATAGCCGTCCCCCTCCGCCTCAAAGTCGAGAAGGTACTGGCCGCCTGGGCCCTCATACTTGGCCCCTTCCCGAAGTACCGCCTGATTCAAACGCAACGGAACCCGGACCCATTGGTCGTCACGCACGAGGATCCCCAACTCGACCGTCAATTCCGCATAGCTCCCCTTCACCGCTCCAGTGATCGCCATCGACTGGATGCTATAAAGAGGCGCCCGATCTCGTTGCTTAAGCCCCTGGTTCTCCTGATAGACCCGTTCAAAATCCTCGAAGGTCCAATCAAGCATCGGAACCAACCGACCATCCTTGGACTTCAAGTAGACCGGCAGCTTCGATTCCTCAATAGGAGCCACGGGAGACGGAGCAGGAGCTTGAACCGCCGTCTTCGCCGGTTCCACGGGCGCCGACGGGCTCATCTCCTGGGCGATCACCAGACCGCCCCAGAAGACTGCCAGTTGGCAGACAACAGTCGGGAGTAGCCGCTGCATGCAACCCTGCAAGGCCTTCTTTCCTCAAGCTCACTTGCCGACGAACCTAAGAGGGCGTACGCCAGCCCCGATTGACCGATTGGCATGGCCCAGAATCGGGCCGAATGGAGACAAGCAACTACGGTACAGTCTACCTAAACAGCCCCGTTCCTTGAAGCAAGAAAACTCCCAGTTTGGCCCCGGGCGCGCCGGTGGCAGACCCGGGGGCCAGGGGGCGGGCGGGGGGCGGGGGGGGCGGCGGCGG
>CAZLDQ010000237.1:0-4363 GCA_964558295.1 uncultured Planctomycetaceae bacterium | reverse complement strand
ACTCCCAGTTTGGCCACCCCCTCACCTGACACAACCCACCCCCCCATTCTGCGATCAGGCGGGTATTACCCTCAGGCGTTCTTCCAGAACCACGCAACGGAGTGAAAACGAGACAGACAGCCCCCCGTCTTCTGACGCAATGAACCGAGCGACGCTCACAAGCCCGCCTGCCGGCTCAATGCCACAAAACGCTCGTGGAGCACCGGATTGGCGGCCGCGATGTGATGCCCCTGATCGAGGAGAAGCCGATCAGATCCAGGCGTAGTCACCACCCCCCCAGCTTCTTGGACCAATAGCGCGCCGGCAGCCATATCCCAGACCTTTGTGGAATATGACCAGGCAACGTCGTAGTATCCGGCCGCCACATAGCAGAGGTTCAGCGCGGCGGAACCGGTCCGCCGGAACGCCTGGCAGTGATCCAACCCGGTAAGGAACAATCGCAGATCAGGGGAGTCCTTGGTGACGACAGCCGGAAGCCCAACGGCGCACAGCGCTTCGGAGAGCTTTGTCACCCGGCTCGTCTTTAACCGCGAGCCATTCAGATAAGCCCCCTGGCCAGCCTCGGCCGTGTAACATTCATCGTTGACCGGATTGTAAACCGCACCGACCAGGAGCTCTCCCGCCCGCTCCAGCGCCAACGATACAGCAAAATGTGGCACCTGATGGACATAGTTGGTCGTCCCATCCAAGGGGTCAACAATCCAGCGGTAGGACGATGTACCCGAAGGAGTTGAAACACCCCCTGGCACATCTTCTTCGCCGAGGACGAAATGATCGGGAAAGGCTTCCAGAATCGTGCGTCGGACCATCTCTTGGGAGGCAAAGTCGGCCTCTGTCACGAGGTCGGAGCGGCCTTTTTCCTGGACCTGGACGCGTCCCAACCATTCCAGCAAAATTGCCCCGCCCGCCCGGACAGCCTTCTCACAAATCGCCATAAAGCTTGACATAACACCCTCGACTTCATCCCCCGAACCGCCTCGTGGACAGCAAATCCCCGATTATAGGGCAGGTCCGATTACGAAAACAGGCGACCATCGCCCAATCATACCGGTTCGCCGGAGCACGGAACGCCACGACAAGGAGAATTTTCTCGAGAAGTCTCTGGACATCGACCTCAAAGCTGGTATGATCAAAAGTAAGAGGAAAGGAGTGCAACGACGCTCCCAGAAGGTGCCTCGTCGAGCGGATACCGAAATCATCTCAACCTATTTTTTTCGGGGTACTTTCTACGCAGCGTCGGCCTCTTCTCTGTTCCGGCCCCGCCGTTCGCCCTGGCTGCAAACGGCGGGGTTTTTTTATTGGCGGTCGTGATGGTAAACTGTCGCGATTGGAAGCTCGTTGATTCCCCGTTTTCAGGCATTCCTTGGAAAGCAATACCGTGAAGGACGTCTTCATTACCGAGAACTTCCTCCTCTCCAACCAAGCCGCGGTACGACTCTACCATGAATATGCGCGAGATCTGCCGATCATCGACTACCACTGCCATCTCCCACCGCAGCAGATCGCCACGGATCACCGTTTCGCCAACCTGACCCAAATCTGGCTGGCGGGCGATCACTACAAGTGGCGCGCGATGCGAGCCGCGGGCGTGCCCGAACAATACTGCACCGGCACGGCCTCAGATTGGGAAAAATTCCAGAAGTGGGCGGAAACCGTCCCCAAGACGTTGCGCAATCCGCTCTATCATTGGACCCACCTCGAACTGAAACGTCCCTTCGGAATCAGTGACCGGCTTCTCAATCCCCAAACGGCCAAAAGCATCTGGGACGAGTGCAATGCCTTGCTTGCCCGCGATGAGTTCTCCTGTCGCGGAATCATGCGTCAAATGAACGTCGTCCTCGTTTGCACGACCGACGATCCCACGGACAGCCTGGAACATCACGCGGCCATCGCCGCCGATCCGTCCATGACGATTCAGGTCCTGCCCACCTTCCGACCTGACAAGGCAATGGCCGTCGAGTGTCCCGCGGCGTTCAACGTTTGGGTTGATCGGCTGTCGGTCGTCGCCGACCTCGACATCAAAGACTATGCGACCTTCATGGAAGCGCTTCGCAAACGGCACGCTTTCTTCCATGCCATGGGATGCCGGCTCTCCGATCACGGCCTCGAACTGATCGACGCCGAAGACTTCAAGGAGTCCGATATCCGCACGATCTTCCGCACCGTGCGGAACGGCCAACCCTTGGAGGCCGACCAAATTTCCCGGTTCAAATCGGCCATGCTCTATGAATTCGCCGTAATGGACCACGAGCGCGGCTGGACCCAGCAGTTCCACCTCGGTGCCCTGCGAAACAACAATACCCGGGCGTTCAAGGCCCTCGGCCCCGACACCGGATTCGACTCGATCGCCGATGGCCTGCTGGGGCGCTCCCTGTCCCGATTCCTTGATCGCCTCGAATCTGAGAACCGGCTGGCCAAGACGATCCTTTACAACCTAAACCCTTCGGTCAACGAACTGATCGCCACAATGATCGGCAACTTCCAGGATGGCTCCTGCCCAGGCAAGATGCAGTATGGCAGCGGCTGGTGGTTCCTCGACCAGAAAGACGGGATGCAACGCCAACTCGAAACGCTCTCCAATCAGGGCCTACTAAGCTGCTTCGTCGGCATGCTGACCGACAGCCGCTCGTTCCTCTCCTACACCCGGCACGAGTACTTCCGCCGAATCCTCTGCAACCTTCTCGGCACCGAGATGGAGCAGGGATTATTGCCCAACGACATGGATCTGATCGGCCGGATGGTGCAAGACATCTGCTACCACAACGCCAGCCGCTATTTCGGCTTCGACCTGACCCGGAAGACGGTTTGCCAACCGTAGCCCCTGCCCCAGCAGACGCATCGGTTTCTTACGTCGCGTCTTCTGCACGTCGTTGCCGCTGACCCTCTGTCGGCTTGTTCCACTCCGTGTCCGCACAGCGGGAAGGCTTCACCGCCGTTGCCCCAACTAACCATATCGAGGGGATACAAACTAGTTCACAACCCCCTCCTTAGACAACATCAAACCCCTCTGGCATACACATAAACCACTCTTTCAGGGAAACCACCATGTCCACTCCCTTCGGAGTCGATTCTTTTTTTTGAGGATTTTGCCCATCCGCGCGAACTTAGCGGTCGTGCAGGTGTCTATAATGTCCAACGCAGCCACGATTGCTGGGTTCGCAAGCAGTCAGCGATTCGTTGACGGCTCTTGACTCCCAGCCCCGGGTGTGGCACCCTTAAGGTTGCAGAAGCGGAACCCTCCTCTTTTGGGGAGGGCCTTTCATCTGCAGAAAGACTGTTTGTTCTCTCATACCACGCAAGGTGCAGAGGTTGATCATGGGTAGGTTCATTGCCGCCATTACCGCCGTGAAGTCCGACGTCATTGGCATGATTTGCCGGAAGTCGAACGTCGTCGTCGGTGCCATTGCCGGCATGCCTGCCCTCCTTCTGCGCGCGCATCATCATGCGTGGTGTCTCTTTGCACGGCAGTTCGGGCAGGGGACGGCAGGACACTTGGCGCTAGTACCGTGCCAAGTAGGTCCGGCCGTAGTCCACACGACGCGCACGACGGAACGAACGTGTTCCGGCCTCATGCGCTGGCGTTGGACGAAACGCCCGAGCTGGCCACGGCCCATGCTCCGAAGCGACCGACTCGGCAGTTAACCCCTGCGAGTCGGTTCCATCTTCCCAACGAGCATGGACCCTTGGCCGAATAGGGCGGCTGAAGGGCTCTATCTGCTTGGTCACCGCCCGCCCCTGATCCCCCACGTTTCGCATATGACCGTGCATTTTCGAGGAGAGAACGATGCAAGTGTTGCAAGAAGATACCGTCCTGGAGAACCAACCCGTCGCAAGCCTCGTCTTGGCCGCCCAAGACGGCGACCGCGACGCCTTTAACGAGTTGTTCAACCGCTACCATCGCGCAGTCTACCTGGTCATCGTTCGCCGCCTCGGCCATGATGCGGAAGCTCAGGAACTCTGCCAAGAGGTCTTCATCCAAGCGATGCAAAAGATCGCCCAGCTCCAGAATCCCCATTGTTTTGGCGGCTGGCTGCGGGCAATCGCCAAGCGGATGGCGATTAATCGCGCCATGCGGACCCGCGCGACAGCCCCCCTGGAACCGGATCGTCACGAAGCCACCTACGTGGAACACGAGACGCCCCTGGGCAGCATGCTTGCCCAGGAGCGTTATCAGCAACTCCATCTGGGCCTCAATCGCCTCACCGATCTCGACCGGGACACCCTCGTCGCGTTCTATTTCCACGGCCGGTCGCTGATCGAGATGAGCGACGACTTTGCCTCGCCGATCAGCACGATCAAGCGTCGGCTGCACGTCGCCCGCAAACGCCTGGCCAAGGAGCTGGAGGCCCTCGCCCCCGCCTGA
>CAZLDQ010000236.1:0-8185 GCA_964558295.1 uncultured Planctomycetaceae bacterium | reverse complement strand
AGCGTAGCCGTCCCCAGTGTCGGCAGCGCCGCCCCACCCGTCGAACCCCAGCGCTAACCCCCGCCCCCAAGCATCCTGCCTGGGCCCCGTAGCCCAAGCATCTTGCTTGGAGTCTCGTAGCCTAAGCATCTTGCTTGGGGCCTTGTAGCCCAAGCATCCTGCTTAGGGCCCTCGTAGCCTAAGCATCTTGCTTGGGTCTTGTAGTCTAAGCATCCTGCTTGGCTTGGCTGATGGCTTCTGGCGAACAAAACCGTGAGTCGATTCTGTAGGGAACGCCCTCTGCGAGGTTCCGTCGTTTCTGTTTCTCGCAACACCACCGAGGGCGTACCTCAACAGGTTCTATCTTGCAAAACTCGTTCAGGCCGTCTTTTTTTCTTGCAATTGAGCCAGCCAATCCGCTAGGCTCAAGCATGGCCGCTTCACGCGTTGCCCGTTTGTTGTTTGACAAGTCGACCCGCCTCCCACCATTTGGCAGGGACTACTACGGGTTTGAGCCCCCCGAGAAAATCGTTCCACGCCGGTTATTCTGAATCCGTTGATGAAAACGGTTCACGCCAGTCAGGCCTTATTGGTTATGCTTTCCAAGTCCATCCGAGGGGAGAATTGTCACCGCCTCTGGCAATCTCGGGAGTTGCATTCGGTAGTTCAAAGGCGTATCGTAAACGCTTTCGCTCAGACGATGCGTCTGTCAGGTCATTCACGGGGCACCTTGTGGAGATCGTTTTGATGGCAGAGTCGTTTACCGGGTTGATCGCCGCAGTCTTTACCCCGATGCGGGCTGACGGCACGCTGAATCTTGATTGCGTAGGACCGATGACCGATCGGCTGATCCGCGAAGGGGTCAGTGCGATTTTTGTGTGCGGAAGCACGGGCGAAAGCGCTTCGCTTACCAGTGAAGAACGCGAAGCTACGGCCAAAGCGTTTGTCGAGGCGGCTGCGGGACGGATTCCGACGATCGTCCATGTCGGCCATTGCAGTCTGGTCGAGGCCCGGCGTCTGGCCGTTCACGCCCAAACGATCGGCGCGGCGGCCGTCTCCGCCTGCCCGCCCTGGTATTTCAAGCCGGCGTCGGTCGAGATTCTCGTCGACTGCCTGGCCCAGATCACCACGGCGATTCCCGGCATGCCGTTCTACTACTACAACATTCCGAGCATGACCGGCGTGCTGCTGGATATGGTCGAACTGCTACGTCAGGCTTCCGAGCGTCTGCCGAACTTTGCCGGCATCAAGTACACCGCTCCGACCGTCGACGAATACCAGGCCCTGCTCCGCTTTGCCGGCGGACGGTTCAACATCCTCTACGGCCGTGATGAGATGCTCCTGAGCGGCTTGGTGATCGGTGCGCAAGGGGCGATCGGCACGACCTACAACTTCGCCGCCCCGCTCTTCCGGCGAATCCTCGACGCCGTCGCACGCCAGGACTTTGCGGCCGCGGCCGAGGACCAAGCTCGCGCCGTGGAGATGATCCGGATTGTGTTGCGTTATCGCGGCCTGACCGGCATGAAGGCCCTGATGGGGATGATCGGTGACGAATGCGGTCCCCCGCGGCTCCCCCTGCCCACCCTCTCGGCCGCCGAGGCCGCCCGGATGCGCGAGGAATTGGAAGCGGCCGGCTTCTTCAGCTGGGGCCGCGCATAACAACCGCCGGCCACGCCCCCCCCGATGTTCTGACATCGCTGGGTAACGGCCAGGACTTGCCCCGCCTTTTTTCTCCGTTCCACCACGACGAGTGGGCGACCGATCGTCGTGGGGCCGGAACGCGGCACAGAATATGCACTATTTCAAACGGTTTGGACCCGATTCACCCTAGGTCCCCCATTCTGCCTGATTGCCAGCGATTCCCCTCCCGTTTTGTGGCATCGGCACTGGGGGTGTGCAAGGAGAGAACCGATGCCTGATCGTTTTGCCGCCGTCACCCACTCCCCTCCGGGGGAACGCACGGAAGCCCGAGTCACACGGCCGGAGCCCCGGAAACCGGGCGTCGCGTCTGACCCCTTTGTTTGGGCCGCCCTCGGATCGGTCGGGGTCTCCGCCGTCTTGCAGATCCTCGGTCGCCCGCAGTTGAGCACGTTCGTCGGACAGTGGGCCCCAACCCTGCTGCTGTTGGGCCTCTATCAGAAGACCACCAAGGCTCGCGATCCATACTATTACTGAACGGCCTCGTCGTTGCGGCAACGTACAGCAAAGCGGTTGAGCACTTGCTGCCCGAACGATTCCATCGCCCCGAGAGCCTTGGCCAACCGTTGCGTCCCCAGGCAGATCCCCAACAAAGGCACCTCAGCGTGGAGCGCCTGACGGATCCAGGCGACTTCCTGCCCGAAGAACGGATAGCGGTCGACCTAACGCGGCGACGTGGCCTAATGGTCAGGACTTCGGCGGGCGGTCCTTTCCCCAAGGCGGCATCAAGGGTTTCGGCAACCGAGGATGGGGGGGATCGAATCGCAAGATCCTCTCCGCCCGTTCCACCGGCCGCGACTCCTCCGCCTTTTTGTTCGGTTCCATCATCCCTAGAGGCTCCTTCCTCTGGCATTGCAGCATCCCTGCTGCACTTCCCAGCTTAGCATTCTCGCCCACGGCCTCCAATGCCGCTTGCCGGGTCTCAAAGAGCTTTGCTCTGCGCCGCAGAGTTGACAGATTCGTTCCTGGTCTCTGGCGATGGCTTGGTCTGGCAACTACAATCGAGAGAGCCCACCAACCTGGCATCCTACCTCACACCCTGCCCAGAGGAGACCTGACCGTCATGAGTCCTCGGAAGCTGCTGCTGATCGGCCTGCTGAGTGTTGCGACGTTTTCTTTCGGGACATTCCGTCGGGCGGCAGCCGAGCCGGAGACGAAGAAGATCGTCTTCCTGCCAGGCCGGTCGAGCCACGGCTGGGGCGCGCATTCGCACCCGGCCACTTGCCTGCTGTTAGCCCGGTTGCTCAATGAAAACGTTCCCGGCGTCAAGGCCGTGGTTCATCAAGGCGGCTGGCCGAAAGACCTCGACGTGTTGGACGATGCCGCAGCGATTGTGATCGCCTGCGATGGCAACAGCGTGATCGGCTCGCACTACGCGGAGCTAGACGCTTTGGCGAAGAACGGTGTGGGGTTGGCCTTCTTGCACTATTCGCTCGATGTGGGCAACAAGGAGCGTGGAAGCTACATGCTCAACTGGATCGGCGGATACTATGAGCAGTTCTGGTCGATCAATCCGAGTTGGAAGGCCGAGTTCAAATCACTGCCTGAACATGCGGTAACGCGGGGGGTGAAGCCGTTTGCGATTCACGACGAATGGTATTACCACATGCGGTTTCGCGATCCGATGGATGGCGTCGTTCCCATCTTGACGGCTGTTCCGCCCGACCGCACCCGCCAGGGCCAAGACGGCCCGCACAGCGGCAACGCGGCAGTTCGCGCGCGGCTCGGCATGCCCGAACATCTGGCCTGGGTCTACCAGCGACCGGACGGTGGGCGCGGGTTTGGCTTCACCGGCGGCCATTTCCATTGGAACTGGGCCAATGACAACCTGCGCAAGCTGGTGCTTAATGCGATTGTCTGGGTGGCAAAAGCCGAGGTCCCGGCCGACGGCGTGGCGACCAAGACGCCCACCGCCGAGGAGCTCGAAGCCAATCAGGAAGCTGGGCGCCCAGGCGATTGGACCCGCGAGAAAACCGAACAGTGGATTCAGCGGGCTCAGGGAGAATAAGCCGCCGAGTCTGCGGCGGTAATGTGAAGCAGATTTGTGGCCCATTTGGTCGGCGGGCAGGTCCACCGGCAAAATGGTCATGGAAGCATACGGGGCACAACGACAAAGAGGATAACACTGATGCTCCGATTGGCAATTCGTACGACGTGGTTGATAGTGGCGCTGGGCGTTTTCTCGCCGATCTCGATGGCCGATCCTTCGGGCGTCGGTTCTTACGAAGCTTGGTGCCGGCATCGCGACACGATGCTCAAGGCGCCCGGCCTGGTGCGTTACTACACCTTTGAGCACAGCACGGGCAAGCCGCTAGCCAACCGGGCCGGTCCGAACGATGCCCTCGTGCTACGGGCAGCCAAGGGGAAGGCGGGCGAGCCCAATTGGGTCGAGGGACGCTGGCCGAAGAAGCAGGCTGTGCGATTGGATCAGGACTATCTGGCCGCCGAACCGTTTGCCGTGTCGAAGCGGGCCTTTACCGTGGCCGCCTGGGTTAGGACCCACGGACCGGGAACCATTCAAGGCGATTCGGTGCGCACCGGCGGGACGCTCTTCTCCGTCGGCTCCGGCTACTGGGACGGTTTCCGCGTCACGCTCCACTATCCGGAAAACGTCGTGGGCTTCGAGATCGGCCGACCCAAGCCGTCTCATGCGATTGGCACGAGCGGCGGCCCAATGATCGACAACGCCTGGCACCACTTGGTCGCATCCTGGGATGGGCAAACGATGCGTCTCCATCTCGACGGCCGGTTGATCGCCTCTGGGCCGTTCGAGGGGGATTGTGCACCTTCGCCGTCTGGAGCCTCCTTCCGCATCGGCTTTGCCGGGGCTGGCTGGGGGTCCACGGTACTCGACGTCGATGAGGTGGCCATTTTTGACCGGGCCCTCTCGACGGCCGAGATCGTTAAGCAGGCCCTGTTCTATGCCCCGTTGGATGACTCGGTGGCCACGCGTTTTGCTCAAGCCGAACGTCTCGTCGAAACCAAGGACTATGCGGCGGCGCAGGACGCGTATAACGCGATCTTGCAGGACAAGTACCTGCATCCTGACCGGCACGCCTTCGCCCGCTTGTGCCTGGCCCGCGTGTACCAACAGCAGAAGAAGGGGCCGGCGGCGCTGGCCGAGTTTGCCCGCGTGGCGGAGATGAGCGACGTCAGCGCGTCGCAGACGCAGGCGGCTTTGGCCTCGACACTGCAACTGATGACCGAGACCGGCAATGCGCCGGCTGCGGCCGTGCTGGAAAAAATGCTCGCGCTCCCTGGGCTGTCGGACCGTCAACGGGCAGTGGTCAGCCTGCAACTGGCGCGCAAGTCTCGCGATGAAGGGGATCTGACAGCGGCCCGAATGCAGTACCTCAAAGCGATGACGTTTACCGCGCTCTCGTCTCGGGAAAAGCTGGACGCCCAGTTGGAGATGGCCCACGTCTGTTTCGCGGCCGGCGAGTATGCCACCGCACGGACTGAATATGCCAAGGTGCTGCTGGAACCGGAGGCCCCGGCCCATTACAAGTCGCAGGCCCAATTGCAGATTGCCGCCAGCTACGGCCGGGAACGGAACGTGTCGGACGCTCGAGTCGAATATGGCAAGGTAGGAGCGATGACCGACGCCCCGCCGCATCACCGCTGGGAAGCTCAGGAGTGCGTGCGAGAGTTGAACCGCGTGGAAAAGGGGCTGCCGCCACGCGACCCAACGGCCTCGCGCACCAAGATCCGGCTGCCCAAGCCGGCCGGCGGGTTGTATGTCGCTCCCAACGGTTCGGACACAAACCCCGGCACTAAGGAACGTCCCTTGGCCAGTCTGGAAAAAGCCCGCGACATGATCCGCGAGTATCGCCGCCGTGCCAAGCTGCCGCCGGGTGGCGTGGCCGTCTACTTGCGCGAAGGGGAATATCCCCGCAAGGAGACCTTCCAGCTTACCGAACAGGACTCGGGCACGGCCGAATCGCCGGTCGTCTACCAAGCCTATCCGGGCGAGTCGGCGAGGCTTTACGGCGGCGTGCGATTGACGGGATGTGCGCCGGTCAGCGATCCGGCCGTCGTCGCCCGGATTCCCGAGGCGGCCCGGGGCAAGGTCGTACAATTCGATTTGCACGCCGCCGGCATAAGCGACTTCACCCGAGCCGTGCCGAGCGTGGGGCACGGGACGCAGCCGGTCATGGAATTGTTCTCGAACCGCAAGCCGCTCACGGTAGCCCGCTGGCCAAACGAAGGGTTCATCAAAGTCGAAAAGGTAGTCCAGCAAGGTGACCCGGCCAAGAAGCAGGGCTTTGTGTTCCAATATGAAGGTGACCGACCCGGCGGCTGGCCGCAAAAGGACCTCCATCTCTACGGCTATTTCCAGCACCTCTGGGCCGACGTGGTGATGGGGGTCGCTTCGCTCGACACCAAGACGCGCCAGATCACCGTGGCCCCGACCAATCCCTTCGAAGTGCGTGAAGGATATCCCTACTTTGCGTTTAACCTGTTGGAAGAACTCGACCTGCCGGGCGAGTGGTATCTGGATCGGGCAACCGGAATCCTCTACGTCTACCCGCCGGTCGACCCGCAACAGGCCGAATTGGAGCTGTCGGTGCTCGGCGCGCCGATGGTCGAGATGGACCGGGTCTCCCATGTGGCAATCTGCGGCTTGGACTTCCAACTTGGCCAGACTGACGGGCTGGTGATTCGCGGCGGCGACCATTGCCTGGTGGCCGGCTGCTCGATCCATCACCTGGGCGGAACGGCCGTCATCGTGAACGGCGGCACGAGCCACGGCATCGTAGGCTGCGACCTCTACACGCTTGGCCGTGGCGGCACGATCGTTACAGGCGGCGACCGCAAGACGCTTGCGCCGGCCGGACACCTCGTGGAGAACTGTCACGTCTACGATTTCTCCCGCGTCTGGCGCACCTACACGCCGGCCGTGAAGCTTGAAGGCGTGGGCAACCGGATCGCCCACAACCTGTTCCACGATTCGCCCGGCCATGCGATGCGGATCGAGGGGAACGATCATACGATCGAGTTGAACGAAATTCACCATGTGGTTCTGGAAACCGACGACCAGGGTGGGCTGGACATGTGGTTCAATCCGACCTATCGGGGCAACGTGATCCGCTGGAACTACTGGCACGACATCGCCAGCGGGCGCCCCTGCGGCCAGTCGGGCGTACGGTTGGACGACGCCATCAGCGACACGCTGATCTACGGTAACATCTTCTATCGCTGCTCGGACGGCAATTTCGGCGGCGTCCAGATCCATGGCGGCAAGGAGAACGTGGTCGACAACAACCTGTTCGTCGACTGCCTCCACGCTGTGAGCTTCTCCCCCTGGGGGCCGAAGCGGTGGGCCGCGTTCGTCGAGAGCGATCGGGTCATCAAGGAGACGACCGAGGTCGTGGACATCCGCAAACCACCCTACAGCACCCGTTATCCGCTCTTAGCCCGATTGGCCCACGATCCCGATGTGAACATGATCTGGCGAAACTTGGTTTACCAGTGTGGTGTGTTTCTGGTCCGCGATCAGGGGAACCAGGACGTGCGTGGCAACCTGATTACCGATCAGTCGCCAGGCACGACGGACGTGGCCGGCCGGCAGTTCCCTTGGAAGCCAGACCAGGCCCTAATGGACCGGATTGGTTTCCGCCCGATCCCGTTGGAAGAGATTGGGCTGTATGAAGCCCCGCTCCGCGCCAAGTGGCCGGTCGTGGAGAAGCCGCAGTAGTGACATTGAGCCGGCGAACTTGTCCGCCGGCTCAATGATATATGCAAACATGACAGTGGTGTACGGAAGGAGACTCATCAATGAAACGTAATCTTGCCATGACTATGGGACTATTGCTCGCGACGGTCGCGGCCACCGTATATGCCGACGAGCCGAAGATCTCCCGCGAGGCGATCGAATGGTGCAACATCTGGATTCCGGAGGCCAACACCTCGGAACTGCCGCGGATTCTCTTGATTGGCGATTCGATCACGCAGGGCTATTACCCGAAGGTCGCCGAGCTGCTCAAGGAGAAGGCTTCCGTGGCCCGGTTGACCACGTCGAAGTCGGTCGGCGACCCGGTGCTGTTGGCCGAGGTGGCTCTGGTCCTCCAGCAGTACAGGTTCGACGTGGTTCACTTCAACAACGGCCTGCATGGTTGGGGCTACACCGAAGAGCAGTATAAAACGCACTTCCCGGAGTTGTTGTCCACGATCAAGAAGTATGCCCCCGGGGCCAAGCTGGTGTGGGCGACGATCACGCCGATGCGCAATCGGGACAATCTGGCCGAGGTCAGCCCACAGACCGAACGGATCAAGCAGCGCAACCAGATTGCCTTGGAACAGATCACCCAGGCCGGCATTCCGGTCAATGACCTGTTCAGCCTGGTCGACGGCCACCCGGAATACTACCGTCCCGACGGCGTCCACTTCAACGACCAAGGAATTCAGGTCGAAGCGGCTCAGGTCGCCGAGCATCTTCTCAAGCAGCTTAAATAGTCGTCCCTGAAATTGTGCGTGCTACCTGGCAAAGATGGGGTGGAACAAGGCG
>CAZLDQ010000235.1:0-8213 GCA_964558295.1 uncultured Planctomycetaceae bacterium | reverse complement strand
TACCGCCGAGGTCTGAAGGAATAGCAACTGTCTGACGAATAAAGGCGGCGTGGTCTGCATAGGCCATCGCCGCCTTTTTCGTTCTTGGCACTCCTCAGATCCGCTAGGGCAGGGGGGAAAGGCAGCGGCAAGACCAGGAGCTTTTTTTGACAAGTACTCAACGAATTCCCTATACCAACCGCTTGGGGTTGCTTGGCAGCCATGGCAACGGTAGGATTTTAATTAAGTGTAAACGTAACTTGGGAAGTCCGTACTTGTTTTGAGCGACAAGTCGTCTGTTGCTCATCATGCTCCTCCCAGACTCAAAGGCTTGCCTTCGCGGTTATGTTCACAACTTACTCGCTTCGTATAGCCCTCGTGGCTATCATGACTGTGGGACTGACCACGTCCGTAGTCAGAGGCGACGAGGCGACCGACCAGTATGCCATGGCTGCAGGGCTCTATTCCCGCGAGCAGTGGAAACTGGCCGCCCAGGAGTTTGAGACCTACCTGAACCGGTTTCCCAAAGGGCCCAAGGCGAGTGAGGCGGTCTTTTTCCTCGCCGAAACCCGATTGCAGCTTGGGCAACAGGAACAGGCCGCCCAACAATTCGAGGAGTATCTTCGCCGCGAGCCGGTCGGGCCATGGGCACGACAAGCCATGTTCCGAGCAGGCGAGGCTTCCTATCTGGCGGGATATGGGGAGAAAGCCCGTCCACACCTCGAACAGTTTGTTGCTAAGTACCCGACCGACAAGCTCAATGCGTATTCGTTGACTTACCTCGGACAGATTGCTCTGGCAGCAAATGATTATCGTCGCGCGGAAGAATTCTTCCGGCGCTGCCTTCAGCAGTTTCCAGAAGGTAAGAATCAAGATGAGTGTCGCTATGGCTTGGCTCGTGCGCTGGACAAGCAAGGCACGAGTGAAGAAGCTGAGCGTCTCTATCTAGCGGTGGCCGGAAAACTGGGGAGCGAACTGGCCGACAATGCCCAATTCTATCTAGGCGCCCTGCAATACGCCCAAGGCCGCTTCGAGGAAGCGTTGAAGACTTTTGACGTGTTTGACACAACGTTCCCTGGGAGTCCGCTGCGTCCAACCGTCCAGTTGGGACGCGGTTGGGCACTACTGAAGCTCAATCGCCCGGACGACGCCCGTAAGGCATTTCAGGCCATCCTTGAAGATCCCAAGGTCGGCATTGAAGCCAAGTATTGGCTCGGACTGACTCAGAAGCAGCAGAGTGACTGGAAGGGCGCAGCCGCTACGCTCTTGGAGGCCGCCGCCGCAGATCCCAAGAACCAACTAGTCCCCTCGATCCGCCTGCATGCCGGTGATGCTTTGCTCCATACGGGAGATGTCTCTGGGGCAGCGGCACAGTACGATCAGGTGCTATCGGCCGTCGGACCAGATGGAGAATTAGCCGACGACGCGGTGCGAGGCCGAGCGCAAGCCGCCTTGTTGGCCAAGGATTATGCGACACTCGACCGGCTAACGACCAACTTCGCCGCCCGTTATCCCAAGAGCCCTCTGCAGAGTGACATTCAACGAATCGTCGCACGTTCCTTGGTGGAACGCAAAGACTTTCAGCGTGCAGTCAAGATCCTCGAGCCGCTAATCTCAACCAACAATTCCGAGGAACAAGTTTTAGAGGACCGCTACCTCCTGTCGCTCAGCTACCAGGGACTCCAGCGGCTCGACGACGCCCTGAAAGTCCTGACCTCGGTACTCCCTTCGGCCACGGGGCAATTCCTGGCCGATGCACAATTGACACAAGCCTCCCTGTTGGTCGAACTGAAACGGTTCAAGGAAGCCATCGCACCACTCGGGGCGTTCCTGGCCACCAAGCCCGAAGGCGATACCGAAGTCAAGGCTCGCGGCCTGTTGGCAGTCAGTCTCGCACGGACCGGCCAGCTTGTCCAAGCCAAAGAAGCCTTCCAAACCTTGATCAACAAGTATCCGCAGCACGAGTTGATGGTTCCCATTACCGAACAACTCGCCGAAGCGGCTTATGATGCAAAAGACACCGGCTGGTCGCAATTGCTGTTCCAGTGGCAGAAGACGAATGCTCCGACACAAAGCGGCGAATTGCGAGGACTTTCCGGTCTTGCCTGGAGCCAGTTCAAAGCGGGCAATCTTGAGGAAGCGGCGGCCACGTTCGATCAGGTGCTTCAGAAGAATCCCACCCCACAAATGGCAGCCGAGTCCGCGTTGATCCGTGGTCAGATTCTGCAGAAGCTCGGCAAGCCCGACCAAGCCTTACCGATGTACGAGTTGGTCTTCACGAAATACGCCCAGGCGTCAGAGGCCCCTGCGGCGCTTTGGGCGGCGGCACGCTTGCACGATTCGCTCGACCAACATCAGGTCGCGACAGCCCTCTATCAACGCTTGGCAAACGAATACCCCAAGTTCGCTGAGCTGGACGCAGTCCTCTACAAGTGGGCCTGGTCGCTTCACGATCAGGGAAAGGCGAAGGAATCAGTTGCAGTCTTCGAACGGCTGCACAAGGAGTTTCCACAGAGTCATTACTGGGCCGATGCCACGTTCCGATTGGCCCAGGCAGCATTTGAGGCAAAGGACTATGCCGCGACCAGCAAGTTTGCCGAGATGTTGCTCAACGCGCAGACGGAGCCGACGATCCGGGAAAATGCAATCTACCTCTCAGGGCAAGCCGCAGCCGGCCAGGAGAAGTGGAAGCCGGCTCGAAAAGCTTTTGAAACGCTCCTGAAGGATCACCCCCAGAGTCCCTTGAAGCTTCTCGCCGAGTATGGCATCGCGGAAACCCTGTTCCGCCAAAATGACTATGCAGCGGCTATCCTACGGCTGCAAACGCTCATCAACTCAAGCCAGGGGCGTAGTGATCCTTGGTTGGCTGTCGCCCATCTGCGTCTGGCCCAAGCTCTGGTCAAGGAGAAGAGGTGGGATGACGCCTACGCGGTGGCCTTGCCCATTGCCAAGCTGTTTCCCGACTTTCCCGAGCAGTATGAAGTCGATTACGTCCTCGGACGGTACTTGGCCAACAAGGCCGATTTCGAAGGCGCCCGGCAAGCGTACCACCGAGTAATCAACTCGCCATCGGGGAACAAAACGGAGACGGCCGCCAAGGCACAATTCATGATCGCCGAAACGTTCTTCCACCAGAAGAACTACGAGGAGGCGTTGCGCGAGTACCTTCGCCTGGAAATCCTCTACGCCTATCCCACCTGGCAGGCCGCCGCCATGCTGCAAGCTGCCAAATCATACGAGCAACTAGGCGAGTGGCAGAAGGCAGTCGAAACGTACACCAAGTTGTTAAACACCTTTCCACAAACTGAGTTTACTCAAGAAGCCACCGAACGTCAGCGTGCGGTCCAGAAGCGGCTGACTGGTTCGGGGCCCTAGTCATAAGGATGAGCCCCTAACCTTCAGGAAGAGGAAAGACTGTAGGAGCCAAACGTGAAACAAACGTCCGTGGAACGCGTGCTGGGATCATTGGGGGGCCCGCTGATCGGTCTGCTGACCGTACTCGTTCTTGTCGCCGGGATGAGTACTATGTCGCCAGTCGGCGCTCAGCCAACGGCGAGTGCAAAAGCGTCCCCCGCCACCGGCGTCCCGCTAAAGGACAACACCGAGATTGGCCATGGCGACTCTCTAATTCCCACCGACAATCTCTGGCGAATCCTGCGCACGGGCGGGCTCCTGATGATCCCGATCGCCTTGTGTTCGGTGCTCATGGTCGCCTTTGTGTTTGAGCGGTTGGTAAGCCTCCGCAGCGGCCGCGTACTTCCCAAACCGTTCATCACGCGAATCCTTCAACAGATTCGCGAAGGCCAATTGGATCGGGAACAGGCGTTGATCCTCTGCGAAGAGAACGGCAGTCCTGTCGCCGAGGTCTTTGCCGGAGGAATCCGCAAATGGGGCCGACCTGCCGTCGAAGTTGAGCAGGGAATCCTCGATGCCGGAGAACGGGCTACCTTCGGCCTCAGGCGTTATCTTCGCGTGTTCAATACGGTTTACACGATTAGTCCGCTGTTGGGGCTCTTGGGTACCGTCACCGGCATGATCCGCGCGTTCAACACCGTCGCCCGAAGCGACGCCCTCGGACGCCCGGAATTGCTGGCCAGCGGCATCAGCGAGGCCCTCTTAACCACGGCCGCTGGGTTGACGGTAGCCATTCCCGCCCTGCTGTTTTACCTCTACTTCACCAGTCGAGTCGATCGGCTGATAATCGAGATGGACAGTCTCGGCCAGGAACTGGTACACATGATCTCCGCCGAAGACTTGCAGAATCGCCCAAAACCCCGCCCCACTGGCAAGCTCGCCCGCTCAGCCAAGCCTGAGTAAGTGGACCGTGGGCAGTCAATCGTGAATACACCAAGTGAGCGTGAAGTGCCATAGGAAGAGTCGCTCAAATCCCAAATCCCAAATCCCTGAACTCTGGACTCGTTCATGCCACTCAAGACACACGTTGACGAAACGCCCACTCTGAATATGACGCCGATGATCGACGTCGTGTTCTTGCTGCTGATTTTCTTTTTGCTCGGTACGAAGTTCACGGAATTGGAACGAAAGATCGGCCTGGTGGTCCCTAAGGTCTCGGATGCGGGGGCCTTGACCGCGGGTCCAGAGCGAAAAGTGGTCAATGTCTACCGGGATGGGGCCATCACGTTGGACAAACGACCGGTGAGCCTGGAGGAATTGGAGTCGCAACTGGCTGCGGCACGAAGCCAATACAGCGACCTGGGCGTCCTGGTACGTGGAGATGCCCAAGGGAGTTTTCAGCATGTGGCCGAAGTCCTGAATGCCTGCAAACAGGCAGGGATTCAAGAACTGGGTATTTCCGTCTTGCCACTTCCCGTCAAGTAGCAGCCTATGAGCCTCTTTCGCCTCGACCGTCTGCTGGAGACTTTTCAAAGCACCGAGTTCATTCTCGGGCTGCTCTGGGCTGGCTTGGCGGCAATCAGCGTCACCCTGCTGCTAATGATGGCAACCCGTTGGGGGCAGTATCAACCGGTGCGCAAGTGTCTGATCCTTTCGCTCTTGGCCCATCTGCTGTTCGCCGGATATGCAACAACCGTACAGATCGCAGCACCGCCCCTGCCGCCCAAGGACGAGCCGATCCGAATCGTGATCAACGAGGCACAGAACGACAAAGACACGGCCCTTCAGCCATCAAAGCGAGAGAAACCCTGGGAAGCATTTGTCGAGGAGCCCACGGTACGACCAAATCCGATCGAATTGGCCCGCCTGGAACCCAAGGCGATTCACACACCGGATCGCCAATCGCAGTCTCCGGAAATCAGTTGGGCCGTCGACCAGTCGCTCGATCACTTGTCACTAGCCAACGCAAGCCAAGCCGAACCGGAAGCCATGCCGACGGAAGTGAGCAAGAAGCCCCACCGCAAGGCAAAAGAGGCAGAACCGATCGAAGTCCCGGCGGCCCAGCGCCGCGAAGGGGTGCGCACACAAGTCCCTGTCAACCCAAAGGTTCAGCGGGAAGGTTATGCCGATCATTCTCTCTCCCAAGCTGTGCGACGAAGCCAAGCCGGCCTGCCGTCCGAGTTGCTCACACGGCCCCTCCATATGCCAAGGATGAACGATGAGTATGCCACGACCGAAAAGCCGGCAGATCTGCTGGCCGGGGATACCGATACGCCGTCGTCCACCCACCAGGGCAAACCAGCCGAGATGTATGCTTCGGCTGCCCCAGCCGCTGGTCTGCCCAATGGTACCACAGAACCGAAAGACAGCTCGCAAGGTCCTGAAGCCGAGCCGCTTAAGCCGCCCTCGCTCGCCATGCGTGGCGGGTTGAGCGGAATCGGCCACGACTCACTTGACCCAATCGGCACGGGCGGTCCAATGATCGGTGCACCGCTGTTGCCCCTGCCACGGCGAGGCCAAACCGATCACCAGATTCCCGAGGCCTACAAGCTTCGCCGCGCATCCGACCGTCCGCGACTTGCCCAACAGCAAGGTGCTTCGTCGGAAAGTGAACGAGCAGTCAAACTCGCTCTCAAGTGGCTCGCCGCCAACCAGGAACCGGACGGACGCTGGAATGCAACTCGTCACGGCGCCGGCCTTGAAACCAAGACTGCCGGCCGCGACCGGCAAGGCGCGGGGGCACGTGCCGATACGGCCATGACCGGCCTCGCATTGTTGACATTCCTCGCTTCCGGCCATACCCATCAGGACGGTGACTACGAGGCAACCGTGCGGCGCGGGCTGGAGTACTTGATTCGTCTCCAGCGGAGCGATGGTGGACTGGGCGGCAGTGCGGCTAGTTTTGAATACAATTACTGCCACGCCATGGCCACTCTCGCCTTGAGCGAGGCCTACGGAATGACGGGTGACGCAGCCCTCGATGCCCCTGTACGACGTGCAGTGGGCTACACCCTAGCCAACCAGAACCCCTCGACAGGTGGATGGCGTTACAGCCCTTGGGACGCAGGCGACACGAGCATGCTCGGCTGGCAATGGATGGCGCTTAAGAGCGCCGAACTTGCCGGAATCCCTATCCCGGAGAAAACTCGCGATGGTGTACTCCGCTTCCTGAGTACCGTATCGTCTGGGACTCATGGCGGTTTCGCCGCCTATCGCCAGGGGGAATCGGCAACCCGGCCAATGACCGCAGAGGCCCTATTGGTGCGCCAACTGTTGGGAATGGGCAACGATACCCCCACAGCAAGGGAGGCTGCAAAATACATACTCGAACAGGTCCCTGGACAGGGGGAAGATAATGTCTACTACTGGTACTATGGTACGCTGGCCATGTACCAGTTGCAGGGGCCCTACTGGGATCAGTGGAATCAGGCTCTACAGAGGAAGCTCCTCTCCACCCAACGATCCGATGGCCCCGCTGCAGGGAGTTGGGACCCAGATCGGATCTGGGGCGGCTATGGTGGTCGCGTCTACAGTACGACGCTGTCGGCCCTCTCCCTGGAAGTCTATTATCGTTATCTCCCCCTATACCTACAAACCGATCCATTGGATCGGCTAGATCGCTAACCCCCCGCGCTCTTAAGAAATGGAGAATTGACAGGACTCGCCATGTGGCGCATGATGGCATCTGGGGACGCAACCGCCGTGTTTGATGTCGTCGAGGGGGTAGTAGGATTTGAATGATTGCGTGATACCCGCCTGAACGTTCAAGGGATACGACTCGTACAGTGAGTTGGCACCGCCCCAGACGAAGTGCCAGTGGCCCGTGTCCCTCCTACCGTCTATCCACAAAGGACCGAAGTATGACTTCCCTAATCGCGTATTTTGCCATGCCAGGGCCCTTCGAGATGCTGATCATCGCGGTCATCGTACTGCTCTTGTTCGGCAATCGCCTCCCCACCGC
Source organism: uncultured Planctomycetaceae bacterium (assembly GCA_964558295.1). Classification (GTDB taxonomy): domain Bacteria; phylum Planctomycetota; class Planctomycetia; order Pirellulales; family Thermoguttaceae; genus JBDKTH01. Next base: position 919 of record CAZLDQ010000235.1, on the reverse strand, counting down.
GATGCGTTCACTCGGACGTGGCGTGGTCGAGTTTAAGAAGGGGATCCAAGGGATCGAAGAAGAGATTGATCAAGCCTCGGCCAAGAAAGACAAAGAAACAGACGATAAGGTCCAGTCATGAGTATCCTTCTGGCATTCATCTCTACCCCAGGCCCAATGGAGATGCTCATCCTCGGTGCGATTGCCGTGTTATTGTTCGGCAAACGTTTGCCCGAGGTGGGTCGGTCGCTGGGCAAGAGCCTAGTTGAATTCAAGAAGGGGCTCAACGGGATCGAAGAAGAATTCCGCTCCGTGGCCACGTCGACCTACACCCCCACCACAACGACTACGTCAAAGCCCCACGTAGACGACCACGACGAAGCCACTGCACCGAAGTTCGAGCCACCAACAAGCGAACCCAAAGTGGAGACGGCTTCGGACGAGTGATCCGTGCAGTGTGGCATCTTCCCCATCTCCAGGCGTGTTCCGGTTGTTTCACCACATCCCACCAAGATCGGAGGTAGCACAACCGATACAAGTTGACATATCAAAGTCGCTACCCGAAAGACTTCTGGAACGTAGCCATTGATCACTTGGGGTGGCAAGGTTTATAATGATCTTTCGCGGCAGTAATTCATAGGCTACTGCCGATTAGCTTGGGCGTTTAGCTCAGTTGGTAGAGCGCCATCGTCACAAGGTGGAAGTCACTGGTTCGAGTCCAGTAACGCCCACTGAACACTTGTGCAGCATATCGCCGGGTGTTGCAGGAAGTCGCGTAAGTCTTTCCGCCCCATACGGTTGGTTAGACTTGTGCGACTTCCTGTTTTGTGATTGTTCACGGAGTTCTTGCTCTTCTCGTGCCCGCTGGAACCTCACGGCAACGGGCTGACAATCGTCATCCTGAGCAGGGGAATTTGGCTTGTCCATCGCCTCCCCCGCC
>CAZLDQ010000234.1:1336-8255 GCA_964558295.1 uncultured Planctomycetaceae bacterium | reverse complement strand
AGCTGAGAGAAGTCAGCGAAATCGGCCTGCTCATCCGCTTCCGCCGTGGCCGGCCCCGCCCCCCTCGCTCCTCGCACCATCCGGCGCGAGATGGCTTTGCCACCGCAACCCGCCGATCACGCCTCCTCCGTCGCCTCTACCACGCTATGACCGATCGTTCGATCACGGCCCCTGCTTCCGCGCCCTTCGTCATCCTACACTTTGCGCCGCTACAATGGGGAAAAATCACCGGCTTGAATGACGCAATCCCTCCGCTCATTGAAGCCCAAAATCGATCCGGTAACGTCCAAGCCGCCCTCCTTCTAACCGGAAACACAACGGACGTCCCTCCCGAGCCCCCGTTCCCTGTGTTCGATGGTCACCAGCTTCGACACACCCCGGACGGCCTCGATCTTCCGTCCCCTTTTGATAAGCCACATCTGGCCGTCTTCCACAGCACCTATATCCCTGCGCACGCCCCCCTTGCCAAGATACTCCGTCAACGACAAATCCCCTACCTTCTCTGCCCGCATGGCGGCATGACCAAGCGTGCTCAGTCCTTCAAGCGATGGAAGAAGTGGTTGGGCAACCGGCTCTTCTTTAATCGACTGGTGGCCGGGGCCGCCGCCCTTCACTACCTCACCCCGGGAGAGGCTGACGCCTCCGGAGACTGGAAACGCCCGTCGTTCATTGCTGGCAACGGTGTTCCTCTTCCCTCGGAGGCGGATTTGGCAACACCCGGACACTCTGCTCGACTCCGGCTCACCTTCCTTGGCCGTTTGGATATCAAGATCAAGGGACTCGACTTGCTATTGGAGGCCTGTGCCCTGCTTCGGCCACAACTACAGCAGCGAGAGACCCAAATCGAGTTGTACGGTCCAGACCAGAAAGGAAGCTCCCGCGTCCTCAGTCAACGGATCAACCAACTAGGTCTGACCGATGTCGTTTTCGTGAAACCGCCGGTCCATGGACGAGCCAAGACGGCAGTCCTCCAGCAAACCACGGCTCTCCTTCTGACCTCAAGGAGCGAGGGGCACCCCATCGCGGTTCTTGAAGCCCTCTCCTACGGCATTCCCTGCCTCGTGACTCCCGGTACCAACATGGCTGAAGAAATCACGGCGGCCAAGGCCGGCTGGGTCGCGGCCCCCTCCCCGAATGGCATTGCCGAGGGACTGCAGCGGGTCCTCACTGCTACCCCCCAAGAGCTTGAGACGTCGGGTGCCAACGCACGACAATTGGTTCGCCAGAAGTATACCTGGGAACAAGTCGCCAGCCGCACCCTGGCAGCATACCGCAACTACGTCGTCAGGGAGGTGTGAATAAACAGGTCCAGGAAACTGACCTTGATGCCGCGCTGTCCACCGGAGTACGATCCGCCCTCCGGAACTAGAAAAGACTCTCTGTCGTAGCCGGAACCGCCTCCTATGAGAATTCTCTACCTTCATCAGTACTTCAATACACCCGACATGGTGGGCGGAACACGGTCCTATGAAATGGCCCGACGGTTGGTGCAACGCGGTCACGAGGTCCACCTGATCACCTCGTGCCGAACCAGAGCGGGAAAGGGCTGGACGGAGACCAAGGAAGCCGGCATCCATGTCCATTGGTGCCACGTCCCCTATTCCAATCACATGGGCAGTGCCCGGCGCATCCGGGCATTCTTCGACTTCGCCCGGCGTGCCGCCGCTCGGGCGATTCAGTTGCCCGCTGATGTGGTCTTCGCCTCCAGCACCCCGCTGACGATTGCGTTACCCGCGGTCCGGGCCGCACGCAAGCAGGCGATTCCGATGGTCTTCGAGGTCCGTGACCTCTGGCCCGAAACGCCCATCGCCATCGGTGCATTGCGCAGCCGACCAACGATTGCCGCCGCACGCTGGCTGGAACGGTTCGCCTACCGCAATGCAGCCCACGTAGTCGCCCTCTCGCCAGGTATGAAGGACGGCATCGTGGCCACCGGATATCCCGCCGAGCAGGTGACCGTGATCCCTAACAGTTGCGACCGTCAACTGTTTCAAGTCGACGAAAAACGGGGGCAGGAGTTCCGACGCCGTTATGACTGGTTGGGCGACCGTCCCCTGGTGGTCTATACCGGCGCACTCGGCCTGATCAACCATGTAGACTACCTGGCACAGTTGGCCGCGGTGGTTCAAACGCGGAATCCCGAAATCCGTTTTCTCGTGGTGGGCGAAGGACGCGAAGAACAAAAGGTCCGGCAAACGGCCGCTCAGTTGGGCGTCTTGGGGGTAAACTTCTTCATGATGCCCCCTGTCCCCAAAGCGGAAATGCCTCCCCTCCTCTCCGCTGCCGATCTAGCAACTAGTCTCGTCCTCGACCTCAAGCAAATGTGGGCCAATTCGGCCAACAAGGTCTTCGATGCCCTGGCGGCCGGACGCCCAATTGCCATTAACCATCAAGGCTGGTTGGCCGAGATGATCCGCCAGACAGGCTGTGGCTTGGTCCTTGATCCGCAGAACCTGTCCAGCGCGGCCCAAGTGCTCGTCAGCGCGCTGCAGGATCGATTCTGGATCGCCCGAGCCCGAGCCGCCGCGAGAAAGGCGAGTGAGGAATTGTTCGACCGCGACCGCCTGGCAGCTCAGTTGGAAACGGTGCTCCTGAACGTCCTTTCCACCTCCCAACAACGCTGTGCGGCCTGACGCGAGCCTCACTCACTCCGAACCAATCCATGGGGTCCAGATGCAACGCCTCGACGATAACAAAGTCCCACTGAACCATCTGGTGTTGGCATGACACTCCCCTCCCCTTTAACGCGCCAACTCGCCGTCGCCGGCGGAACTCCGCTTCGTACTCGCCCCTTCCCCCCTTGGCCGGTGTTTGATGAAGAACAAATCGCTGCCGTCACGGCCGTGCTCCGGTCGGGTAAAGTCAACTATTGGACCGGCGACGAGACGCGACAGTTTGAGCGGGAGTTTGCCCAGGCGGTCGGGTGCCAATATGCGGTGGCCTTGGCCAACGGTACGGTGGCCTTGGAATTGGCTCTCCATGCCCTCGGAATCAACCCGGGCGACGAAGTAATCGTTACCTGCCGCAGTTTCATGGCCTCCGCCAGTTGCTGCCTCAGTCGTGGCGCGATTCCCGTATTTGCCGACGTCGACCCGGAAAGCCAGAACGCAACGGCCGACACCATCCGAGCAGCCCTGACGCCCCGCACTCGCGCCATCATCGCCGTCCATTTGGCCGGCTGGCCTTGCGAAATGGATTCGATCATGGAACTAGCCGCCGAGCATGGGCTGGCCGTCATCGAAGACTGCGCCCAGGCTCACGGCGCAACCTACAAGGGGCGGCCCGTCGGCTCCCTCGGCCATGTCGCAGCCTTCTCCTTCTGCCAGGACAAGATCCTCACGACCGGCGGCGAAGGAGGCATGTTGACCACGAACGATCCGGTGATCTGGGAAAAGGCCTGGAGCTACAAGGATCACGGCAAAAGCTGGTCAGCCCTCCATACCTCTCAACCCAGCGCAAGCTTCAAGTGGGTGCACCACTCGTTCGGCACCAACTGGCGCATGACCGAGATGCAGGCGGCCATCGGCCGGGTGATCCTCCGCCGCTTGCCGGACTGGGTCCGAACACGCCGGCAACACGCCGCCTTTCTCACCCAAAGGCTCCGCGTTCAGCCTGCTCTACGCCTGCCGCTCCCACCAGACCATCTCGAACACAGCTACTACAAGTATTACGTGTTCCTTCATCCTGCAAGGCTGCGAGCCGGCTGGTCCCGCGATCAAATCCTCCGTGCCCTCCAAGCGGAAGGCATTCCCTGCGGGAGCGGCATCTGCCCGGAAATCTATCTGGAAAAAGCGTTTGACGGCTCTTCCATGCGTCCCGCTCGCCGTCTCCCCGCCGCCCAACTCCTCGGCGAAACGAGTCTGATGTTCCAGGTACACCCGACCCTGACCGAGGCCGATCTGGCCGATACCTGCGCAGCCTTGGAAAAAGTACTGCTCGCAGCCACCCTCGCCACGTCAGAGCCGATGCGTCACGCGGCCTAGCCCACCTAACATCGCCCCGTCTGCCCACCAGGCAGGCCTCCACTATTCTGCGAAAACATCTTGGGCGAAATTTCTTCTCTATTTTTCCTTTCGGTTGGTCGAAATCTAATTACATCAGAATCATTTCCGACCATTGGCGAGTTCAAGGCCACGGAGGGCAACTTTGCCAAGTCCAAGTCGTTTCCGACTTTTCTACCTCGTCCATCTCTCCCAACCCGCCGCCGATCGCCCCATTTACCGCATCTTGCGGGATCGGCCGGTGAAGTCGATCGTCGAAATGGGAGTGGGAAATGCTCAACGCGCCTTACGCATGCTGGAAATTGCCAGTCTGCATCGGCCGGTAAGCGAAATTCGTTACACGGGGATCGATCTATTCGAGGCCAACCGTGATACGACTCACCCAAGCCTGCCACTCAAGGAGGCCCACCGGATCTTGAAAGCCACTGGGGCCAAGGTCCAACTCCTGCCGGGCGACCCGTTGATGGCCCTTTCCCGGGCGGCCAACAGTCTGGCCGGCACCGATCTGGTGCTCATTTCTGCCTCTCAAGACGCCGAGGCCCTCGCTCACTCCTGGTTCTACCTGCCCCGTATGCTTCACGGTAGCTCCCAGGTGTTTCTCCAAACTTCCTCCGGCCCGGAAGATGTGACAATCCGCGAGTTGACCATGGGGGAGATTGCCGATCTGGCAGGCACGGCCTTACGACGTCAAGCAGCTTGAGAAACGCCTACCCCAACAGCGTGGCTTGCTATTGGGCCAGCCAATCCATTAGGTTCAAGTACGGCCGCTTCACGCGACGCCGCTTCGCTGTTTGACAATCCGATGACTCCCCCCTCGCTCCGCAGGGACCAACCAGGGTCCAACATGCCCCCCGGGAAAATCTCCTCCCAAACGATTTCGCCAATGTGTTGACGACAACGGGGCCCGCTGGACACCCATCAGCCTGCCCAAGTAACCCCGTGAGTTTGGGACTGAAAGGCAACGGTTCATGGCACGCAACAACCAGAAGAGGGGAAACGACCTGTTCCGCTCCCCGGGCTGCCGTTTCTCCTCGATTCTTGGGCCGAACGGATGCCTGGAATCGTGTGTCGGTATATGATGAAAGGATTCCAACCCGCCCCTATCCCACGATCCCTTGATGAACCATAAGCTGCCTCCCCCCACCGCTCTCGCCGTTGGCGATCCAACGCTTGAGCTGACGCAGCCGCCTCTGGCCCCCAGGGCCGATTCGGACAGCGATTCAGCCCAGACGGGCTGCGCGCGGGTGGCCTTTGCCGAGGGGAGCGAGCCGCATCTAACTCGAGAGATCCAAACCCTTTTACGACGGCGGTTGCGGCTCTCAGCCATCATCTTTGCCGTGGGGTTTGCCGCCTTCCTGGTGATCCACGTTCTCCAGGTCAACTACCACTCGCCAATCCAGGTCTTTCTCTTCGGGTTTCACGCAACGCTCACCGTGGTGATTGCGATTCTCGCCGGCGTCTTGTGCCATCGATGTGTTATCCCCCTGAGTTGGTTGCGGGGTGCGGAGTTGATCGTCTTTGGCCTGCCCGGCCTGTTCTTCGTCGCTTTGCAATATTGGAGCGCCCTGGCGTGCTGCCAGGAAGGCTATTTTGATATCGACGCCGGCGCCTGGCTGATCCTGATGTTCACCTATGCGTTGTTCATCCCCAATACGTTCCGGCGCGCGGCCCTGGTCATTGGTGCGATGGGTGTCGTTCCGGTGCTGTTGCTCTATGCCATGTTCTGGACCAATCCCCAGGTGAGAGCCCTGGCCACCGTGTATGACCTGACCGGATTCACCATGGTGATGGCGATCTCGGCGGGGGCGAGCCTGTTGGGGGTCGACACGATCGGCTCGCTGCGCCGCGAGGCTTTTGAAGCCAAGCAACTGGGGCAGTACCGTTTGAAGCAGCAGATCGGCGCCGGCGGCATGGGCGAAGTCTATCTGGCCGAGCATCAATGGCTCAAACGGCCTTGCGTGGTCAAGCTGATCCGCCCCGACAAGGCCGGCGACCCGCGGCTTCTCGCTCGCTTCCAACGCGAAGTGCGCGCGACCGCGCGGCTCTCCCACTGGAACACCGTGGAAATCTTCGACTACGGCAGCACCGAAGACGGTACGTTCTACTACGTCATGGAGTATCTGCCGGGGATGAGTCTGGCCGAACTGGTCGAACGATTTGGCCCGCTGCCGCCGGAACGGGTCGTCTACCTGCTCCGCCAGGTCTGCGATGCCTTGGATGAAGCCCACACGAAGGGCTTGGTCCATCGCGACATCAAGCCGGGCAACATCTTCGCTGCCCAACGGGGTGGGATCCACGACGTCGCCAAGCTGCTCGATTTCGGCTTGGTCAAGCCGCTCTTGGAAGACCACCCGATGCAGTTGACCACCGATGGAGCGATTACCGGCTCCCCGCTGTTCATGTCCCCCGAACAAGCCGCCGGCGAACAAGAGGTCGATGTGCGCAGCGATATCTACTCGCTCGGCGCCGTCGGCTACTACCTGCTGACCGGCCGGCCGCCGTTCGAATCAGACAAGCCAATGAAGGTGCTATTGGCCCACATTCGCCAACCAGCCCCCCCGCTGACCCAATACCGTCCCGATGTGCCCCCCGACCTCGAAGCAGTGATCCTCCGTTGCCTGGAAAAGACCCCAGCGGACCGTTTTCCCGATGTAACCGCATTGGCCCAGGCCCTCGACGCCTGCCAAGCGGCCGGCAAGTGGGCTCGCTATCACGCCGCCCGATGGTGGGAGACTCACCAGAAGGCGGCCCGGCCGTGTGCGTAGAGCAAAGGACCAAGGACAAAATCAAAAATGATGAAGGAATGACAAAGTCCAAAGCACGAAGGCGTAATGGGTTCTGGTTACTGGTTCCCTTCGTGCTTCGTCATTTCCCCATTCCTTCGTCATTCTGGTTTCGCCAGCACCTCTGGCCGGGCG
>CAZLDQ010000234.1:0-1326 GCA_964558295.1 uncultured Planctomycetaceae bacterium | reverse complement strand
GCGAGGTGGACCCGCGCGCGGCCCCCTCCCCAAATCGTCTCTCTTACGACTGAAACCTGCAATTCGCCCACCGCCCCTGTCGTTATTGGCCGGGCGGTGTTTATAATGTCCTTTTTCCGCCACCCTGTCCCAACGGATCGTCTGAGGACCAAACCGGAAACGGGTCCACAATCCAAGAGAAGCTGGAGGATCGCGTCAGCCCTATGACTACTGCAAGTTCGCCACGGACGATGTTTGAAAAAATCTGGGACGCGCATGTCGTCCATTCCGAAGAGGGGAAGCAGACGATCCTCTACATCGACCTGCAGTTGGTCCACGAGGTTACCAGCCCCCAGGCATTCGAAGGGCTCCGGTTGATGGGCCGAAAGGTGCGACGTCCGGAACGGACCGTAGCCACAGTGGATCACAACATTCCGACCACCGACCGCAGCCTCCCGATCGCCGATCCAATCTCCAAGCAACAGATCGCCACCCTCCGGCGCAACTGTCGGGAGTTCGGCATACGACTGTTCGACCTGGACGATCCCCAACAGGGGATTGTCCATGTGATCGGGCCGGAACTTGGCCTGACCCAACCGGGCATGACCATTGTCTGCGGCGATAGCCACACGGCCACCCACGGTGCATTCGGCGCCTTGGCCTTCGGCATCGGTACCAGCGAGGTCGAGCATGTCCTGGCCACGCAAACCCTCTTGCAGTACAAACCCAAGACGATGGAGATCCGCGTCAATGGCCGATTGGCCAAGGGCGTCACGGCCAAGGACCTGATCCTCTACATCATCGGCCGCATCACCCCCCAAGGCGGCACGGGCTATTGCATCGAGTACACCGGCGAGGCGATTCGCGCCTTGACGATGGAAGAGCGAATGACCGTCTGCAACATGACCATCGAGGCCGGTGCCCGTGCAGGCTTGATCGCCCCGGATGACACAACCTACGATTACTTGCGTGGCCGTGAGTGTGCTCCCAAAGATTTTGAGGCCGCCGTGGCCCGTTGGCGTACGTTGCCGAGTGATCCAGGGGCAACCTTCGATCGCGTCGAAGTGTTTAACGCCGCCGAGATTCAACCCCAAGTTACCTGGGGAACGAACCTCGGCCAGGTGCTTGACGTCACGGCCAAGGTGCCCTCGCCCGCCGACTTCACCGACGAGACGGATCAGAAAGCCGCAGCCAGTGCGCTGGACTACATGGGCCTGAAGCCCGGCACACCGATCACCGAAGTGCCGGTCGACCGCGTCTTCATCGGCTCCTGCACCAACGGCCGCCTCGCGGACCTTCGCGCAGCCGCCGCCGTGGTTCGCGGCTATCGGGTCGCGGCGGGGGTCC
>CAZLDQ010000233.1:0-8283 GCA_964558295.1 uncultured Planctomycetaceae bacterium | reverse complement strand
CCCCCCGGCCGCCGCGCCCCCCCCCCCCCCGCCGCCCGCCGCCCCCTGTACGGCAGGGACTTCGTGGGGTGACGGTGTGGAGGCCTTTTGCTCAGTCGTTGGAGGTGACTTTTGAGCCAGAGTCTCTGGAGGCTCAATGAAGTAGGCCTCGTCGGCCACGGAGAGGGTCGGCTTATCGGAATTGGGACTACCCGGGGAGACCAGAGGGATCGAGAGCCGATCGCCGGCGAATTTGGTTCCCCCATAGATCGAGCCACGCTGGAACGGCCCAGTCCCGAGCACCCAAACATGCTTGGCGCGACTGTCGGCAATCACTAGTCCTGACTGCCAGATGGGCCGGCCGGTGGTTCGGTTGTAGGCAAACAGGCCGATTTTCACAATCGCTCGCTGTTCCATTTTCTTGGCCAGAGGGAGCTCGGGGATTGCGGTGGAACCCGTTGTCCCCGGGATCAGTGCTGTTGTTGGCAGGGTTGTCTGGGGGATGCCAAGGAGCAGACTATGGTTGTCCGTTCCGGTTGATCCCGTTCGGGCCTCAATGACATAATCCGCATCCTCAAGCTTGTCCTTCAGGATACAACCGCTGGCGAGGAGGTGTTGACGCAAAGTGCTTGTCAGGTAGGCAGAGTCGGTACCGGTTTTCATCGGAGTGGTGTCAAGGTAAACCTTCTTACCGGCCAAAGCGCGGAAGTCCAACTGGCTGACTGCGCGATCCATTGCGTCGGAGATGAGCAATTGTTCGGTGGCCGTACGCTGGGTATCCGTCCATTTGGAAGTTCCGCAGCCGATCCAACTGCTGCAGAGCAGAACTAATGCCAGGATTACTCGTCGCATACGGTTGCCTTATCTCGTCCTGTTCGCGAAGTATGCTGTTCTTCTGGATGTTCCTCCGACTCCTTCTCACAGACCGGGGGCAGGATTGTAGCGGAATCATTCGCCGGGGAGAATCTCCATTTTCGGCAATTTGAGGCGGAGACCACTAAGCTGTAATGGGGCAAGCACTTAGGGATGGCGATCTCTCGGCCTGGGAAAGAAAAAGACCCCCAGATGGTTCAGGGGGTCTTCTATTCTGCAGTGGGGCTAGTTGGAGACTATTGAAGCGGGGTGGCCGACTGCGAGCGGTTGAACAATGGAGACGTTCGACCGCTGGGTGAGCTACCGGTCGAGCCGGGCAACCGTCGGTCAGCCGTGCGGTTGCTGGAGTCCGTCCGCAACGCATCGCTGGCCTGCAAGCTTTGACTGTGGAGGCCTCCGGCAGTGCCGTAAAAATGAGTGGTTTCTTCGCTGGCCAGTCTCATGTCCAGCGGTCGGCAGTAGACCTCGGCGCGGAAGACGTGGTTCCCACTGGTGTCGGCTTTGGCATGAATTTTGAAGGAGACAGACTGGCCGGCCGCCAGGAGCGGGATCTTGTCGAAGACCACTTGTCCTGGGGCGATTTTGTGGCCCCCCCCTTCGACCGCCGTCGGTTCGACACCGCGTGAGAAATAGGCGACGACTTCCACGTTCTCTGCGCCCTTGCTGCCGCGGTTATGAATAATGACTTCATAGGTCGTTTCGTCGCCGACAGCGACCGGTCCCGAGGGGTCGACAACATTGAGGCGGAGATCCGCCATTGCTTCGACTTGCATCGTGGCCTCGGCTGAAGCGGCCAGTTCCCCGTCCGCCATGGCCGAGACGTCCAGCCGGTTGATCCCCGATCGTTCAAGGTTGCAGACCAGATCGATGTCTTTGGTTCCGCCAGCGGGCAGGCTATCAATTGTCCAGGTCAGTTCGCCTCGTTCGGCGCTCAGTTTTGCGTCGCCGGTCGAGGAAACATACTTGGTGCCCAGCGGGAGTCGAGCGGCTACCCGGAGATTGGTGGCCGGTGCCGTCCCGGTATTGGTTACCCGCAGTCGGTAGTGGACTTCGTTGCCGACGAATTGCATGCGGGGGGCTTCGACCGCGACGTTCAACGCGGCGCGTAGCACGGCGATTGTCTCAGCAAGACTGGCCTCAACGCCGCCATCAGCACGGGCATCGACCTTGATCGTCAACACGCCGGCTTGGCGCGCGGTCAGTTCGACTTCGATGACTTTCTTTTCGCCCGCTGCCAAGGTGCCCAGGCGATGGGTGGCCGGGACATTCTCCCCGGTACCGATCGGCAGGAGCGAGATTTCCACCCCTTCAGCCTCGCCGGTTCCGGTATTGGCCAGTTCCAGTCGATAGACCTCTCGCTTGCCGAAGAGGACTTCCCGGGGCCCGTCCAGGTGCATTTCCAGCTTGGGCTCTTGGACCTCGATCATCGCTTCCAAGGAAACCGGCCGATAGTCCCAACGTACGGCCAGATCAAACGGTCGGCTCTGCCGGGGGACGATCCGTAGGACGAGTTTCTCTTGGGCTTTGGCCTCGAGGTGGGCGATTTTCCAAGCCAACTGCTTGGATGTCTGCAGATCGGCGGAGGATTCGGTCACGCCGAGGCTGGCCTCGGCCCCCATCACTTCCGCCCATTCGGGGAGATCGACCGTGACGATTACTTCGTCAGCCGCCACTTGGCCTGAGTTGCGGATGAGCAATTCGTAGCTGGACTCTTTCCCCACCGTGATTCGACGTGGGCCAATCGTCTTGACGTTCAAGACGGGACCTTGGCGATTGAACAGGGCATCCGTCGTGTCGTCGGCCGTCGCTGGGGGCCGATTTCCCTTGGCGATACTTGTCGGGGCCTTCAATGGTTTGGCCGACTTGCTGATTGTCGAGGGTTCGTCTCGCAGCGAGGTGGACGCCGGGTCCGTCGCAGCCTGATCGAGATTCGGCTCACTGGTTGCCGACGATTCGATGCTCGGAGAACTTGAGGTGTAGGAGGGCTTTGCCAGCGAGTCGAGTGCTGGGACTGGGGCCGACTGGTTCTGGTCAGACGGCGGTAGGGTGGGCGACTCCGGTATCGGCTTCGACGCCAACCGTGGGGCGAGTGTCGGTGTGCCGCTTGTTCGTGGGGCAAATGTCGGTTGAGCGAGACGTGAAGTCACACCTGCGGAAACCGAGGGTTGGCTGTAGTGTTGTGAGTAGGCGGGCTGGGGCGTTGCCGGTTGACTGACCGGCGGGGGCGTTGTGGTAAAGGGCTGGCGAAGGCCATAAGAGCCACCATACGAGGTGGCAGGGGACGACGTTGTGACTGTGGTTGGAGAAGCAGGCTGTGGGAAAGCACCGGAAGCCGAGTCACTGCGGAGTGGTGGCGTTACGCCGCTTTCCTGGGGTGTGTCAAAGGTCGACTGACGGAACGCGCTGAGACGCTCGTGAAGTCGCATAGATCCCGGGACGGGGACTGGGCTTTGGCTGTCGGGGGGGGAGACGGTGCTCCCAGCCGATGGATTTGTGGGAAGGGCTGCCGTATTGGTTGGCGAGGCAACCGGGGCTGGTGTGCTGGCTGTCGACAGCATCGCCGGACTGGCGGGGGGCGTGGTCGTCGGCGCGTGGTGCATGCGGACCGAGGTGCCGGTCTCGATGGCCAAGCCTGTCCCTGTTGACGTGTAGCCGGAATTGACGCTTTGGGTGCCCGCGCGGACCGTGTTGGTGGCACCAGGTGTCGTGGTGGTTTGTTGGTTGGCCACGGGACGCTGGGCGGTCGGCTTTTCGTTGGTGGGGCGGATCCCACCGAACAGGGAGCGGCCGAACTGATCGAGTTGATCAATCAGCGAAGGATTGTGGGTGGTTCGGGCTGTTTGCGCTTGGGCCTCCTTGACGGAGACGAGCGCAATGCCGACCCATACCACAACGGCCCATCGAAGGAGAGGCGAGCGCATGTCAAAGTCCTGCTAGCTAATAGGCAGAATAGGATCTCATCCCGGGATATCGGCCAGAAGGAATTTGGGGGTTTAACCGAGTTCTCGGAATGGTTGGATCGTTCCCAAAAAACGGGTTGGGAGGGATGAAGCGAACGTCGAACGGGTGTATCTCAATCCCAGAAGTGGGGGGGCGGGCTGAGGAGTCCATTGAGAAGGCTTAAAACCTTGTCCGGCTTTATAGCTTTTCCCCAAAGTAGCCACTCAACGCGCGGACCCTCTGGACGAGGTAGGAGACAACACCGGCCAGGACCGCCAGTGCAACGGTGAAGATGATATGTCGGTCGTAGGTGACCTTGAACTGTTCTTGCAGCTCAGGACGCCAATAATAGAAATCCAGCAGCAGTACTCCATAGGAGACCAGTGACAGGGCGGTCATATACCAGACAAACCGTACACGGAACCAAAGCCCTGAGGCCACGATCAAGAGAGGGTAGCCGATGAGCAGGGAGCTGACGAGCCCATAGCCGACCACAAGCAGAATGGTCAGGAGCAATGCCGCATCCAGAGTCCCCCAGACGAATCGGGCGGAAAGAGACCAACGCTGGAACTTCAGGGCCTGCTGAAACGCTACTGCACTGAACGCCCATATTCCGACGAGGATAGAAAGCTTCAGGTGTTCTACGTCGCCGATCAGTCCCAAGCGATAGTTGAGCACGTCAGCGAGATAGAAGACGCTCAGGGCGGCCAAGCGCGAGGCCAAGGCCGGCTCGCGGCGTCCCCAGGCCAAGAGACGCTGAAGCAAATGAGGGGGGCGGGCCATGACTACCTCTCCTTTGAGAAACCGTTCCAGGTCGTTGGCCAAATCCTCGGCGGAGGGGTAGCGATCTTCTGGTGAGCGGGCTATTGCTCGAAGGACGATGAGTTCCAAGGTGCGGGGAATCTTCGCGTTCACCCGCCGGGGCGGGATGGGCTCGCCGACCAAGACTTGCATCAGAGTGTCTAACGGCGTCTCTTCACGAAAGACGGGACGTCCGGTGAGGAGCTCATAGAGGATCGCCCCCAGGCTGTAGATGTCGCTGGCCGGGCCGACTTGGGCATTGTGTCCGGCTGCTTGTTCGGGGGCCATGTAGCTTGGGGTGCCGGCAATCACGCCGGTGGCTGTGGGATCGCCGCTCGTGGAAAAGACCTTGGCCAAGCCAAAGTCGGTGACATAGGGCAGTCCGTCGGCATCCAAGAGGATGTTTGAGGGTTTCAGGTCGCGGTGGACGATTCCGGCCCGATGCAAGTGGCCAATCGCCCGAGCCACTTGAGTCACCAGTCGCACGGCCGTTGGGAACTCCATGGGGCCTTGGGTGAGCCGCTCGGCCAGGCTCATCCCGTCGATGTACTCCATGGCAAAGTAATGCTGGCCGTGGACTTGGCCCACTTCGTGGATGTGGACAATGTTCGGGTGTTGCAGGCTGGCGGCTGCTCGGGCTTCGATCTGGAAGCGGCGCACGTGTTCGGCAGAGGCCAGATGACTGGCCAGAATCATTTTGATAGCCACGAGCCGATCGAGGCTTTTCTGGCGAGCCCGGTAGACCACGCCCATTCCGCCTCGACCGATTTCTTCCAACAACTCATACGCACCGAAGTCACACGGAAGAAGGGGGACGCAGGAAGGAGACTCCGCCGGCACACCTCCCTCCCGGCTGCCAGACTCAGGCGCCATCGCCTCTAGCGCCTCGAGGCATTCGAGTGCCGACTTCACCTCGGGGTGCTCGTGGAGCAACTTCTCCCGATCTGGACATTTGCCCGCCTGGAGTTGTTCCAAGTAGTTGTCCAACAGGTTGATCAGGTGTTCGTCTTCGGGGAGGTCGGGCATGGGGGGAATGGAGGGGGGATCGTGGATTGCGAGGGTTGCGTCGCACGCGGCGGTCCTCATTCAGCCTTCATCATTTCCCATCAGTTCTTGAAGCTTCTTGATCGCACGCATCCAGAGCATCTGGACGGCAGGACGGGAGCGGCCCATACGCTCGGCGACTTCATTGAAGCTAAGCCGTTGGAGGTTGCGAAGCATGATCACTTCCTGGTAGTCGGGGGGCGATTGGGCCAGGGCGGCGGCGACTCGCAGCTCGCTGTCGACCTTGATGAACTCTTGACTGGGAGTGTCGCAGGGCGCCGCGGGTTCGGGGACCCCCGGGGCAAAACTGGTATCTGCCGCGGCGGCCAAAGAAACCTCACGGTTGACCTGCCGTTTGGCTGTTCCCCGGTACTGGCGAACAAAGTCGGCCATGTTGTGGGCCATGATCTTTCGCAGCCAGCCAAGCCATTCCTGCTCAGACGTGCCCTGGAACCGCTCGAAGTCGCGATGCGCTTCGAGCATAGTCTGTTGCACGAGGTCCGAAGCGTCGACTTTGACCTGCAGCCAGGTTTCCAATTGTGCCCGGGCCGCGTAACCCAGATAACTTCGACAGAGGGCGAACAATTCATCACGGCAAGCTGCATTCCCGTCGCGAGCCCTCTGGATCAACTCCCCGACGTTTCGTGGCGACCCATCCATCGCCGTTTCCCCCCTGTCTGTGAATGGTGAGAAGCAGGATTACTGTCCGTCATACTGCCGACACAAGTGTCGGGGCGAGACGGGCAACACGTTAGTTCTCGATCCCTCCTTCCACTTCGATCTCGAATCCCAAATCACGAATCATCCGATAGTCTTCCTCCGGCGGTTGGCCTTTGGTGGTCAGGTAGTCGCCGACAAAGATGGAGTTGGCGGCAAACAGCCCTAGCGGCTGGAGGCTGCCGAGATGGAGTTCCCTTCCGGCGGCGATTCGGAGTTCGACCTTCGGGTTCGACAGTCGGACCATGGCCAGCACTTTGAGGCAATAGCGGGGATCCAAACGCGTGGCTTTTTTTTCCAACTGGATTCCTGGGACCGGGATGAGGAAATTGATCGGTGTGGCTTCAACCTGCAACTCGGCCAGACGCATGGCCATGTCGACGACATCCACATCCTCCTCTCCCATCCCGACAATCCCGCCCGAACAGATCTCCAGCCCCGCCGCCCGGACGGCGCGTAGGGTATTGAGGCGGTCTTGGTGACTGTGGGTGGTGCAGATCTGTGGGTAGAACCGCGCGCTGGTGTTCAGGTTGTGGTTGACGCGATCGACGCCCGCAGCCTTCAAGCGTGCAGCGTTTTCCGGGGTGAGCAAGCCAACGGACGCACAAAGCTTCAGGGGAAAAGCGTCCTTGATTCGCCGCACCACGGAGCAGATTACGTCGACTTCCCGATCGTGCGGGGCTCGCCCAGAGATGACCACACAGTAGGTACGGGCTTGACGTTCCACGGCGACCCGAGCACCCTCGAAGATTTGATCCTCATCGACGAGGTTGTATTTGTCGATCGTCGCCTCTGAGACCCGCGATTGGGAGCAGTAGCCGCAGTCTTCACCACACAAGCCACTCTTGGCGTTCATGAGGAAATTCAGGTGGACCCGATTACCCCAGGCGGCGTATCGCACACGGTAGGCAGCGGCCAACACCTCCAGAAGCTCGGTGTCGGCCGAGCGCAAGACGGCCAGCCCCTCTTCGGCGGTGAGGCGATGGCCCTGGAGGATCTGATCGGCCAGTCGGAGCCAATGGGTGGAGGTGGCATTGGTCATCGTTAGGCTTTGGTTTGGTTTCGCACATTCAGCACAAGGGGGATGGCCAAACAGTCTACGCGATTCCGCGGGCCGTTTCGTAAGCCTGGATCTTGTCGGCGTGTTGGAGCGTCAGGCCGATATCGTCCAGGCCGTTGAGTAGGCAGTGTTGGCGGAACGCATCGACCTCGAAGTAGAGCGACAGGCCGTAGTCGTCGGTAATCGTGCACTCTTCCAGATCGACCGTGAGCTTGTAGCCCGGATGCGCTGCGGTTCTGGCGAAGAGATCGTCGATGATCTCTTCCTCCAGGCGGATAGGGAGCATGCCGTTCTTAAAACAATTGTTGAAGAAGATGTCGGCGAAGCTTGGGGCGAGGATTACGCGGAAGCCATAATCTTCCAGAGCCCAGGGGGCATGTTCCCGGCTGGAGCCACAACCGAAGTTGCGGCGTGCCAGAAGGATGCTGGCTCCGCGATACTCGGGCTTGTTCAACTCAAACGCAGGATCGGGAGAGCCGTCGGCCAGGTAGCGCCAATCGAAGAAAGCGAACTGGCCGAAGCCCGTGCGTTCGATCCGCTTGAGGAACTGCTTGGGGATGATCTGGTCAGTATCGACGTTTGACCGATCCATGGGAAGGACCAGTCCAATATGCTTGGTGAAGGGACGCATGGGTATTGACTCGCTGTTGGTTCGCCTGGAATCCGTATTTCGGACTATTGGTACTTCCACTCGCGGATGTCGACGAATCGTCCGGCAATAGCGGCGGCGGCCGCCATGGCGGGCGAGACGAGGTGAGTGCGGCCGCCCTTACCCTGGCGGCCTTCGAAATTGCGGTTGCTGGTTGCTGCGCAGCGTTCGCCCGGCTCCAACTTGTCGGGGTTCATGGCCAGGCACATGCTGCAGCCGG
>CAZLDQ010000232.1:0-8302 GCA_964558295.1 uncultured Planctomycetaceae bacterium | reverse complement strand
CCGCAATTTTTGCATTATCGCCCATATTGACCATGGCAAGTCGCCCCTGGCCGATCGACTGATCCAGGCCTGTGGTGGGGTAACGCCGCGTGAGTTTCGCAATCAGCTGCTTGACGCGATGGATATCGAACGGGAGCGGGGGATCACGATCAAGAGCAACTCGATCACGCTCTCCTACCGTGCCGCGGACGGGCAAGACTATCTGCTCAATCTGATCGACACGCCCGGGCATGTCGACTTTTCCCACGAAGTCCGCCGCTCGCTCCTGGCCTGCGACGGGGCGTTGATCGTGATCGATGCGTCGCAAGGGGTCGAGGCGCAGACGGTCGCCAACCTCTATCTGGCGTTGGACAACAATCTGGAACTGTTGCCGGTGATCAACAAGATCGACCTGCCGACCGCCGACGTCGAGCGGGTGCGCGAGGAGATCGACGCCGAGTTGGGGCTCGACCCATTCGAGGCAATTCCCGTGTCGGCCAAGACAGGCGCGGGCATCGACGAATTGTTGGCCGGGATCGTCAAGAAACTGCCCGGCCCCAAAGGTGATCCCGACGCCCCGCTCAAAGCCTTGGTCTTTGATGCCCATTTCGATCGCTACCGCGGCGTGGTGCTCCAATGCCGCATCATGGAAGGCACGCTCAAGCCCCGCGACGTGATCCATTTCATGCACCTGGGGATCGACTATACGGTCGAAGAAGTGGGGTACAACCAGTTGCGGCTCAATCCCAGAGAGCAGCTCAGCGCCGGCGAGGTGGGCTATGTTATCGCCGGGATCAAGAGCGTCCGGGAAATCGAGATCGGCGACACGCTCACCCATCTGGAACGCCAGGCGGCCGAACCGGTTCCCGGCTATCAAAAGGCGAAGCCGGTCGTCTTTTCCTCGATCTATCCGATGAACACCGATGAGTATCGGGATTTGACCAAGGCCCTGGAAAAGCTGGCGATCAACGATGCTGCTTTGACCTTTGAAAAGGACAGTTCCGCGGCCCTCGGCTTTGGTTATCGCTGCGGGTTCTTGGGCCTGCTTCACCTCGACGTGATTCAGGAGCGCTTACAGCGGGAATTCGACATCGGCTTGGTGATTTCCGCCCCTACGGTCAAATACCATGTGACCTTGAAGGACGGCAAGACGGTCGAGGTCGACAATCCGAGCTACTGGCCGGATCCGATGAAAATTGCCTCGGTCACTGAACCCTACATCAAGGCCTCGATTCTCACGCCCGAGGAATACGTCGGCGCGGTCATGGAGCTTTGCCGGGAACATCGTTCCGAGAAACAAACGATAAACTACCTCACGGTGGGGCGGGTCGAGGTGATCAGCGAAATGCCGCTCGGCGAGGTCCTTTTTGATTTCTACGGCAAACTGAAGACGATCACCCGCGGTTACGGATCGTTCGACTACGTCCCGATCGAATACCGCCCGACCGACGTGGTGAAGGTCGAGATCCTCGTCAACAAGGAACCGGTCGACACGCTTTCCTACCTCGTCCATCGCGACAAGGCGCGCAGTCGGGCTGTGCACTATTGCGAGCAATTGGCCGAAGCGATTCCCCGCCATCAATTCAAGATCCCCATCCAGGGGGCGATTGGCGGTACGATCATCGCCCGTTCGACGATCCAACCTTACCGCAAGGACGTGACCGCCAAGTGCTATGGCGGCGATGTGACCCGCAAGAACAAGCTCCTGGAAAAGCAGAAGAAGGGCAAGGCGAAGATGAAGCAGATCGGCCAGGTCCAGATTCCCCAAAAGGCCTTCATCTCCGTCCTCCGCGCCGAACGGGAGTAGGCTTGCCGGATGCGCGGAACGCACCAATCCGCCTGCCCCAGGATGAAACGTCTCAGTTGGTGGTCACCGATTCGCTGCGGGCATGAAGCCGCTGGATTTCCGCGCGGTAGGCAAGCTGTTCGACCTGCCAGCGGCGGGCCTGCTCCTTGAATTCGGCCTCCTGACGGTCGAGCTCTTGTTCCCGCGCCACAAGTCGTGCAGCCTGTTGCTCGATCTCCTCGCGTTGCCGGGTGGCCCAGAGTTCCAGATCGTGTTTCTGCTGGACGAGCCGTTCATGTTGCTGGGCCAAGCCATTGCGGATCGCCAGAAGGTCGTTGCGTTGCCGGGCCAGTTCGTCGCTGGCCGAGCGGTAGTGCTCGCTCAACTTAGCCCGGAGCTGGGTGAGTGAACGCGTGAGTACGGGAGTCGGCGTGGTGCTGGACATCTGAATCCAGAGTTCTTCGGTGGCCAGGCGGATTTCCAGCGTCTCGCGGTGCATCTCGCCCAACTCCGCCCGGAGTTGCTCCAGCCCCGTGCGACATTGATCGATATACTCGCTGCGACGCTGAAGGGAGAGGCGTTTCTCCTCCAGGTCAGCTAGCATCCGGCGCTGTTCGGCCAAGAGCCGCTGGCGTTCCGCGCGGGTTTGTTCCTCGGCCTTGCGGCGTTCTTCGGCCAACTCGCGCTGGAGTCGCTCGATATCGTTGCGGGCGGCCGCCAGTTGCGATTCTTGCTCGTGGAGTTGCCGTTCCCAGGCTTCGAGTCGCCGCAGGGTCTCATCAGCGCGCTGTTCCCGGGCGATCAACTCGGGACTGGGCCGTGACGCTTGTTCGCGAATCCTCGCGGCCTCGGCGTCCAGCGCCGCGCGGCGCCGCTCAACGCCGGCCATCATCTGGCGGATCATCTCCTCCGAGGCCTTGCGATGGGCGTCGATCTTCTGCTTCTCCTGCTGAAGTACTTCCAGCCCCCGCTCGCGTTCTTCGCTCAAGGTGCTGCGCACCTGGTTTTGTGCGGCGGCCTGGGCCTGGAGTTTCTCGGCCAGGGCCTGAATCTGGCGTTCGCGGTCGCGGAGCAGTTCTTCCTTTTGGGCCACCTCTTCCTCAGCGCGGCGCAGCCTCTCTTCTACGGCAGTGGTCATCTGTTCGGCTCGCTGGCGAAGAAACTCCTCCTGCTCGGCGATTGCCCGTTGGACCTGCTGTTCGGCCTCGGCCAACTCTTGCTTCTTCTGGTTAAGAGCCTCCTCGTGGCGGGCCAGTTCTTCGGTCATCGCTGCCTGTTGCTGCGCCGCCGCATAGGCAGCCTCAAGCTCGGCCTGCCGCTTATCCATCTCCTGCTTCCGCTGTTCCAGCGCCGCCCGCTCCTCGGCCAGTTCCCCCTGCTTCTCCGTAATCCAAAGCCGCGTTTGCCGACTGGCCAGGTCCATCTGGGCCAATTGCGCGTTCAACCGTGCTTCCCGCTGGTCCAGTTCCCGTTGCCGGTTCCGAAGATGCTCGGCCAACTGGTTGGCCTGGAGCCGCAACTGCTCGGTCGGCAGGGGAGTTGCAATCAATGACGGCCCGGCCGCTGCAAGCACTGCTTCCCCTTCCTCCGACCGGACGGCCGCCGACTCCCCGGCTTTGCTGGCTAAGGCGTGCGCCCCGTCGATACGCGTCTCCACCGTATTGCGGGGACTTCGGGGCTTGATTGAGACACGACGTTCGGGCTTGGATCGAGACATGCTCACGCGCCTCTCCGGCTGAACCGTAACAACGGTGTTCCGTCTGCGCCTCGCCCCGCCTGGCCGGCTAGGCGTTAAACTCCGCGCAAACCGAACGGTTTATCAGGCTCTTTCATCGGCACCGGAGGCAGCAGAGTTAACCTCAATCGTCGTAGAAGCTTGGCAATGCCACACGCAATGGAAGCGGGACGCTTAACCTGGGCAAGACAGGTAAGCGAGAGATACACCGGCGAGATATCCGTCGAATTGGCAACGCCATCTCAGACCACCGCTACCGTCCGCAACCGCTCGCGCAGTTGCCGCACCATCTCCAAACGCTGGTGCAACTCGTCCTTGACCTCTTGGGTCCGGGTGTGACGGATTTCGGCGGGCAGTTCGTGTTCCTCCTGTTCGAGAAGCTGCATCAGAAGGGTCCATTCCGCCTCGGACAACCGGGGTTGATCGATCATCGCTCATCTCCTTCTTCGGGGGGCTTGAGCCATCGGGACGGATCGTTCGGGAAAATTATACGCAGTACCCAGTCTGGCAAGGCAAGTCGGAGGACTTGGCTTGGACTGTCAGAGGGGACCAACATCAATGCGGAGTGAGTACCCGCGTCGCCCCCCGGGAGGGTGAAGCTTCCCGGCTCGTGCTGACGCGCGAAACGGATTCCCCATTTCGCCCTATTCCTCATCTTTCACCGCCTACTCAACTCCGTCCCCCCTTGCCTCCGATAGGGTGCTTTGTTATAGTCACCTGCTGCGCCACCTGGGGGAAGCACGGGCTTCCCTGGATAGGCGCGGATCCGAGGGAGCGTCGCTCTCGTACCATTTGCATCTGCTACGGAGACTCGCGTGGGAACGAAACAATCGGGAAAAGGTCGGCGGAAACTGGGTCGCAAGAAGCGTCGGATGCGCTCGAGGATTCGACACCGCAAGAAGTAATCGTACCCTCCGCCGAACGTGTGCCCCTGCTGTGTGGTAAGCAGGGCCGTCTGCTGCGCTCTTGCGGCATGGCGTCTGCCGAGGCAGTGGCACCCCGAGGAATCTTGCGCCCCCTTTTCTCGGCGCAGGGCGCAGTCCGTGGGTTATGGTGGTCTTTGCTGGATAAGGGGCTGCGCTCAACGTGCGCACGCCCCGAAGGCCTCCTTGCCCACACTAACCGCCTGCCCATCGCCGAGTCGTTGCCGCTAAGCCTTCTGCCGGGAATGGGGCACCTCGACGCATCCCGACCTGCTCGTTCCCGGCGGCGACCGTTTGCTCCCCGTCAGCCATCCCGATGCCGTGAACCAGTTCTTATGCGAGCAGCTCGTCCACTTCAGCGAGAACCCTTGAATCTCACGTCAATGGCGATTCCCGCGCAGCACAAGTGCTGCGGCTAAACCACGTGGCCCACCATTCACTATTGACTATCCACTCTCTACGACCCATGCCCCTGGCACCGCGCGAACCACCGTCTCCCGGGCGAGATTGAACCAAGCCTGACAGGCGTCGAGGATCACACTGTCGGCCGTAGCGATGATGTGGGGCGTGGTGGACAACAGCGGGTCGGGATCGTCGACCAGTTCGATCGACCAGGGCCAGCCGTGACTTGCTGCCACGGTTTCCATGATCTGCTTCAAACGCCCGCTGTTGGAAACCGAACGATCCAAGAACCAACGACACTCGGCGACGCCGGCCGTAGCGGTCAACCGGCCGAGCAGTTCAAGGGCGGTCTGGGTTTCGGCCACACGGCGGTAGCTGCCGTGCATGCTGGCCATATCGCGATACGTGCCGTCGTGGGCGGCCAGGAGGACGCCGCCAGCCAAGGCCGCCTCGACGGTCGTCAGCACATTGTAGCCGTCAATCCACAGCGGCTGCCCTCGAAGTCGATCCATCTCGACGCGATGCGCTTCGCGCCGGGCCGCGGCCGTGTCGGAGCAGACCGAGCGGGCAATGGCGATCCGCTGCCGGGCACACAGCCGGTAGCGATCGCCCACCAGTTTCAGGGCCGACGGCGTCGCATAGCCCCGATTGAGCAGCCAGCCGAGATCGGCCGCCGCCTGACGCAACCCCTCCAGGGCTGGGGGGGCGAAGAGCTCCTGGTCCTCGGGATGCGGGCCACGATGCAAACGGGTGTCCGGCACGCGTCACCGCCTCTCGTAGGTTCCCATCCACTCCCCTTCGCCAATCACCGCCCCCTGCATCTCCGCGAGCAACTCCTTCTTCGACAGCCCCGGCTCGACGTTCAAGGCGGTGTTCAAGGCGTAGAGTTTGAAGAAGTAGCGGTGCGGGCCGTGGCCAGGCGGAGGCATCGGACCACGGTAGGCGATCGTCTGCCCACTGGGCCAGGAGTTCTTCCCCTGCAAGGCGCCCTCTGGCTCTTTCAATCTCGCGCTCTTCGCTACACCTTCCGGAAGCCCCGTGGCTTCGGCCGGGATCTTGTAGATCACCCAATGGACCCACGGTTCGGCCGTCGGGGCGTCGGGATCGTCGCAGATCAGGGCCAGTTCTTTGGTTCCTTCCGGCAGCCCACTCCAGGATAACGGCGGCGAGACGTCCGCCCCTTCCCCCGTATACTTCGTCGGAATCGGTTGTCCGTTGGCAAATGCGCTACTGGTCAATTGGATCTTCACTGGTTTGCCTCCTTTTGTTGGTGTTCCCAAGTCTTCCCCGCACCCCACGACGCCGGCCCAGAGGACAAGCATCAGCCCGACTACAACTCGTGACAGGATGGTTAGTGTGTTCATCGTGCTCCCCTCGTACGGAAACCGAACCGCCATTTAGCCCTTTACCACGCCGATCGGGACAAGCCGGGCGACCTTCCGGGCCAGACCGGCACGGTGGACGACGTCGACGACCAGGCTCACGTCCTTATAGGCCGCCGGCTGTTCTTCGGCCAACCCTTGCCAACTGCGAGCCCGAGCGATGATCCCCTGTTCGGCCAACTCACGGTCGATCCGCCGTCCCTTGGCCTGGCGAATCGCCTCACTGCGGCTCATCACGCGGCCGGCGCCGTGGCAGGTCGTACCAAACGTCTGCTCCATGCTCCCCGGCTGGCCCGCCAAAAGCCAGCTCTGCCGGCCCATGTCGCCGGGGATAATCACCGGCTGGCCGATCGGGCGATAGCGGTCGGGCAATTCGGCGTGGCCCGGGGGGAAGGCCCGTGTGGCCCCTTTGCGATGCACGCAGACCCGCTTACGCCGACCGTCAACGACGTGCTCTTCGAGCTTGGCGATGTTGTGGGCCACGTCGTACACGAGGTTCATCTGCATTGACTCCCAGGACCGGCCGAAAAACTCGGCAAACGCCTCACGGGCTTCCCACATCAGCAGTTGCCGATTGGCCCAGGCGTAGTTGGCCGCCGCACGCATCGCGCCGAGATACTGTTGTCCCTCGCGGCTCTCGACCGGGGCGCAGGCCAACTGCCGGTCGGGTAGTTCGATGCCGTAGCGCTCGGGCACGCCGCGCAACTCACGCAACGCATCGTCGCAGACCTGGTAACCCAAGCCGCGCGAGCCGGAATGGATCATCACACAGATTCCCCCTTGCGTGATTCCCATCACCCGGGCTGTTTCGTCGTCGAAGATCTCGTCGACTACTTGGACTTCGAGAAAATGATTCCCCGAACCGAGCGTGCCGCACTGATCGCCGCCCCGCTCGATCGCCCGCGTGCTCACGGCGCTGGGGTCGGCGTCGGGAAGACAGCCGTGGGCCTCGGTGTGGTCTACGTCCCCGGCCGTGGCGAGCCCCTGCGACTCCAGATAGCCGACCCCTTCGGCCATCAGCCGGCGAAGCTGCTTCGAGTCGAACAAGTACGGCCCACCGGTTCCCACCCCTGCCGGGATTCGCTTGAAGAGCGCTCCCACGAGGTGTTGGATCACCGGCCGCACCTCGCTTTCGTGGAGGTTGGTGCGTACCAGCCGCACGCCGCAATTGATGTCGTAGCCCACGCCGCCCGGCGAGATCACCCCCCCTTCCGCCGGATCGGTCGCGCACACGCCGCCGATGCAAAAGCCATAGCCCCAGTGGATGTCAGGCATGGCAAGGCTGGCCATCTGGATGCCCGGCAGGAAGGCCACGTTGGCCACTTGCTCAGGCGCCTGATCGTCGCGAATCTGCTGGATCAATCGTTCGTCGGCAAAGATCCGTCCCTCAACCCGCATGCCGATCTTGTAGTTCTTCGGAATCCGCCAGACGCATTCGCCGATCTGCTCCAGCGGTCCGTGATATCCTTGTTTCGTCATCGGTTCTATGCCCTCTCTATTCAGAATCCCGGGAGTCCCATTTGGCCAGCCTTCCTTGTTTGCCGTGTTTGACAACCGGCTGGAATAGACCGCACGGACAAACACAGCGAGCAAGCTCGCCGGCCACATGGCGCATGTCTACAAATCTACAATCACCTCGGCCAACCAGCCGTCGCCGTCGCGTTCGACCTTCAGGCCATGATAGGTAATCGCCTTGACCTCCTGGGCCAACGTGTGCCGCTGGCGATCGATCGGCTCGCCGTGGGCGGTGGCCGTCAGCCCCTGGTCGTCCACGTGTACCTTGAACTGCCGGAAGACCATCCGCCGGGTGTCCAAGGTGTAGAGCAACTCGGCCAGCCAATCGAACAACAGGTCGTCGCGTCGGGTGCCGCTGAGCCGAATCTCGACCTGCTCGACAGGCTTGATCGCCTCTGGGTTCGCCACAATCACCGAAAACAGTGCCCTCCCCGCCTCCTCGAACAGTTCCCCCAACTCCCCCGCCCCTATTAGCACCCCGATATCCGCCGTATGCTCAAACGTCTCCTACAACGCTCCCTACCGCTTCCAGATCATCCCTGTTCGAATGCTTTTCACTACGCCGTACGCGGTACGCGGA
>CAZLDQ010000231.1:3715-8362 GCA_964558295.1 uncultured Planctomycetaceae bacterium | reverse complement strand
GATCATTGCTTAACCGACCCCGGGCTTTGTGCCACTTCCGTTGAAACAAAACAGGCCAGTTGAAGCCGTTGGTTATCCAAGGAGAGCAGTTCCACATGAGCCATATCAGCCTGCGCATGCTTGACGACGTTCAACAGCAATTCGCGTACGGCCTGGAACAGAAATACGCGAGTGTCCTCTTCGATGGGTTCGACCTGCGGATCGATGTTGAGGACCACTCGCATCCCATGCTTCTCTTCCATTTGCCGGGCCAGCCACTCAAGCCCGGCAGCCAGACCGGCGTCATAGAGCACAGGTGGGCTAAGGTCTACGGTTAGGGAGCGGGATTCGGTGATTGCTTGATTGAGCACATCGTCGATCTGTTCAAGCGTTCGGGTTAGACGTTCCTCTTGGGCCCGACGGCGAAGCACGGCGACCTTCATTCTCGCAGCGACCAGCAATTGCTGGAGATGGTCGTGAAGGACTTTGGCCAGACGGCGGCGTTCCTGCTCTTCAGCCCGGGTCAACTCGGCGGCCAGCACTCGCAACTGGGCTGCCCGCTGCTCGGCTACGGCGGTCCGCTCGACCACCCGCTGTTCGAGCGTCTCGTTGAGCGTCTTGAGCCGTTCTTCGGCTTGCCGCCGATCGGTAATGTCGACGGCCACCAGAGCACAGCGTGGACGTCCTGAGCTCCCCGAGGGGAGCGGGCTGACCGTGCCATAATGCCAACACTTGTTGTTCTGATATGGGATCTGATACTCGCTACTAATGGGCTGTTGGGTCTCATGACACTGCCGGATTGTTGCCACTCCTTTGGCGATGAACTCTTCGGGCAATCCCAGTTCCCGCCCGTGCTTGCCGGCAAGTTCTTCCGCAGACAGGCCGAAGAAAGCGGCTGTGCGGGGATTGGATTTCACGTACACGATGTCATCCCCATGCAGCTCCAAGACACTCATATACACGGCGTTGGCATTGAAGAATCCTCGCAACGTCGCCTCGCTCTTGCGCAAGGCCTCCTCGGCATGTTTGCGTTCGGTGATGTCGATGTCGATCCCGATCATCCGTACCGGGTTGCCCTCGGCGTCATAGACCATCTGTACCCGGGCTTCGATCCAACGAACCGTGCCGTCAGGGCGAACAATCCGGAAATCAACTTCCGCCTGGGGTGCGTGGCGGGCGGTAAACTCGAGGTACTGCGCCCGGATGACTGGGAAATCCTCGGGATGAACCAGTCTCCGCCATGCCTCTCGTCTGCCCTGAAAGGCGCCCGGTGCCAACCCGTATACAGCTTCATACTCTGGCGAGACTCGCAACCGATCTGTTGTGATATCCCACTCGAAACTGCCGATGTTTCCCGCCTGCTCAGCCAGACGCAACAGTTCTTCGCTCTCGCGCAAGGCCTGCTCGGCCGCTTTCTGGGGGCGAATGTCGCGAATGATCGTGGCCAGCTTCAGTGGCTGGCCGGTTCGTGGAGCATCCACGCGGAACACGTCCCATAGTACGGGGATCGGCTCGCCAGTCTGAAAATGGCGAAGACAGAATTCCCCCTTCCAGCGTCCCTCACGGAGGACCGTCGGCAGTACCGTCTCGCGCACGAAAGGGAGGTGTTCAGGGAAAAGGTAGTCCTCGATCAACGTAGCACGTACCGCCTCGTCACCGGCTAAACCAACCAGCGATTGGCCTGCCGGGTTCACATACAACGCGTGACTATCCAGATCCGCAATCCCGACAAAATCACTCGCCCCTTCCACGACGGTGGCCAATTGGGTGAGCCTCGCTTCGTTTTCACGCAACACGGCAGCTTGTCCCTCTACTTGCCGTCGGGCAGCCACCTGCTCCGTAACATCCTGGGCCATGATCAGCACAGCGTACACTTGGCCTGTATCGCTGCGCAATGGCACGTACTCGATGTTCCACCACGTCTGCTCTCGGTCCTTCCGGAGACTCAGCTCCAATTCCTTCTGGCTGATGCAGCGTCCCGTCTGATAGGCCTCCCGGAGCACGGCAATCCGCGCGTCGTGCTCCGCCCCTTCGGGAAAGATCTGAGCCATCGTGCGGCCAAGAAAGAACGCCTCGCTCCTCGCCTCGATCGCGCAATAGGCTCGATTGACTAGCACATAACGAAACTCAGGCCCTTCCACGAGGGCAATGGGGATCGGAATGGTATCGATCACTCGTTCTAGCAGTGGCAGCCCCACCGTACCTATTGACCCGCGGAAGCTGTGTTTCGGCATGTCCTCATTCGGCTGAGACATGAGACAACGCAGAAATGAGGTGAGTGTATTGCAAAAACCACAGGATCTGAACCGGACCTCCTCTAGGAGTCTTTCTTGTTTGTTCCTGGAGCATTGCCCTAACCAGAACAGGCTAGACCGTGAAGAGGACAGAAATGTGGCCCTCTATTTGAGCCATTGTTCGAGCGAGGTGTGAGAGAAGCAAGAGCCCAGGACAGAAATCGCACCGTCGTGGCACATCCCCCAGTTACCTGGCCTCATGGATGAAGCAGGCTTACTTTGATCCCCCTGAGAGGGACCGCCGCCGCCAATGCTCTGGTCCGGCCAAGGAGATTACGCCGACAATCGGGACCGGCATCAGCGATTGAACCTCAGCCAGTGCGCTGACCGGACGATCGCGACGCCAGCCAACTGTGAGCAGGCCCGTGATAATTGCGGGGAGCACCCCCCCGCCCAATGCAATCCCTGCCAGCCGCGATGAGAATCCAGGAAGTTTGCCTGCGACTTGGCTGTGACTGGCCAACTGAACGGCGATTTGCGGCGCGGCCTGCTGGCGCTGCCACGCCCGGCGCTCGGCTTGCGTAAGTTGATCAAGCTTCTGTTTTGCTTGTTCGACGGCTACGTGCAGGGTCGCCAATTGAGCAGCGGCCTGGGCCCGCTCTGCTACGTTCGCTGGGGAGAGAATATGACCGAGAGTCGTTGCAGGGGGCGTCGAAGGGGCTTCACGCTGTCCCGTTGGATTAGGGATCTGTCGCGGCACCTTGGCCTGTGCTTCACGTAGGGCGTCAATTTGCGCCTCGACATACTGAACTTCTGGATGCGCCGGCGTCCGATCGATCAGTAGTTGTGAACGACGCTGGCTGAGTGTCGCCAGTTGTCGATCGAGGTCCAGCCAAGCGGGATTGTCCACCATGGCCGGCGCAGGCGACAAGTCGGGTTGACGTGGTGAGTCGCTCGAGTGGATTGCGGCCTCGTCCTGTTGCTTCTGAAATGCCGCTAATCGAGTCGTGGCCTCTTGATACTCCCGCCGGGCTTGCTCGGTCGCCTGACGGGTGTCCTGATAGCTCCGTGATACGTCCGTCCACCGCGCACGTTGGCCGGCGGCGTACCGTTCGGCTAGATGGTTAACGAAGCGAACCGCGCGCGCCGCGTCGTCATCCAAATAATGGAAGGTAAGCACCGGCCGCTGCGGCGAGCCCTCGCCGACGATGCGGATTCGGTGACGTAATTGTCCGAGCTCGGCCTCGCTAAGCATCTTCTTGCCCCCCTCAGAACTTGCAAAATGCCAAGCCTCGGTGAGACTAGCCGGCTCCAGGATCTGTTGTTCAGCCTCGGCCAGACTCGGCAACGTCCCAAGTGGCGGCGGACCTGCTATCCCTGGGAACTCATAGCACACCTGGGCTTGGGATGTGTACTGCTGGTGGCCTAGCTTCGCATACCCTACGTAGGCGGATACTCCGCCCCCGAGAAGGAAAGCGATCAAACAGATCCCCAAACGGGGACCTCGCTGCGTGCGGAGGCGAATTCTCTGGGGAGCCTGGCTCATGCGCCTTGCGATCAACGAATGATCCGAAAATATGGTCAGCCGCGCCGACCATCCCATTCTCGACGTCGACCGCCCTTGCCCATCCTCTTGAAATCTGGACGATTCGAAGGCATTGTTTTAGAGGCAATTGCGGGCGATATCCCGATTAGAGAAACTAGTGAGTCTCGACAAATTGGCAGGGGACATGCCGCAGTTCGAGAGGTTCTGGCGAATGAAAGCGGTTGATTTATATCTCTGTTTGGCCGTAGCCACGGCAGTGAGTGTGCTGGTCTCCTTGTCTGTCCACCGTCGCGTACGCTTGATTCGCAATGCAACCGTATTGCTGAGCTACATCGTGCTGGTGTTGTTGTTCCTGGTGGAACCGTGGTGGCGAATTGTCGCCGTCTGGGGGCTTGCTGGATTGCTTGTCGGGGTATTCTGTTTCGGCATCGACTGCGTTTGGAATCATCGTAGCCGCTTCCAGGAGGTAATCCCGCCAGCCTCTGCCAACTGGTGGATTATTCCGCTTGGTCTGCTCGGTTGGCCCGACATGCTTCCTCAGACACTTGAACTGCTACGATTCGATCATTGGTTGCGTCGCCTCCCACCCACGAGATAAACAGGACCATGTTCCGGGTCAAGATCTGCGGGGTCAAAACGATCGACGATGCCAAGCTTGTCATCCAAGCGGGGGCAGATGCGATCGGGCTGAATTTCTATCCCCGCAGTCCTCGTTGGCTTGCCCCTGATCAGGCTGAAGCGGTTGTTCAGGCGGTGCCTCGATCAGTCGTGAAGGTCGGGTTGTTCGTCAACGCTACGGCCGAAGAGGTTTGCGCCATGTTCGATTGCCTGGGCCTGGATCTCATCCAACTCCATGGCGACGAGCCGCCAGAGTTTCTTCTGGACTTA
>CAZLDQ010000231.1:0-3705 GCA_964558295.1 uncultured Planctomycetaceae bacterium | reverse complement strand
CGCGCGTTTCGCGTGGGGGCCGAGGGGCTTCAGCCGATCGAACGCTATTTGACGCGATGCCATCAATTGGGGGGGGTGCCTCAGATGGTGTTGGTCGATGCCCTCGTCCGAGGCGCCTACGGTGGCACAGGCCAGGTTGCCGATTGGGGGGTTATCAAAGAGTATTCCTCGAACAATCCGCCGCTGATCCTGGCTGGTGGACTGACCCCAGCCAATGTGGGCGCAGCCATCCACGCCGTGCATCCGAAAGCGGTCGATACGGCCAGTGGCGTTGAGTCGACTCCCGGCCGGAAGGATGCTGCACTGGTTCAGCAGTTTGTCGCGGTAGCCCGGGCTGCCTTTGATGCCTGCTCTTCCGACTCGTAAGATTCTGGGCATTCGGCAGGACACTCGGGAAGTTGCAAGCGGGCGTCATATCTTAAGGCGGTGTTCCTGATAGACGGAGTACCGCGGGCGAGTGGAAGCCTTCCCCCTGGCACGTCTCGCCGTTCGACTAGCATCGGCGCTAGCTGATCTCTCCAGGCTGTAGGCTCACGGTCCCTTGTCAACTTGGGGCCGATGTTCGTATGATGGGCAAATTCTAGTCCTTTTCGGTGCCCATTTAAGGAGGAGCGTTGTGGCGCAGGTCGAAACGAAGTTGCCTTACAAGATTGCAGACATCTCATTGGCCGATTGGGGACGCAAAGAGATCGAGATGGCCGAGCATGAGATGCCTGGCCTGATGGCCCTGCGGAAGAAGTACGGCACGAGCAAACCCCTGACCGGTGCCCGGATCGCCGGCTGCTTGCACATGACAATCGAGACGGCCGTGCTGATCGAGACCCTGGTGGAACTCGGCGCCAAGGTGACCTGGACGAGCTGCAATATCTACTCTACTCAGGATCAGGCGGCCGCAGCAATCGCTGCACGTGGCATTCCGGTGTTCGCCTGGAAAGGGGAACGTCTCCAAGACTATTGGGACAACATCTTGACCCAGGTGCAGAGCTTTGAGGATGGTGAAGGGCCGAATCTGTTGCTCGACGATGGCGGCGATCTGACCCTCCTGCTACACAAGGGCGTCGAGTTCGAGAAGCAGGGAGCGGTTCCCGATCCGGCCAAGGCTGGCCACGAGGAGGAACGGGCCCTTCTGACAACCCTCCAGCGGAGCCTCGCCGAAGACCCGCAGCGGTTTACTCGCATGGCCAAAGGCATTGTCGGCGTCAGTGAGGAGACGACCACGGGCGTTCACCGGTTGTACGACATGGCCAACCGCGGCAAGTTGCTCTTCACGGCGATCAACGTCAACGACTCGGTGACCAAGAGCAAGTTCGACAACCTCTACGGCTGCCGCGAGTCGCTGGCCGACGGGATCAAGCGGGCGACCGGTGTGATGGTGGCCGGCAAGGTGGCAGTCGTGGCCGGCTACGGCGACGTTGGCAAGGGGTGTGCTCAGTCGATGCGCAGCTACGGCGCCCGCGTGCTGATCACAGAGATCGACCCGATCTGTGCTCTGCAGGCGGCGATGGAAGGTTTTGAAGTTGTTACCATGGAAGAGGCCGCTTCGCAGGGTAACCTTTTTATCACGGCTACCGGCTGTCGCGACGTTATCCGTGGCGAGCATTTTGAAAAGATGCCCGAAGGAGCGATCGTCTGCAACATCGGCCACTTCGACCTGGAGATTGACGTCCACTGGCTCAACACGACCAAGGGGATCAAGCGGACAAACATCAAGCCGCTCGTGGACAAGTACACGCTGCCCAACGGCCGCTCACTGTTCGTGTTGGCCGAAGGTCGGCTGGTGAATCTCGGCTGTGCCGAAGGGCACCCGTCGTTTGTGATGTCCAATTCCTTCACCAACCAGGTGTTGGCCCAGATCGCCCTGTGGACTGAAGCGGAGAACTACCCGCTGGGCGTCCACACCCTGCCCAAGAAGCTCGACGAAGAAGTGGCCCGGTTGCATCTCGACATGCTCGGCGTGAAGCTCACCAAGCTGACCGAGAGTCAGGCCCAGTACCTGGGCGTTCCGGTCAACGGGCCCTTCAAGCCGGACCACTATCGTTATTAAGATCATTGAGGCCCTGAGCCTGAGCCGCAGGGTTCAGGGGTCAGGGTTCAGGGTTCAGGATTCCGTTTCCGGCCGGTTGGCTCTGGACGCGGCTCCTGAACTCTGGACCCCGAGCCCTGAACCCTGAAGACTTTCCTCCTCTCATCCCGCACCGTCTGCCAAGAGATTACCATGCCAGAGATTCAAGCGTTCCGTGGAATCCGTTACGACCTGGGCCACGTTGGCTCGTTGAGCGATGTGGTCGCACCTCCCTATGACGTGATCGGCCCCGAACTGCAAGAGGCACTCTACCGCAAACACCCCTGCAATGTGGTCCGGCTGATTCTCAACCGCCAGGAGCCGTCGGACGACGAAGTGAGCAACCGTTACACCCGGGCAAAGCGGTTTCTCAAGAACTGGCAGGACGAAGGCGCCCTGTTCACCGAGGCGGATCCGGCCATCTACGTCTATCACCAGGAGTTCACGGTCGGCAATGAGTCCTTCGTGCGCCGCGGGTTCATGGCGCGGATGCGGCTGGAGCCATTCGGCGAGGGCAAGGTCTTCCCGCACGAAGAGACGATGCCTGGCCCGATCGTCGACCGGCTGATGCTCACGGCCGTGTGCAAGGCAAATCTGAGTCAGATCTTCGGCCTTTACCCCGACCCGACCAATGAGGCCCAGAACCTGTTGGATGCGGCGGTGGCCGACAAGACGCCGCTGGTGGCCGTCGACCACCTTGGCGTGATCAACCGGATTTGGCCGGTGACCGACGTTGGCACGATCTCTACCCTCTCGAAGCTTATCGGTCCGAAACCGCTGTTTATCGCGGACGGTCATCACCGCTACACGACTGCCCTGAAATATCGCGACCAGATTTACGACAGCGGCGCCCTTCGGCCCGAGCATCCGGCCAACTTCGTGCTGATGATGTTCGTCGGCATGGAGGATCCGGGCTTGGTCGTCCTCCCCACCCACCGGCTGTTCCGTGGCGTGCCCGAACTGACCGCCGAGCAGCTCCGTGCCAAGCTGGGCGAATGCTTCCGCACGGAAGACGCCGGCCAAGGAGCTGATTTGGCTACCGCCGTCTGGGAAGACCTCGAAACACTCGGCGAGCAGGGCCGGATTGCGCTCTTCACGAAGGCTGACAACCGGTGGACGCTCGCCACGCTGACCGAGGCTGGTCGGGCCAAGATGTCCGAAGTGGCCACCGACCACAGCGAGGACTGGCAGTCGCTGGGCGTTGCCCTTTTGCATCGCTTGGTGATGGACAACCTCCTCGGCCTGCACGACCTGCCCAAGCCCGGCTACGTCCACCAGGTTCAAGAAGTCATCGACGGCCTCAAGACCGGCGAGTACCCGATGGCCGCCCTCGTCATGCCGGCCACCGTCCAGCACGTCCGCGACATCAGCCTCCACGGCGAACGCATGCCGGCCAAGAGTACCTACTTCTATCCCAAGCTGCTCAGCGGATTGGTAATCAATCCACTCGAATAGCTAAGCGACAGGAGAGTAGGCACTGGAGACTCGGAGTCAGCGGTTTCGAACAACAGTGCAGCGTGCTTGTCCGCTTCGCGACCGCTCTTTCCATTACCATCCGCCATCCAAGCCGGACCGTTTTGGTCCGGCTTTTTTTGTATGCCGAGCATGTTTGACGGTTTGGAGGTGCAAGTCCTCTCCCAACC
>CAZLDQ010000230.1:0-8364 GCA_964558295.1 uncultured Planctomycetaceae bacterium | reverse complement strand
GGTCGACCGCTGGACACCCAGACCGTCGAGGGCGTCGCCGAGCTTGCGGCTGTCCCAGGGCCCGGCCCCCCGAAAGAGCCACTCAGAGATGACGTTGGAGGCCCCACAACACCCCGGCGGCATCCACGCCGCCCCGGCCGGCAGGGTAAAATCGAACGCCACAGATTCGACCCCCGCCATCGGTTCGCCCAGCACGACCATGCCGTTCGCCAGCACATGTTTATCGATTCGCTGCTCCATACACTCCCGAACAACAGAACGGGCAGATCCCCTGCCCATGCAATCTCCCGCGTCGCACACGACACACTGCCGACCCGCCGGACATTCATCCGGCCCGCCCGACAACAAAGCGGGCATTCTAACACCACCGTCCCCCGCCTACAATCAGGAATCCCCCAGGGAACGCGGAACGAGATGCGTGACCGCAGTCACACGAGCATCGTGAGCCGGTCGCGTTCGCGGCACGGCCGAAACTCCGACCGCGTAGCCGGACGGTTTTCGGCCTTGACAACCGCGGGAGGCATTGTACAATTGTACATTATCAAGTGCGAAGGAGCTGTCGTGGATGTAGTGGTGGACACATCGGCGTTGTTGGCTGTCGTTCTTGGCGAGCCGGAACGAGACTGAATCATAGAGTTGACGGCAGGGAATACGCTCATCGGTCCGGGTTCTATTCCCTGGGAAGTGGGCAATGCGTTCTCCGCAATGCTCAAGCAGAAGCGGTTGACCCTCAATGACGCTCAAGAGGGACTCGCGATTCTGGAGACGGTCTTGATTCAGTACGTCACACCCGATTTTCACAGTGCACTGGCGCTCGCCCATGCGACGAACCTGTACGCGTACGACGCATATTTCCTCGATTGTGCCGCGAGATACAACGCCCCGCTGTTGACGTTGGACAGAAAATTGAAGACTGCCGCCGAAGAACTCGGTTTAGCAGCTTGGGAGATCTGAAATGCGTGTCTACACCTCTTCGGAGGCTCGACAAAAGCTGGCAGAGGTGCTCGATCAGGCAGAATCCAGCGGAAAAGTCATCATCCGCCGCAAGGACGGACGCACGTTCGCCCTCGTTCCAGAGCTGCCGACGGGTTCTCCTCTCGATGCGCCGTCGATCAAAGCCACGACCTCTACCCGCGAGATCGTGGCCATGGTTCGTGAGAGCAGAGAGAAGAGCCGAACACGATAGGCCTTTGTGGTAGGCGGGTTTCTACGCCGCGGCGGTCTCGCTGTCGTACTCGTCGAAGCGAACGGCGATCCGCTTGCTGACGCCCTGTTGTTGCATCGTGACGCCAAAAAGCTGCTGTGCGACGCTCATCGTCCGCTTGGAGTGCGTGACAACAATGAACTGGCTGTCGATGCCGAAATCCCGCAGGAGCATGGTGAACCGCTCATTGTTGGCTTCGTCGAGCGCCGCATCCACCTCGTCCAAGAAGCAGAACGGCGAGGGTTTGGCTCGAAACACCGCGAACAGTAAGGCCATCGCGGTCATCGATTTCTCCCCGCCGCTGAGCAGCGAGATGCTGCGGGTCTCCTTGCCCGGGGGCTTGGCGATCACTTCAATGCCCGCTTCGAGAACGTCGTCCGATTCCTCCAGGACGATGTCGGCCTTGCCGCCGCCGAAGAGCTTGCGGAAGATTTGCTGGAAATTAACGCGGATCTGTTCGAACGTCTCCACAAACTTATCGCGGCTCTGCTTGTTGAGCCTGGCGATCAGCTCCTCGAGTTGCTTTTTGCTCTCGGTGAGGTCCTGGACCTGGGCGGCCAGGAAATTGTGACGTTCCTCCAATGTCTCCTGCTCGGCGATCGCGTCGAGGTTCACATTGCCCAGTCGCTCGATCTTGCCTCGCAGTTCAGTGATCTCATTCTTGACCTGTTCCCAGTCCACGTCGCTGCCGGAAGTACGGGTTTCGTAGGCCTGCGCCAAGTCGATCTGGAGTTCATCTCTCACGCGGTCGATCAACCCCTGCTGGCGGACGCTCACCTGCCCCAGTTCAATCCGCAGTTCGTTGATTTGGTGCTCAATTTCGGCCTTGCGCGTTCGCGTCGCCCGGACGAATTCGTCCTTCTGCCTCTGCTGAGCTACGAGTGTTTCGAGTTGTTCCTGCAGAAGCCGATTGGCCTGCTGGGCAGCTTCTTTTTCCACATACAGCTCGGAGACCGCCGTTTCGGTGGCGAGGATGTCACGCTGAGCCTCAACCAGATGAATGGCCCCGGCCCGAATCTCCTCTTCCACCCCCGACAACGTGCGGAGGCTCGCCTGCATCTGGCCTTCGAGCCGCTCGATGATCTGACGCAGCCCTTTTTGCTGCTCAAGTGCCTGGCCGAGACGAACCTTCAGATCCGTCAGATCCTGCATCCGATGCTGTTGCTGATCGCGAAGCTCACCGTAGCGCTCCTCGAGATCCGCGATACGGGCCTTCCGCTGGTTGTTCACCGTTTCCAGCTCCCCAAGTCGCTGTTTAGAATCGTACTCGCGCTGCACCGACTGGGCGATCTGCGACTCGAGCGATCCGATCTCGCTGGCGATCAGAGGCTCCTCATCCTTGAGCCGCTTGATGTCGCGTTCGTACATTGCCAACTTCGAATTGACCTGCATCTTCTCGGTGTTGGCCTCGTAAATGGCGGTTCGGAGTTCCTTGCACAGCTTCTCCAAGTGAACTTTGGTCTGGCCATTCTGCTGGATTTGCCCCTCCAACCGGACAATCTCATCGTTGAGACCCGCGATGGCCTCCTCCAATTCGCTGATCCGGCTTCGACGCGAGATCAGGCCGGTCGTCTTGCCCATAGGCCCCAAGCGTAACAAACCGTCGGCGCGGAGACTTTCGCCCCCGAGGGTAACAAAACTATACCCGATTCGCAACCGGTCCGGCAACTCCTTGACCCCCTCGAGCGAATCCACGACAAGGGTCTTGCCCAGCAGACTCCAGGCCAGCGGAGCATACCGGCTCTCGCACTTGACGAATTCGACGAGGCGTCCCTTGACAAAAGGATATCGGGAGAAGTCAGCGTCATCCACGAACGGCTCGACCCGATCCAGATCATAGAAATGCACGCGGCCTTCGAGGCTCGCCAACGTCCGTTGGTCGTTCAACAGTCTGACGCTGTCCTCGACCAGCAACACGTCGGTAAGGCCTTCCAGAGCGGCCTCCACCGCCCCGGCGTACCGGACCTCGGTCCCGATCTTCTCCGCCAAAATACCATGGAGGTAGTCGAGACGTTTGTTCTGATCCTTCTGCGATGTGACGAGGTCCTTGACGGCGTTGCCCAAACCCTCATATCGCCGCTCCATGTCGGCCAACACCGTCAGCTCGCTGTTCAGCGCGCTTCGAGATTCCTTCGCAGCCGACAACCGCTTTGATCCCTCGACGATCTGTTTTTCCGTTTCTTCAAGGCTCAGCTTCTTGGACTCCAGGTTTTTCTCCAGCTCTTCGAGTATCTTGGCGATGTCGCCGAGCCGGGCGTTGTGCTGAGCCTTTTCGGTCAAGACCCGCTCAAGTTCCGCCTTGGCCGTCTGGGCCCGACCCGCCAGACGCTCTTTCTGATTCGACAGGTTGTTGCGGTAATTTGAGAGGCTCTGAATCTCGTTATGGAGTTGAGCGGTCCGACGCACGATATCGATGATTCCCGATTTCTCGTCTTCCAATTCCGCCTGGAGCGAGCGGAGCTGGAGGTCCACCTCGCGAACGATCTTCTGGACCCGCTCGATTGCTTCGTTCTTTTCCTTGACGATTTGATCGCAGCCGACCAGATCGTCGCGGTGCTTGCTCACGTCGCGTCTGAGGGCCTCCCCCTGGATCCGAAGCCGCTCGATTTCTTGCAAGGCAGTGCTCTTTCGCTGCTCCAACTCCAAGATCCGCGAGCGAAGAAATTCGATCCGCTGGAGCTTCTGATCGATCTGGCTCTGGATGGCCACGAGAGAGTTGCCGGTTTCACTCAGCCGATGTTCCTTTTCGACGATCTCGTTGGCAAGTCGGATGGCTTCCGCCTCGGCGATTGCCTCCTCGGCCGTCGCGGCCGAGAACCGCTCTTCCAACTGGTGAAGAATTCCGTTCTTTTCGTCGAGCTGATCTTTGTTCTTGCCGTACTCGACAAGCGAAAAATTCACCTGCAATTCCTTGAGCCGTTGGCTGTACTCGAGGTAATTACGGGCTTTGCCCGCCTGAAGCTTTACACTCCGAAGGCGTTTGCCGACCTCGTCTAGAATATCGGCTAGGCGAAGCAGGTTCTGGTCGGTGCGTTCAAGCTTGCGGAGCGCCTCTTTCTTATGGGCTTTGTACTTGCTGATGCCGGCGGCTTCCTCAAAAACAAGCCTTCGGTCCTGCTTGGACGCACTGACCAATTGTTCCACCTGGCCCTGCTCGATAATCGAGTAGGCACGGGTGGCGACACCGGTGTCCATGAACAGCTCGCGTATGTCCTTCAGCCGTGCGAGCTTGCCGTTGATGCGGTATTCGCACTCGCCGCTGCGGTAGATCCGACGGGAAATCGAGACCTGCTCGGTTTCAATGGCCAAACGACCGCTGGTATTGCCCTGCGTATCGGCGCTGTTGGAGTTCGAGAGCACCAAGGTCACTTCCGCAGCCCCGAGCGCCTTGCGGCTGCTGCTGCCGCTGAAAATCACGTCAGCCATCTGGTCGCTGCGGAGACTTTTGAGTTTTTGCTCCCCAAGCACCCACTTGACCGCATCCACCACGTTGCTCTTTCCGCAACCGTTGGGTCCGACAATCCCAGTGATCTTAGCGTCGAAATTAAACTCTGTCTTATCGGCAAAACTCTTGAATCCGTCGAGTATGATCTTCTCAAGTCGCATGAGCTCCCCAAATCGTCCTGATTTTCCAAACCACCCTGCTCGTCCGGGATTGAAACGACGCCACCTGTTTTATCGGCCTCAGAACGGTCATTTCTTGACTGGAACCTGGATTTCCGGCGGCGGCCCCCGCCAGAACTCGGCATCCAGAGCCCCTGTGGCAATCAGTCGTTCCAGGATCGTGGTAACCTGGGCATAGGAAACTCCCAGCCCGCGCAACTGCCCGTCGGAGGTTGTGGTTGCCTCGGTCCCTAACGCCCGGACAATGTTTCGAACATCGAAATCGGTTCGAATGGGCCCTATAATACTAGGCTTGATGGGGTGTTTGCGAGTGATGGAGATCAAATCCTCGCCGGCACGCGTGTTTACCACGATGGAATGGTCCTCGGATTCAACAAAAACATTGTTATTACATTGGAGAGGCCCGCCGAACAACACGATTCGCGGGTCGCCTCGTTGAGTGACGAACACCGCCCGCCAGCCGGTCTGAAGAACTTGTTCCAATTGGAAACTGCGGCCGATCGATTCTCGTCGAATCGAGGGATCGTTGATCTGTCGGAGATACTCATAGGCAGCCAACACAACCGCCTTGTCATTGTCGCGAAGCAGACGCAAGGCCAGAGCCGAAGCGTCGTTGCGCCGGGCGGAAACCATCACCGCGTTCATGGCCTCCATCCGCCATGGAGATTTGGCGTCCAGAGCCATTTCTCGCAGGACTGCGAAGCCCCGGTCGTCCCCCAGACCCAGCAGGCATCGGGCTGCCCGCATCTGAACTTCTCCATCCGAAACCTTCAGAAGCGAAGCCAGTTTGCCCGCACTCTCCCGACCGATCGCCTCCAGGGCGATTTCGGCGCCTTCTTTGTCCTTGCCCACGGCCAATTGATGTACGAAGGCATTCACGCGGGCCTCATCAAGATCTTCGGTGGTTTCCAGGTACGTTGCGACGACCATCGCCAAGAAGCGGAGCTTCCGCAAGCGATATTCCTGGGGGATCTGTACCTCGATGTCACGAGGAGAAACGGCGCGGGCCACATTGGCGCCGTATCGTTCGCTCAACCGGTTGCGGATCGTGCTGGCCACCCGGTAATCGGCCCGACGAAGCCGTAGGATCGCGGCATACTCGAAAAGGGTGCGCCCTCCCCCGATAATATGACCGGTCTTGAGGTGATTCTCCGTCGTACCGCTGACGATGAACACCGGTCCCTCTACCGTCGCCAGTGGCTTGGTGTCCACGCCGAACGTCCCCCGAGCCACCAGATCGGC
The DNA here is from genome assembly GCA_964558295.1 of uncultured Planctomycetaceae bacterium. Taxonomy (GTDB): domain Bacteria; phylum Planctomycetota; class Planctomycetia; order Pirellulales; family Thermoguttaceae; genus JBDKTH01. The sequence continues at coordinate 2,294 of CAZLDQ010000230.1, read as the reverse complement.
CTTGTACAGCCAACCCTCGTTGATCGAGGTGGCCTCCGAACCCGGGATCAGCGAGACCCGGACATCGAAATGTTCGTCCACCGAGGCGGTCGCAGGCACGAAGGCTTCCAGCCGCACGACCGCGGTGTTCTTGCTGTTGAGCAATTGATCCAAGTTCACTCGCTCGGTGGGCAACTGAGTGAGGATGTACTGCTTCAGATACGACCGCAATTGAGGAGGACAGAATGCAGAACCGGTGCCAGGCAAACCACCTACCAAACCGTAGCCTTCGACCGCCACAGGCTCCGGCTTGGCCAGTTCGGCGACAGACCCCACAGTGGCTCCCAGCGCCGTGGGGGACGTCGAAAAATCGTCGGTATTCTGGGCTTCCTGGTGGCAACCGACCGCCAGCAACGCCGTCAGAACGGTATACTTCAAGGTTTTCCAACCAAAGCGTTTCATTCGTGAGTACAGCAAAAAACAGGATTAAAACCGAACATACTTGACGTAATCATATGCCCTTAGAGGACTTTAATCAATCAAATAGGTCAATCATCCGCCTTCACTCACCCATGATCTGGCACACAACGGTCCGAGTGCGGCTCCGCGTGTCGAAATCGATCAGGATGATCTGCTGCCACGTGCCTAAGGCCAACCGGCCGTCGACAAAAGGGACGCTCAGAGAAGGTCCCAGCAGGGAGGCCCGAACATGGGAATGACCGTTGTCGTCGTGCCACGTATTCTCGTGCTCATAAAACCCATCCTGGGGAGCGATTCGCTCGAACGCAGCATTGAGATCATGATTCGCCAGTCCCGGTTCGTACTCGGTCGTCGTCAAACCCGCGGTCGAACCCACGACGAACAAAATGGCCACCCCTACCGCCAAGTCGCAACCGCGAATCAGCTCGACCACCGAGTCGGTGATGTTAATTACATGGTTGTTGCCGTGGGTGTGTATCTGTAACCGCTCTGTCTTGACCATCACTGCATCACTCCATACCTTGTGCCTTTTCTCCCCAAACGTACTCCAAATCCAACTTCAGGACAAGCCTGCAAGAAGAGACTGGCCCGAATGGCACTGCCTTGATCGTGGTTGGCGCAGAACTTGAGCGGCGGTGCCAGAGGCTGGGGGGCCATTTTCATCGTGAGTGAAGATCTGGCTCTGCGCCGTCAACGGGGTCATGTTGGGTTCCCAAACGCGATCCATTGCGTTTGGGAGACCCTTGCCGTTGCCGTCGTAGGCGTAGGCGGCCCCGCCGACCGAGGTGTACTGGTTCAGGGCGTTGGTCACGTAGCTGCTGGTCCCGCCGGCGTCGATCACGGTCGTGCGGTTGCCCGCGGCGTCGTAGCCGAACTCGGTGTCCGTGAAGGTGTCCTCGTACCCGGCGGGGTAACTGACCTCCGTGATCTGGTAGATGCTGTCGTAGCTGTACACGTGCTGCCGACTCCCGCTATTGTCCGTCACGCCCATCGTCGTACGATTGCCCACCTTGTCGTAGGTGTAGTCATACACATGATGACCGGAATTCGTCGAATTGTCAAGGGGAAGCAACCGGCCGGAGGGGTCGTACGAAAGACCGCCTCCGGCCGCAGGGCATCGAGCAAACAGCAACGGGCCACTCGGAGACATACACAGCTATGTCAGACATTCTGTATCTACTTGACTTTAATTGGTGACTGTCCCCTGTTCTCCATCCAGAAGACCGCCTCCGCCCGCAGGGGCGGCAGGCAAAGACCGCGTCATGTCAGCATCGCCACGGCCGACTTCAATGCTTGACCCCGTTCTTCCCCTGTCGTTACCCATCCCATTTCTTCAGCAACTCAGCGTTATCGACCCACATTACGAAGAACGGGCGACTCCCATCGACCCGTTTTCGGACATAGATGAGGAAGGGCTTATCGAAATGAAAGTAACGAGAGCGATGGTTCTCGGCGGACGCCGCACGCGTGGCACTAAGACGAACCTCCGACTTCAGAATCACACCGGTGCGACTGAGGCCGAAGTCTATGATTTGGACAACCTCAAAGAAGTAATAACCCTCGAATCCCGGATTATGGAGTTGCCTTTCCTCCAATTCGCCAAAGTGGTGTTGCAGCTTGAATAGAATATCCGGAACGATTAGCGAGTCTTCGGGCTTCAACTTGCGATCACGCTCATAATCCACCCTTTTCTTGAACTGCGAGATTCTCTGTTCCACGGAGGCAACACCTTCGCCAAGGCTCCTGGGGCGAGATACGCGGGCAAGCACCATCTGATATGGGCTAGAACCCATCCCAAAACCTCAAGGTAATGCAGGGTCATGGCCGATATAAGG
>CAZLDQ010000229.1:7084-8440 GCA_964558295.1 uncultured Planctomycetaceae bacterium | reverse complement strand
CCCCCGCGAACCCGGCCCCGCCCCCTGGGCCCCCCCCCCCGGGGGGGGGGGGGCCGGGCGCGGTCACTTCGCCTTGTCCGCCGTCTCTGCCTTCTCTTCTTCTGTCTCCTCCCCACGCTTGCTACGCCGGCTGGATCGTCGTTTCGGGGGGGACTTGCCGTCTTTTCCATCGTCCTCTTTGGCTTCTGCCTTAGACTCCGACTTGGCCTCAGGTTCTTTGGTCTCTGGTTCCTTGGCCGCTGGTTCCTTGGTTTCCTTGGTCTCCGGCTCCTTGGGTTCCGCCTCATCGTCGGGTTTCTTGCCGCGGGCGGTTCGCGCCGGTTTCTTGCTCGGCGGGCCGGCCAGCGGTTCGGCAAGGAAGATTTTCATTTCATTGACCACCGCCCCATTCATCGCAACCTGTTTCCCTTTGACCTCGATCTTATCCCCCTTTTTGGCCAACATATAGGCGGTGGGATTCTCCAGTTCGAGATCGATCGCCACATCTTCGGAGATATTTACCGTGAGGTTCGGTTTGAAGTGCGGATTGGGGACCATCACCGAGGCCGTCCCCTTTTTGTTGGCTCCCATGTACTGGCCGACGATGTCAAACCGTTCTGTGGCCGCCCCCTCGCCCCCGCCACCTGCTGCTCCCGGTTTAGCGGCCCCGGCCGTTTGATTCTGCAATGCGCCGAAGCTTCCCCCTTGCGAAGGGTAGGCCCCTACGGGACGGAGATCGGTGGGGGTGACGATCGAAAGCCGGGAGATCTTTTCCTCGATTACGCTCCGCCGTCTATCCACTTCCGCGCTGAAGGCGATGAACGCACCGACCTGGAGGGCTTCGGGCTTGGCTTCCCCGTAGACCGTGACTTTCGCTTGTGCGGGGATCTGCAGAAACCAGACTTGGTTGGTCGGGGTGGTCATTTGGATCATGCCGGGCCTGATCGCGTCGATCACCCCGCTTGTCTCCACTGGGGGCCCGGATGGTTGCTGGTGCTGCGGCTGTCGCGTCCGGTTCCTGTCACGCATTTGCATTTGTCGTCCCTGGCCACAGACCAACGTCCCCGACGTGGATAGTACCAATCCGACGATCACACCGCCCACTGCCCAGCAAAACATCGCTCGTTTCATGACCAGAACCTCGCGAAAAAAGGGGGGACCAGGACAGGGTCGCACTGCCTGGGACGGGACACCCTGGGATGATCTGCGGCCACACACCCGTATCTATGAAGATAACGCCCCCTCCTCCATTTGGCCAGCAGATTAAGGGAAGGGCGACCGCGGAACAACTTCCGCGTTTGATTGCCGGTTGCCCTTTAGGCTCTTTCCGACCGCCCCCCGGGGCTCGGACCCTCAGAATGTTGGGGGGAGGGAGGG
>CAZLDQ010000229.1:0-7074 GCA_964558295.1 uncultured Planctomycetaceae bacterium | reverse complement strand
GAGATGCGCGAGCGACTCTCCGCCCCGTCACTCGGTAGTCCCATTAGTCTGCAGCCATCCCCCCCATGAGCTCGGAACAAGGTCAGATCACGGTCCCCAAGTTTGCGGCGATGAAAGCCGCCGGGCGGAAGATTACCATGGTAACCGCCTACGATTACACGATGGCCAAACTGGTCGATTCGACGGGGATCGAAGGGATCTTGGTCGGCGACAGCCTGGGGATGGTTGTCCAGGGACACCCCACGACTCTCCCGGTGTCGCTTGACCAAATGATCTACCACGCCGAGATGGTGGGCCGGGCAGTGGAGCATGCCTTAGTCGTGGTCGACATGCCCTTTCCCTCCTTCCACCTTGGGCCCCACAAAGCGATTGACAATGCGGCACGAATCCTCAAAGAAACCCGCTGCCAGGCGGTCAAACTGGAGGGGGGAACCGATCAGGCTGAGGTGATCGCTGCCCTGGTGGCTGCCGGTATCCCAGTCATGGCCCATTGCGGTCTGCGCCCCCAGAATGTGCATCAACTCGGCGGCTACCGTGTCCAACGCAACCGTGAGCAACTGATGGCCGACGCCTTGGCCGCGGAAAAAGCCGGGGCGTTTGCCCTTGTCTTGGAGTGCATTCCTGCCGATTTGGCCAACCAGATCACCGCCGCCATCGCAATCCCCACGATCGGCATTGGCGCCGGTGCGGGCTGCGACGGCCAAGTCCTCGTGCTCCACGATCTCTTGGGTTTGACCGGCGACCGAGTTCCCCGCCATGTGAAAGTCTTTGCCGAGCTCCGCCGTGCAGCCGTCCAGGCGATCACCCAGTTTCGCGACGAGGTCCGCTCCGGCGTCTTTCCGGGCAAGGAACAGACGTTTCAGTGAGTGGAGTGTGCGGAATGGGGAGGAATTCGGTCGGCGGCCTTGGGCAGGAAGCCGCCTTGGCCGTAATCGCCGCGTTGCGACCTGCATGAAGCGGACGGCTCGGGGGGATAGGCTAATTCGCAAAGGGGGAGAGATCTGCCTCGTCGCCAAGGTACGAGAAGTCTATAATATTCATTTACTGGCGGTGTCTTCTCGGCGCGTGATCGTGCCGTCCACTGGGACAATGTGTGGGTGGCGTTGTTCGCCAAATCGGAATCGCCTCGAGGCAGAGAGGGCTTCGCGCCTATGGGAGAAACGGTCAAGTGTCCTGGTTGTGGCAGGGAGTACCCGCTGAATGCGACGTTGTTGGGACGCATCGTCCAATGTCGCACCTGCGGGCAAGCCTTTCGAATCAACCCGGTCGTTGAGGCCGAGACCGTCAAACCTGAGTTGGCCACGCCCCCGAGTCCCCAGGGCCCGCCTCCTTCAGTACGGGAAACACCGTCGCAGCGGCGAGGTGTGCCCTCCCATCCCGGTAGCAAACCAACGGACCAGCATGCTGACAAGGTCGAGATAAACCACGACCTGCTGGACGAAGAAGAAGACGAGGAAGATCCTTCGTCGGTTCCCGTACCTTCGCTGATCTACGCGGATATCTCGGCGCTTCAGTCCAACTGGGAGGCCGCCGTCCGACAACTCAATTTTCGCCGTCCGGAAGATGTTGCCAACTTCCTGGCCGGTCACAAGCTGATGTTGGCCGTGATCTCCGTGGCGTTTCTGTCGCTGATTATCTTCACACAACTCAGCGAGGGGGTGTACGGTCTGGTGTTGTTCGTCATGGGCCTAGCCCTGGCGCCCTTTGGGTTGTTGCCCGTTCCGCAAGCGAACGAGTCGCGCAGCGGGTTTTATGTGGCGTTTGTCGCCCTGGTATGGATGGCGGTCGTCTTGCTGCTACGTGCCATCCATGGCGAATTGCTTCCGGTCATGGATGGTTTGTCGCCTCCTACGGTCCTTAGTGTCTACGCGATCCTGATCGCCGGAATTCTTGCAGCGGCCGGCGGCATTGTCGGCGTCAGCTTGCTGTTTCGTCGCTTCGGCTTTTTTCAGGCCGGGGCCTGGTTGTACATGATCAGTTTCGTTCTCTTGCCGCTGATTTGGAGCAGTTGTCCGCAATCGTTGAAGGACAGCGTCTCGCTGGATGCCTGGATTCACGGCAGTTTCGCAAATGGGGAAGCCGTCGTGAACTTTGGCCCAGGCGTTCATCCACTGGCTGGCAATCCACAGATGATGGGACTGGTCAAACACCACGGGGTGAACCGCGTGGTGACTCTCGAACTAGACGGCTTTCCCGCGGATCGCGCGGAAGCCGTTCTAACCCATCTGCGGAACCAGACGAAATGCGAGGGGTTTGTCGCCCCGCCTTCCGATCGCGGGACGACGATCGTGCTGGCTCCGTGGGGGCAGCCGCAATCCTTGGCCGCGAAAATCGACTTCGGAACCGTCACCAAGATCGACTCCGAGTTGCGGATCCTCTCGATCAAGGCCGATCTCGCCAAGCTTAATGCTTCGCTGAAGCCGGCTAACACCAATACGGCGACAACCACCACACCGTCCGAAGTGGCCTCCACGCAACAGAATGCCGACATGCAAGGGGCCGACCCGCAGCGCCAGCACGAGCCGAGCAAACAGACTCAACCACAAGAACAGCCCAAGGAAACGACGCAAACCCTGCTGGCTCTGCTGGCAACCACGCAAGGCCCCAATCGCCTAGCAATCCTCGATACCCTGGATGTCGTTGGGGGCGACCAAATCGTTCCCACCCTCATTGACCTGTTGAAGGACAAAGATCCCGAGTTTCGCAAGAAAGTCGTCGACATTCTCGTTCGACGCGGTGATCCGCGGGCGATTGAGCCGATGGTGCGGCTCCTCGGCCAGCCAGACAGCGGCGTGGACGAGGCGCTGGTGCGCATGGGGGCGGCGGCCGAATTGGGGATCCTCGACCTGTTGACCGAGTTGGATGCCGCGGCCAGTGTGCGGGCCTGTCAGGTGCTCGGACGCATCGGGTCCGACCGCAGCCTGTCTCCCTTGAAGCAACTGTCGCGTCACAGCAATCCGGTGGTCAGCGTTGCGGCCGCCGACGCGATCCAGGCGATCGGACGACGAACAAGCCACCGTGAACCAACCGCGCCCGTACAACCGTCGGAAAAGGCGAAGCCCTCGTCTCCCGCTAGCGATCACCTACCAGTCCCGGTAAAACCGCCCGAGGTGTCGCCACCGAAACCGTCGATGGTGGTGGGTAAGGGACCGTTGAGCGAGGCTCTGGCGGCCTTGCGAAGCGGCGATGCCGAACGCAAGGAGGCCGGGCAGCGACTCCGCCAGATGACGCCTGACAAGACCCGCAGCAAGGAAGTCGCTGATGCGCTGGTCCGTGCCCTCGGCGAGACCCGCGATGCCGAAACACGCGTCAGCCTGATCCAAGCCCTGGCCGCTTGGTACACCCCCGAAACGCTTCCCGTTCTGTTGGAAGGCCTGCGCGACGAGAACCTCTTTGTGCGGCACAAGACGGTCGAGGCCCTCGGGACCGTGCGGGATGAGCAGGTGATTCGAATCCTGGCCGAAAGTCTGGGGGATGCAAATTTGAGTATGCTTGCCGCCCAAGCTTTGAACGCCATCGGTCCCGTGGCTGAAAAAACGGTGCTCAAGTATGCTGAGCATCCCAACCCGCAACTACGGCTCCAAGCGGTTCGGGTGCTCGGTCAGATCGGTAGCGAGAAGTCGATCACCACCTTGACGCGAATCGCACGCACGAACGACGCTATGCTCCGCTGGGCCGTTGATGATGCCACCCGATCGATCCGCGAACGACGATCCGATCGGGGCGACAGTGCCGCCGGAAAGCAACCGGGTGAAGCCAAAGATCCGGAGGGCCCGGACATGCGGAAAGTGGAATGAGGGCAAGCCCAGCGATTGTCAGGCTTACCGTTTCCCACGCAGGCTGAGGATCAACTGGATCTCGCCGATCGGCATCCTCACGCGACTGGCAATCTCGCCCGGTTCGAACCCATAATCGGCCAGCAAATAGACCTCTTCGTATCGGCGATCGACCGCGGGACGCTCGGGAGAAGTGCTTGCACGTGGCGAGAGTCCGGCTACCACGTCGGCCGATCTGCCTGGTTGGAGTGCATCGGCTTGGTTCATGGTCTTGGATGGTTCCTGTCGCGGGACGGATTGTTGGACTCCTTCCGTCGAGAGGCCTGTCGGTACCGCAACCTGCCGCATCGCCTCCAGAGCCGCTTCCAGTCGGGCGGCCGCTCGGTCTGCATCACGGATCAAGTGCTCCAACACGCTCATCTTGCTGGTCAACTGCCCGCTCAGATCTCGGGCCACGTCGTGCATCTCCACCTCCCACTGCACCAGGCCATCAGGGCCGCCCAGATGGTGGGCTGGCCGTTGCGGGGGCGAGGAAGCGGGTTTCGCCGGCGGTGTCCACGGATGCTCCTGCCTGGCGAAGTAACGCTGTGATCGAAAGAGAAGGAACGCGATGACCACCATCAACGCTCCCAAAAACAGCAACGACGAAAGATTCCCCTGCGCGACCGATTCCATTCTGTCACCCACCTTGCTGACAACCGGCAGTCGAATGGACCGCCATTACACCGTCTCCGGATCAAACGCCTTCTGAGCCGCTTCATACACCACGCGGAGCGGCACCCGATGCTCCGCGGCAATCGCGCGGCACGATTCATACTCCGGTGCAAACCGCGGCTCTCCCGCCTTGAGCCAACCAAGCTTCCCTTTCACCACGCCCCAGGGAGTCTGCACCTGATGCGGCCGTCGCTCGAGCACATGGCGATGCACCGGCCAACGACGCACCCCCAGCGTGGTCGTCTCAGCAAACAGGATCGCCTCAAGAGTCTCGACCTCGGGGGCTCGGCAGATGATCGTCAGTTTCACCCCGGGCCGGTTCTTCTTCATCTGGATTGCGGTGGTATAGACATCCAGGGCTCCCGCTTCCAGAAGTTGTGTGGTGGCGTACCCCACCCATTGGCCGCTAATGTCGTCAAGATTCGTTTCCAAGATCCAGACCGTCTCCCCGTCGTCGCGATGGGCCGTTTCGCCCACCAATAGACGCAACAGGTTCGGTTGTTCGTCAAGCTCCCGTTGTCCCGCCCCGCAGCCGATCCGCTCGATGGTCATCGCCGGCATCGGCCCGAACGATTCGGCCAGCACAGCTAGAATTGCCGCACCGGTGGGCGTGGTCAGCTCGTAAGGAATCGACGACTCGGCCAGGGGAATCCCCTTGAGCAACTCGGCTGTGGCGGGAGCCGGCACGCTCACCAGACCATGGGCGATCCGGATCTTACCGGTTCCCGTGGGCACTGGCGAGGCAACAAGCCGCTCCACGCCCAGCAGATCCCAACCTACCGCCGCCCCGACAATGTCGCCGATCGAGTCGGCCGCCCCAACCTCGTGGAAGTGTACCTTTTCAAGCGACTTGCCGTGGACCTTGGCCTCGGCCTCAACCAACCGGGTGAAGATCCGCCGGGCAAGCTCCTTTTGACGCTCGGTCAATTGGCTGCCATCGATCATCGTCAGGATGTGGTGCAGGTGCCGGTGGGCATGCTCGTGTTCATGCTCGACCACGACTTGGGTCGCTCGAAACCCCCCTTTCCTGACCTCTGATGCTGCCAATCGCAACCCCGGCAGCCCGAGCGAACCAATTGCCGCATTCAACGCCTTCAACTCGACCCCCGCATCAACCAATGCGCCAAGCGTCATGTCACCACTGATTCCAGAGGCACAGTCGAGATAGGCGATTTTCATGGGGTACTCGGGAGGTGGGAGGTTGAGTGGAACACGAGTCTCCACAAAACCCGTCTACGAGGATCGGGGATTGGAAATTGTACTCGATGGTGGGGAAAGGATGAATGTCGAAGGACCAAAGCCCACATGACGAAACCCGAATGCTCAACTGGCTGGTTGCCAGTTCCACGCTCTATCGTGCTTCATCCGTCGCTCATTCCTTCGTCATTTGGTGATTCGACATTCGTCCTTTCCCCATTGTGCCATCTTTCTGCTTTGCAGGCGAGACCCATGTTGACCTGACGCCCAGGGTTCGCTAGAGTACCGCGTCCCGATCCCCCACTGATTTCCGTACCCACTCAGGAAAATTCCATGGGTGCAACCCTCAAACGAGCTTCCCGAGGCCTCTTGGCAAACGCGTGGCGGGAAATACCCCCTCGAATGAGGGTGCTTCATGTAACCGGACGGCATCGGACGGGAAGTTGGTTGGCCGAAGCCTTTGCCAGCGATAGTGCCTCGGAAATCTTCCTCCACGAGGCTCTTGGCATTGCGGCCGGAATGGCCCGGCTTCGCGACGAAGCCTACGACGCCGTCCTGGTCAGCCATGAACCGGGCGAATTGGATGCCCTAGAGCTTGTCGAAGGGTATCGGGCCGGCGGCGCGGACGAACCAATCATCGTCCTCGGCACGCAAAGTGAGGCCGAGATGGGGGCTATCTGCTTTGAAGTCGGGGCCGACGCCTACGTCTGCGTCAACGCGTCGACGACGCGAAACCTGATTTGGGTCGTTGCCCGGGCCGTGCAACGTCACCAATTGGTCCGCGAAAATCGCCGCCTCAACGAGGCCGAACGGCAACGTCTCCAACGCGAGCATGACGAAGCTGAACGCCTGCTCGGCCAGCAGCGCGGGCTGATTGGCGACCTGGAGGCTATCTGGCGGGAGGAACACGAGACGCCCGCGGAAAACGGCTTTCCGGCCAACGATGCCGGCTTGACCTCGTCGCTTCAGCAGCCCTTGGATCTCCCCTTGGAACTGGTTCACCTCTACCGGGAATTGCTGCGAACGTATGTGATCATGGGCTCCGGCAACCTGACCAATGAGTTGACCCGCTTGGCCGACATGCTCGCCACCGCTGGGGTCACCTCGCGGCAGACCATGCAGTTGCATTTGCATGTCCTGGAAGAACTGGTTCGCGGCCTGGGCGCGCGAAGTACCCGGCATGTCATGACCCGCGCCGATCTACTGATCCTGGAGATCATGATCCACCTGGCCGAGGGCTATCGAAACCGCTACCGTGAGCAGGCCCAACCGCCAGTCCAGCGATACCTCCCCGGTTTCGACGACCACCAACCAGTGGTATTCTAGTGGCTTCCGGGTGCGGCTGAAATGATGTTGCGCGACTGGGCAGAATAAGTAAAACAGGACG
>CAZLDQ010000228.1:0-8758 GCA_964558295.1 uncultured Planctomycetaceae bacterium | reverse complement strand
TGATGTTTCGGCCGAACTCGGCGACGGCGACCTGCATTCCGAGGCAGATGCCGAAGAAGGGGATGCCCTTTTCGCGTGCGAAACGGACCGCGTCGACTTTGCCTTCGATGCCTCGTTCGCCGAAACCGCCCGGGACGAGGATGCCGTCGACGCCGGCCAGGCGCTTTTCCGGTCCTTCGCGTTGGACCCACTCGCTGTGGATGCGTTGGATGCGAATTCGGGTGCGGTGATGCACGCCCGCATGATCGATGGCTTCGTAGATCGACTTGTAAGCGTCGCGATGTTCGGCGTATTTGCCCACTACGGCGATGCTAACTTCATGTTGCGGATTGCGAAGGCGATTCAAGAGGTCGTGCCAGCGGTCGAGATTGATCGCTCCGGCGTTCAAGTTCAGCTTGCGGACGATGAGTTCGTCCATGCCGTGCTCGACGAGGCTCATCGGCACTTCGTAAACGGAGAAATCCTTGTCCTTTTCTTCGATGACGGCTTGGATCGGCACGTTGCAAAAGAGGGCGATCTTCGCGCGGTCGTCATGGCTCATGGAGCGCTCGGTGCGGCAGACGAGGATGTCGGGCTGGATACCGATTTGGCGCAGGAGTCCGACGGATTGTTGCGTCGGCTTAGTTTTCAACTCGGCCGCCGCTTTGAGATAAGGGAGAAGCGTCAGATGGATGTAGAGGCAGTTCTCCTTGCCCACGTCGAGGGAAAATTGTCGGATGGCTTCGAGGAAGGGCTGGCTTTCGATGTCGCCTACGGTTCCGCCGATTTCGCTGATGACGACGTCGACGTCGGGGCCGGCGGGTTTGGCCAGGGCGGCCTTGATTTCATTTGTGATGTGGGGAATGACCTGGACTGTTTTTCCCAGGTATTCGCCGCGGCGTTCTTTTTCGATCACGGACAGATAGATTTGGCCGGTGGTGTAATTTGAATCTCGATTGAGGGGGCTGTTGGTGAAACGTTCGTAATGGCCCAGATCGAGGTCGGTTTCGCTGCCGTCGTCGAGGACGTAGACTTCACCGTGCTGATAGGGGCTCATGGTGCCCGGGTCGACGTTGATATAAGGGTCGAGTTTCTGCATGCGGACCGAGAGACCGCGTTTCTCAAGGAGCATGCCGATCGATGCGCTGGTGAGTCCCTTGCCGAGGGAACTAACCACCCCACCGGTCACAAAAATATGTTTCGTCATCGTGGGCCGTCCTGGTTCGGAGGATGCGTCGTGCCAGCCAAATCATGCATTTTAGCCGACGCGGCGCCGAAGAACAAACCGCTCGTAGTCTTCGGGGGTATCGATCCCGAAGGTGAAGTCGTTGACCACCCCCACGAGGATTGTGTAGCCGGCGTCGAGGACCCGCAATTGTTCGAGTTTCTCGATTTTTTCCTTTTGCGACTGCGGAATCTGTGAGAGCCTCAGCAGGAAGTCGCGGCGATAAGCATAGAGCCCTACATGCTGGTAGAAAGCCGGTGGCTCAGAGGTTAGGAGGGCATCCTCCCATGTGCGGGCATGGGGGATCGGGCTGCGGCTGAAATAGTGGGCGCGATTCGCCTGGTCGAAGACCACCTTGACGCAAGCGGGGTCCTCCAACTGGCTGCGACTGCGGATCGGCGTGGCCAGCGTCGACATCACCGCTTCAGGGTGTTCTTCCAGGAGCCGGACAGCCAGATCGATCGACTCGCCGGCCAGATCCGGCTCATCCCCCTGGACGTTGACCACAATGTCTACGTCGACCAGGAGGCGTCGGGCGACCTCGGCGACCCGATCGGTGCCGCTGGGGGCGTTGGGGTCGGTCATCACCGCTTGGCCGCCGAAGGCCTGGACCTCGCGGAAAATGTCTTCGTGGTCGGTGGCCACCCAGACTCCGGCAGGCTTTTTGGCCCGCTGGGCCGCCTCATAGGTGTGCTGGATGAGCGTCTTGCCCGTCTCACGCAGCAAGAGCTTGCGTGGCAAGCGGGTGGAGGCCAAACGGGCGGGGATTACAATGTGGCTGGTCATTTGGGGGGTGGTTCGTTCTGGACTGGTCATCGTCAAAAAAAACCTTTGGGTGTGGACGCAGTACGAGTCCTGTTGTTACCCGATTTTGGGGCCTTGGGGTAGATCGTTTAGCCCGCAAACAGCGGGACCCCTACGGCCCGCGCGGCGTTTTCCAGCACGTTGTCCAACGTGCAGAACACCCCTCCGCGGCGCATGGCGAGTTCCAAATAGGCGGCGTCGTAGGGGGCAAGCTGAAGGCTGCGGGCCAGGTGCAGCACCTCGGCAAATACCCGATCGACCGGTGGATCTTCCACGGTGATCGGCAGCGCGCGCAGGAGGCTCAGGAAACGGGTCGTATTGGCCGGCGTCAGGCGGCTGCGGCGTTCGGCAAGGACGAGGACGTGGGTCACTTCCAGCAACCACAGCGAGGGAACGACCGCCGGGGTATCGGTCAGCCGGGCTAGGACGGCGTCGGCCTGCGGGCTTGCCTTGTCGTCAAAGCACCAAGCCATCGTCACGGAACAGTCGAGGACCAGCTCAGTCATCGCTGGCCCTCTTCTCGGAGCTGCCGGAGGGAGAGCCCCCCCAAGGTCTGTCCTTTGCGAAACGCGAGGATTGTTTCGATTACTGCCTGGGTGTCATGGCGTTTCGGGGTGTCCGAAGGGGGGGATAGTCGGGCGACCACATGGCCATGTTTGGTGATCAAAATTTCTTCCCCTTGGGCCACACGTTTCAAGAGTTGTGGCAAATGCGTCTTTGCTTCGTAAGAGCCGACCGATTCGCGCATGGATTCTGCTCCCGGAGATTAGACTAGTCTAAGACCAGTCTAGTTTTTTTCGGTCCTTCGGTCAAGCTACCCGAGCGGTCGAAACCCCCACCAAAACACGCCTTATACATATGCAAGCTATGCTTTCGGTAGCAGGCCTCTGCCAAGGGAGACTATTGGGCAGAAGAGGGATCATGGATTCGCTGGCATATATCGCACCTTGGGTGCTTGGGAGTGTGGGGGTAGGCGTGATCGTGGGTTATTTCTTGGCCCGCAGCCGCCCGCACGACCCCCGTCCAGAGGAGCATCTCCACGAACGGGAGCGGCAGGCCACGTTGCGCGTGCTCGTTGAGTTGATCAACTCGATTGAGCAGATGCGGGGGGATGTGGAGTGTCACAACACAGAGATTCGCCAGACAGCCCAACACGTCGATCGCATCCAGGCGAGCGGCGAGATGGAGCTGGTCAAACAGGTTCTTCTGACGCAAATGGCTTCGGTGTTGGCCGCCAACCGCAAGTTGCAGACCGATTTGATTTGCACCCGGTATCGGATGGAGGAACAGACCCAGGAGATCGATCATGTGCGGCGTGAGGCCCGGACCGATGCGCTGACGAGTGTCGGCAATCGCAAGGCCTTTGACGAGAAGCTCGATCTGCTTCTGGCGACCTGGGAACGGCGACACGAGCCGTTTGTGTTGATCCTGATCGATCTGGATCACTTCAAGCGGATCAACGATTCCCACGGGCATCAGGCGGGCGACCATGTGCTGGAGAAAGTGGGGGGCTGGCTGAAGGCCTGGATGCGCGAGGGGGACTTCGTGGGACGTTACGGCGGCGACGAATTCGCGATTTTGTTGCCCCGCACGGACCTTCCCGTCGGTTTGCAGCGGGCGGAAATGATCCGCAGCCAGATTTCTGAGGAGGCCTCGGGAGTGACGTTCCGGGGCGAGCAAGTATCCATCTCGTTCAGTGTGGGCGTGGCCGCCTCTCGTGAGGGGGATACCCCTGAACTGCTTTTCCACCGTGCCGATCAGGCCCTCTATCGTTCCAAGCACCTCGGACGCAACCAAGTCCGCTGCGAGGAGCCGGCCGACTCGTTTGACGTTGACACGGTGCGCGAGGCGGGCTTGAGTCGGCGGTAGTCCCCCGTGTGGTGAGTGTCGGAGCAGATTCCGATGCCCGGGGGGGGCTGGAAATGGTCCGTGGCCCAAGATTCGCGCTTGGTTCGTGGCCGTGATTTGCTAGACTTCCGACACGGATGGGCAAGGTGCACTCGGAAGCCAGCCCCCCGAGTAGGTGAGGGAGTACGCGTATGTGTGGAATCATCGGGTATATCGGTCCGAAGCAAGCGGCGGCGTTTCTCCTCGATGGCCTGCGTCTGTTGGAGTATCGCGGCTATGATAGCGCCGGCGTGGCCACGCTGGATAGCGAGCAAGGACTGGTGGTGCGAAAGTCGGTCGGCCGGATTGAGCGGTTGGAGGCCCTACTCGTCGAGTCGCCGGCACGCGGCCAGCTTGGGATCGGGCACACCCGGTGGGCCACCCACGGCGCGCCGACTGATGAGAATGCCCATCCGCACCTCGGGGGCGACGGCGTCGTGGCCGTGGTCCACAATGGCGTGATCGAAAACTACCAGACGCTCAAAGCACGGTTGGAGAGCGAAGGGTACGTGTTCCGCTCGGCCACGGACACCGAAGTGATCGCCCATCTGATCGCCAGCTATCTGGATCGCCAACCGCCGGTCGTTGACATGGCGGCTGTGGACTATGCTCCGCTGATCGAGGCGGTGCAGGGGGCGCTGAGCCAGTTGCACGGGACCTACGGGCTTGGGATCGTGTTTCGCGACTATCCGGAAGTGTTGCTCGCCGCGCGGTTGGGCAGTCCGTTGATCGTGGGCGTGGGCGAGGGGGAGCATTTTGTCGCCAGCGACGCCTCGCCGCTGGTCGGTCATACGGACAAAATCGTCTACCTGGCCGACAACGAGTTGGCGGTCATCACGGCCGATTCGCTTCGGATCGTGGATCGTCACCAGGGGCGGGTTTTCCCGAATATCCATGTGTTGGACATGAACGCCGACGCCGTGGATCGCGGCGGCTACGAACACTACATGCTCAAAGAGATTTTCGAGCAACCCGAGTCGCTGCGCAATGCGATGCGGGGCCGGCTCGATCTGGACGCGGCCACGGCCAAGTTCGGTGGATTGAACCTCACCTCGCAGCAGTTGCGTCAAGTGCGGCGGTTTGTGCTCACCGCCTGCGGCACGAGTTGGCACGCGGCGTTGGTGGGGGAGTATCAGATGGAGACCCTCGCCCGGCTGCCGGTGGAGGTGGAGTACGCCAGCGAGTTGCGGTACCGCAATCCGCCGCTGGACGACCACACGCTCTTGTTCGCCATCACCCAAAGCGGCGAGACGGCGGACACGCTGGCCGCCCTGCGGGAAATGAAACGCAAGGGGTATCCGACCCTGGCGATCTGCAATGTGGTGGGCAGTTCGATCGCCCAGGAGGCGGACGGCGGGATCTACCTGCACGCCGGGCCGGAGATCGGCGTGGCCTCGACCAAGGCGTTTACGTCGCAGTGTGTGGTGCTGGCCATGTTGTCGCTCTACTTCGGCCGCCTAAGGCATCTGAGCGTCGACGCCGGGATGCGGATCATCCAGCAGTTGCAGGAGTTGCCGGACTTGGTTCAGCGGGCGTTGGAGTGCAACGACGAGGTGCGGCGGATCGCGATGAAGTATGCCGAGTGCAACAATTTCCTCTACTTGGGACGGCAGTTCAACTTCCCCACGGCCTTGGAAGGGGCGTTGAAGCTAAAGGAAATCAGCTACATTCACGCGGAAGGCTATCCGGCAGCGGAGATGAAGCATGGGCCGATCGCGTTGGTGGACGAGCACACGCCCAGCGTGTTTCTGATGCCGCAGGGGCCGGTCTACGACAAGGTGATGGCCAATCTCCAGGAGATCAAAGCCCGCGGCGGCCCAGTGATCGCCGTGGTGAGCGAAGGCGACACGGAGACCGCCAAACAGGCCGACGATGTGGTGGCGGTTCCCGCCTGCGACGACTTGTTGCAGCCGATCGTCTTCAGCGTCCCCCTGCAACTGCTGGCTTATCATATTGCGGTCGCCCGGGGCTGCGACGTGGACAAGCCGCGGAATCTGGCCAAGAGCGTGACGGTCGAGTAGGCCGTGTGCAAGTAGTCCTCGCCTTCATAGAGCCAGCGTAAAGACACCATGATCATCGTGACGGGCGCCAGCCGGGGGCTGGGTAAGGCGATTTGTGAGCGACTCTCGGCCAATGGCCGAGAGGTGTTGGGCTTGGCCCGTTCGGCGATCCAGGCCGACTATCCGACGCGGATCTGCGATGTGACGTGCTACGAAGCGCTTCGCGCCTTGGCCGGCGAGTTGCGCCAGGGCTCGCCGGTCGAGGCCGTTGTCAATGCGGCCGGAATCGCGTCGATGAATCTGGCGCTGACGACGCCCGAAACGACCACTCGCCAGATTATCGAGACGAATCTGCTGGGGACGATTTTTTCCTGTCAGGCCTTCGCGCCGTTGATGGTCCGGCGCAAGGCCGGTCGGATCGTGAACTTCTCGACGATCGCCGTGGCGCTTGCGTTGAAGGGGGAATCGATCTACGTGGCTTCAAAGGCCGGCGTGGAAGGGTTCAGCCGGGCGTTGGCTCGGGAGATGGCCGATTTCGGCATCACGGTGAACTGCATTGCCCCGGGGCCGATCGAGACGGACCTGCTCCAAGGGGTTCGCCCGGAGCAAATCGCCCGGCTCACCGAGCGGCAGATTATTCCGAGACAGTTTGCGCCGGCGGCGGTGTGCGATCTTGTGGAGACGCTGCTGGACCCGAAGGCGCAGGCGATCACCGGCCAGGTGCTGCATGTCGGTGGGGTATAGTCCGAAAGTGTGGTATGTGTTGACAGCCGAGCGGCGACGCATCAAGTTGGAATGCTGGCCCAGTCGTGTTTGAACTTTGGTTGAGCGTTGTCCCCGATGATTTACCCCACTGCGAGTCCCGTTGCCGGTACCTCGATCCCTTGTTATCTGTTTGACTCCAGCTCGGATGTCTCGCGTCATGTGGCTCTCCTGGTGGCTAACACGATCCGTGAGCGGAACTGTTACGGGCGCAAGGCCGTGCTGGGGTTGGCCACGGGCACTCCCTTGATCGGCGTTTATCGCGAACTGGTCCGGATGCACCGGGAAGAGAAACTCGATTTCAGCCGTGTGGTGACGTTCAACCTGGACGAATACTTCGGCTTGGCGCCCGATCGGCTGCAGAGCAAACGCCGGTGGATGGGCACGACGTTCTTCAACCATGTCAACATTCCGGCGGAGAATGTCCACTTTCTCGACGGCACCGTGCCGGCGGACAAGGTGGACGAGCATTGCCACCAGTACGAGGACGCGATTCGCCGGGTGGGGGGCATCGACCTGCAGCTTCTGGCACTTGGGGGGAACGGACACCTTGGGTTCAACGAACCGTTCAGCTCGCGTCACAGCCGCACCCGGCTGGCGACGCTCGATCCGGTCACGCGGCGCGGCGCGGCCAGCGACTTCTTTTGCGAGGACAATGTGCCGACCCACGCACTGACGATGGGCATCGGCACGATTCTCGACGCGCGGAAGATCGTCGTTTTGGCGTTGGGGGAGAACAGGGCGCGGATCATCCGTGACGTGGCCGAGGGGCCGGTGACCGAACGCGTGCCGGCCACCTTCCTCCGCGAGCATCGCGACGCCTCGATCTTGTTGGATGCGGCGGCGGGGGATGAGCTGACGGCCGTGTCCACGCCCTGGCTTCTGGGAAACGTCGACTGGACTGAGGCGCTGATAAAACTCGCTACGCTCTGGCTTTGCCAGCAGGCACGCAAGGCCCTGTTGAAGCTCGACGACACCGATTTTCGGGACCACAACCTCCATCATCTGCTGCGCCACCATGGTCCCGGCCAGAAGGTGGCCCATCGCGTGTTCCAGTGGATGATGAACACGATCGACTATCATCCCGGCGGACGCGAGCCGTCGCGGATCCTCTGCTTCAGTCCGCATCCGGACGACGACGTGATCAGCATGGGCGGAACAATGATCCGGCTCGTCGAAGACCAGCACGAACTGCACGTGGCCTACATGACCAGCGGCAATATCGCCGTGTTCGATCACGACGTGCAGCAACTGGTCGACCTGTTGACCGAGTTGAATCGGCGATTCGGGATCGACGTGGAGAAGACGCCCGAGCTGGAAAAGCGGGTTCTGACGGTCCTGGCCCAGAAACAGCCGGGCGATTCGGACGTTGCGGAGGTGCTGGAGTTCAAGACGTTGATCCGCTGGAGCGAGGCCAAGGCGGCGGCCTTGGCCTGCGGTTGCCGAGAAGAGCATCTCCACTTCCTCGATCTTCCTTTCTACCGCACCGGCACGATCGACAAGAAGACGCCAGACGAAGAAGATGTGCGCGCGGTCCGTGAATGCATCGAGACGGTCCAGCCGCGCCAGATCTACGTGGCCGGCGACTTAACCGATCCGCACGGCACCCATCGCGTCTGCACCGGGCTCGTGTTCCGCGCTTTGCGGCAGATCGAAGAGGCGACGGGGACCCGGCCGGACGTGTTGTTGTATCGCGGCGCGTGGCAGGAGTGGCCGCCGCACATGATCGACGTCGCGGTCCCCTTGAGTCCACGCGATCAGCAGCGTAAACGCCAGGCGATTTTCCGCCACGAGTCGCAAAAGGACACGGCCCTGTTCCCGGGCCCCGACGATCCACGCGAATTCTGGCAGCGAGCCGAAGACCGCAACCGGAACATGGCCGACACGTACAACCAGATCGGTCTGCCGGAATACTACGCGATGGAAGCGTTTGTCCGCTGGAATGGCCGGGAAACGTGAAGCGTTTGGGGGGATTTCGCCGGTCCCTTGACGCTTCCATTGGCGGGGTGGCCACACGGCCGTGGATTTTGCCCGTCGGATCGATGCGGCCGGTCTGTTCGGCGGCGGGGTAGGCCGAGGGGGCGAATACGCTCGTGCCTGG
>CAZLDQ010000227.1:0-8796 GCA_964558295.1 uncultured Planctomycetaceae bacterium | reverse complement strand
ACACCACCTCCTCCGGCCCCTCCAGATTCGCTCCCTTCCCCAGAGCCCGCCCATGAAGCGTCATCGGGTAACGAAAACGTGACGCTGGAATTCAACTTCCGATATCAGCCGTGGGAAGACGTACTCAACTGGTTCGCTCAACGAGCGGGCTTCTCCCTGGTGATGAACGCTCCACCGCCTGGAACGTTCAACTATACCGATGACCACCGCTACACGCCGGCGGAGGCGATCGACCTTCTCAACGGAGTCCTGTTGACCAAAGGTTATACCCTCATCCTACGCGACCGAATGTTGATGCTCATCAACCTTGAGGATGGTATCCCACCGAATCTGATATCAACCGTCACCGTCGAGGAGCTTGAATCGCGGGGCAAGTTCGAATTGGTCAGCACCTTGTTTCAATTGGAAAACCTGCGACCGGAAGATGCAGAAGCGGAGATCAAGAAGCTCCTGGGACCACAGGGAGCGGTGGTCGTATTGCCGAAATCCCAGCAACTCCTCGTTACCGAGACGGCAGGCCGGTTGCGCACCATTGCCGAGGTGATTCGCCGCGCCGACAACCCGGCCGTCGCCGGGCCCGAGCAGGTGCAACGGTTCGCGATTACCTCAGGCGCACCCGAGGAAGTGCTGGGGATCTTGCGGCAGATGTTCAACATCCCCGCCGGACAAAATGCCACGTCGGACGGCACCGTTCGCTTCGCCTGGGACTCGATCAACCTGCAACTCCTGGTGGCGGCGTCGCCGGCCAAGATGGAGCAGATCGACAAGATTCTCAAGGCCTTGCCTTCAATCGTGGCGCCGACAGGTTCCGCCCAAAGCACACCCCAACTGGAAGTCTACGAGGTCTATCCGGCCGATCCCGACGCCACACTAAAGGTGCTGCAGACCCTACTGGCCGGCTCGCCAGGCGCACGTTTGACGACCGATCCGAAGACTGGCAACCTGGTGGCCCTGGCGAGGCCGTCCGAGCATGCAACGATCCGCGCCACGCTTGAGCAGATGCAACGCGAGGCCCTGCGCGTCGAGGTGTTGCGCCTGAGGTTCTCCGATCCTCAGACGGCCGCTCAGTCGATTCAGAATCTATTTGCAGGCGATGCCAAAGCCCCGACCGTCCAAGCCGACGCAGCAACGCGGCAGTTGCTGGTTCGCGGCAGCGAGGCTCAGCTTTTGCAGATCCGGACGCTGTTGCAGAAGATGGGGGAGACGGAGTTGGTCAGCGAGGATCCGTCGGACGGCGGCAAGGTGCGGCTAATTCCGATTACGGGCCCCGCAGCCCGTTCCGCGCTGGAACGACTGGAAGAAATCTGGCCCACCCTGCGCCGAAACCAGATCCGAACAGTGACCCCATCGGCGGTGATCCCCACCTTACGGCCAAACCAACCGCCGGCCGACGTTCCGTCTTCGCCGCCACACTCCGAGAGGAAGCCGCCACTGCCGCCCCCTCCAACACGGAGTCAAACGCCTGCCGCACCTTCCACACAGCCCCAAACCACAGCCGCCTCCTCCTGGGCGCCGGTTGTCTTCATCTCGGACGTGCCGAATCCCAAAGCAGAGACTCCTCCCGTCTCGCCGTCGCCCGCCAAGCCGGCCTCCCCAACCCAACAACCCGCACCGATCGTCGTGGCACCTGGGCCGGGCGGAGTGGTGATCGCCTCCGAGGATCTGGAAGCCTTGAATGAGTTTGAATCGATGCTCAAGATTCTGATGGGTTCCGCCAGTTCGGCCGGCGCCAACATGACGGTTTTCTACTTGAAATACGCCAAAGCCAACTCGGTGGCTGAAACACTTGATCGTGTCCTTGGCGGAGGCACGCTGCCCCAGGAATACTACGACTCGCAGCAATCACAACAACCACAACAACCACAACAACCACAACAACCAGGGATGCCGTTCGGGCGACTGGGTTTTCCGGGAGGGCGAACCATGCCGGGTGCACCCGACATGCAAGGGGAGCCTGGCAGTCCGGGAATACCCGGAAGTCCTGAGACGACCGGCGGACCGGGAATGTCCGGCAGTGCGTTCCGATGGCCGGGCATGTCCCGGGGCTTCAGCCGATCCTCTTCGTCGCGTTCCTCCTCGACGCCTGCGCAAAACCCAACACTCCGGATTACGCCCGACGCTCGGCTCAACGCCCTGATCGTTCGGGCCAATCCGATCGATCTGGAGTTGATCCAAGAGCTACTCGGAATCCTTGATCAGGTGGAAAGCCCTGAGGAGGTGCTGGCTCAGCCAAAGCCACGCTTGATTCCGGTCCACAACACGCAGGCGGACGAGATTGTCAGCATTCTGAAGGAGGTCTATTCCGACCGGATCGGCGCCTCGAGCTCGTCGCGAAACTCGCGCGGCTTCGGAGGCATGCCACCGTTCATGATGATGTTTGGCGGAGCCCAGTCCTCTCGGAGAAGTACGGGGGGGCGCAGTTCATCCTCCTCTTCCCAGTCTGCAGAAGAACCGCAAACCATGTCTCTGGGCGTGGATGCACGAACCAACTCGGTGATCGTCTCCGCTCCCGAGCCGCTGTTCGCCGAAGTCAAGGAACTGATCGAACAACTAGACATCGCGGCTGTCGAGTCCAACCAGACGATGCGTGTGGTGACGCTTCACAAGGCAAGCCTCACCGCAGTCGAAGAAGCCCTCACCTCGTTGATGGGCGACTCGGTCCAAGTCACGCGTACGACCGCCACCTCCCCTTCGATGAATGCCTCACAACAGCCTAGCATGCGTCCGTCCAATGCGCGTCAACGTTCTACCGCGTCGCCATCGCGGACATCAAGCCAACGTTCCGGGACAACGCGCCCAACGATGCCACGGCAAATGCCTGGTCCGTCAACCAGCGGTGAAGGCGGCTCGTTGCGATCCTTCAGACCGCCACAGTAGGAGCCTCGCAGACTGGCGATCGTCGTGCATTGGGCCAATCTCTGGCCTATTCCGCTCATTGCCCCCTGCTCGGCAACGGAATCGTGGTCGTCTTCATCTGTAGCCGTTTCGTGGCCCCGGCTGTATCGGTCTTCTTTTCCCCGAGAGGCGCATAGTGCGTAACGGGGTCGACTCGCTGCGTCCGATCAGCCTGGAGTGGAACTTCTCCGATCCCTTCGACACGAGGCGGCCGGCTCGCGGCCACCTCCGTCGCATTAAGAATCTCCCCCGGCAACATCACTTTCGCCTGGGTCCCGACAATCGCCGGCCCTCCAATGGGATTGAACCGTACAATCAGACTCACCTGTTGTTGGGGGCCTCCGTGCTTGTCCCATGGAATGAAGACGCTGTACGAATGGCCAAGTTGAGACTTGCTGTAGTGGTTTTTGAGTTGCTCAGGGGTGAACACGTATTTTCGATCGGCACGCGAACTCTTTCCCTCCGGCTTCTGCTCATCGAAGGCGTAGACGACCAAAGTGCCCTCAACCCGGATTGGTTTGTCGTTCTTGTCGTAAAACATCAGTCGTGCCCCGAAACCACGCACGGCCTCCCCGTTGTTGGGCTGAAGTTGAGCATTCGACCAGACCGCCATGACCTTCTCGGGGATTTGCGGTGGATCTTCGACGCCGGGAAGCCAGGACCACGATTGCGCCACATTCCATTGCTTGCAACCAACGAGTGGCAACAGACTGACCACGAGAACGACGACTGTCGTGACAAATCGGCTGAAAGAGAAGCGATCGCGACTCATTGCGGGTACCCCCTAACATCGATTTGTTGATCGGCCAGCGTGTTACGAAACCGATAGGCCGCGGCGGGAGAAATCACTTCCACTTCCCCGGGGCCTTCCTGGCGAGACGCAACCCCCAGGTTGCCTGATCGTGCCGGCCGATAGATCGCCCCAGACGGAGGCGTCGGCGCGGGAGGAGGCTCCTCGAACGACGGAATCGGCGCCGGTCCCATCGCGGGAGGCAACGAGTTCGGGGCGGGCGTGGGTTGGGGGGCCGGCACCGCCGCAGGATTTGGAACCTGACCAGGAACGGAACCAGGAACGCCATTGAGTACCGGCCCAGCGTCTGGGTAGATCACCTCCCCGGACGTACCGCCCACACACTGCCGGCTCCGCAGCCCAAACCCGTCATGCATGTCGAGCACGTCTCCCAAACACCAGTCCATGCGGGCCGACTCGATCTGCTTGAGCCGTTCGGCATCGTCATCGCTATAAACGATATGGGGAGTCATGATGATCAGCAGTTCCGTCTTCCGTTCTTCATATCCGTCATAGCGGAACAACCGTCCGAGCAGCGGAACGTCGCCCAACCACGGTACCTTGCGGTGAACCTGATTGTTCGACTTCGTGAGCAGCCCGCCCAAGACCACCGTCTGGCCGTTGGACGCACTGACCACCGTTCGAGCAGAAGCGAGATTGATCCGTGGAGAACGAATGACTTGGCCTTCGTTGACGGAAATAGGAATGCCGTCGGCCTCGTCGCCGACTTCGGACTTGGTAGCGTCGATTTCCATCACGACCAGCTTATCCGGACTGATTCGCGGCGTGACCGTGAGAATCAACCCCACCTCGCGATAATCAATCGAGTTGATCTGATTGCCCGAATCGCTGATCTGCGTGTCCGTGATGGTAGGCACATCCTGACCGACGATGACTTGGGCCGTCTGATTGTCCATGGTCATCACCTGCGGCCGGCTGAGAACGTCCACCCGGCGACATTCCTTGAGGGCCCGGATCAGCACACTGACCGACTCACTGGACGCCGACAACACCAAGCCGCCATATCCGAGATTGCTATTTGACCGCCCCACGCCGAGATTGGAGATCCCCTGCCCACCGACCCGACCTGGGTTCGCCACTCCCGCGGCATTCCCTAACGAATCGGTCGAATTGAACAGATACCCGGGCACCAGCGCTCCGGTGGACGTGGCGATGCTGCGATCAAAGAGGATCGAGTCTTGCAGACCAAGCTCCACGCCGAACTCGTCGGTGTCGTTAAGCGTGACTTCGGCGATGAGCACCTGGATCATCACCATCGGCGGCCGCTCGTCAAGCTGTTTGACCAGAGTGACGATTTCTTCGTAGAACCGGGGCGTAGCACTGACAATCAGGCTGTTGCTGACCGGCTCCGCAACAACGACCACCTCGCGTTCAATCTGTTCAAACGCGCTGACGAGTCCCGGCGCATTCTGTTCCACCCGGCGTTCGCTGTTGAGGTACTCGTTCAGTGCATTGGCAACATCCTGGGCAGGGGCGTTCTTGAGTCGATAGACCGTGCTCTTGCGATCCCGTACATCGCTGTCGTCAAGCCGCATGAGGATCGCCTCGACTACGGTCAACTGACCGGCCGAACCGGAAGCGACAATGCTGTTCGTGCGTTGGTCCACGGCGAACCGCAGCCCAACCAAGGTGCTCTCCCCGTCCACCGTCCCGTTGCGAACAGCCGGCTGATCGGTTGTCGCGGTCGTCTGAGTGCCAAAGACACTCTCCAGCATCGCCATCATGTTCTGAGCGTCACCGTTGGCCAGGGTGAACACCTTAATCTGGGCCTCGACGCTCGGCAGTTGGTCGAGTTCGTTGACCAGCGCCTGGATCAGGGGCATACTGTCGGCCGAGGCCGTCACGACAACCGAGTTGGTCCGCGTATCGGCGGTCACCTGGGCGTCGGTGAGGATTCCCGAGCTCAACACACGGTGCCCCCGCTGATCGACCGTCACAAACCGCAGGCGAACTGATTTTCGTTCATAGTCCTCGCGTTGGCCGCTGCTCGTTCCTCGCGTTCGCGTCCCTGTCCCTCTCTGCGCCTGTTGGCCATACATCTGACCGGTAATCGCGTCCTGGAGCACGGGAGCCAATTCCGAAGCCAGTGAGTTCTTCAACTTGAACACCCGGACTTCGTTGTAAGCCTCGTTGGTCGTGGCATCCAACTTGGCGATCAGCGCAGCCACCTCGACCAAATCACGAGGGCTCGCCCGAACCACCAGCGAGTTGGTGCGAAAATCGGCAAATACCTGCCCCCGCACCCCCAGCCCCGTCGGCGTCTCGTCCGACTGTTGGGCGAGGAAGTTCTCGACCGTCGTCTGAGCGGTCTCCGCCGCAGCATTCTTCAACCGAAAAACCTGGAACTGCGACATCGGCGGGACCGGCTGGTCCAAACGCTTGGCCAGGTCTTTCACCATGGCCACGTTCTCCGGCCGCCCCACGACCAGCAGGGCGTTGGGCTTCACCAAGGCCGTGATGCTCACACTCCCCTGCCTCGCCGTGAACACCTGATCGTACAATTGCAGCAGGATCGTCGACAAGGCCGTACAATCGACGTGACTCAGCAGAATCACTTCAATTGCCGGCTGGGTTTGAGTACTCAGTTGTTCAATCTGTTCAATGACTCGCGACACCTTCTCCACATCGCGAGGATCGCCCCGAAGAAGCAGTACATCCAACCCTTCGACCGCTTCCACCTGAACCGATCCAATCAAGCCCCCCTCCGCCTCCGGGGAACGGTCGCCGGATGGCGCTGGAGCATCGGGAACCGCAGGAGTCGGCGGCGCAACCGTCGCGGGAGCCGGCTGCCCATGCGGCGACTGCTGCATGGCCACCGCCTCGATCGCCGGTCGCACATCAGCCACACGCGCTGCTTTAAGCGAAACCAGCCGAAGGCCTTGACTCGAGGCCAAGCCTGGATTGTCCAAGGCATTCATCAACTGGACGGCCGATTTCACCGCGAAGCTCGGTCCGCTGAGTTGTACCCGCTGCGTCCCCCGATCCAACGCGATATTCAGCTTCTGCCCATTGGCCAACGTCAGGCTGTAAGCAGAAACCCCTTCTCCTTGCCCCGACACCGGGGTCAACCGATTTCCCAAGGTGCTCAACAACGCCGCTTCAAACTGTGCCGCTGTCACGCGGGCCAACCGAACCTCCTGGCCAGACGCATCAGCCGAAGACGACACGGCGGTTGCCGGTTCGACTCTCTTCACCGATGTCGCCGGCTTCCGAGGCACCTGCGTTCCCTCCTTCCTTCCCACCAAAGCGGCAATCCGAGCGTGAACACTGCGCGGGGCCAGTACGATCACCTGGGACCGGCCTACATCGGGCACGATCCGCACATTGGCCGTCGCCGCAAACTCTTGTTCCAACCGCGCGGCTAAGCTCTGCACTTCCTCTGGGGAAGTCGGATAGACTTCCATCACCGGCTCGGCAGAGGGGGTTTCTAACGGAGTCGCAGCAACTCTCGCAATCGATGGCCCACCTTCCCCCCAGGTCCAAAAGCTGGCCCCAACCACCAACAGTAACCCCAACGAGACAATAACGCTCATCCGCATTCGCATAGTTTGGCCGACCCGTATTTCGTCACGATCCCTTCGAGATACGAAACCAAACGGGCGCCGCCCAGCCCGCAAACTCCAATCAACCGTTATGATCGGCAAACTTTGCCAACTCCCCCAACAGATTCTCAAAATTTGTCCCGCGACCACCCCCTCTTCCTGACGGAATACGTAACCCGTCCTGGTCAAGGGAGATTGACCCGAAAACCCTTGGGGCCAATAATCTGGGTGGAATTGCCGGCGGATGCACGATAACAAATACTAGGGGCATCGTTGGAGCGAGAACCATGCGCAATTCTCTACTCGCCGTGAGCGTCATTGCCCTCATTTGGCTGGAGGCTCCCGCTTGGGCCCAATTCAATCGGAATAGTTCCAGCCTTGGCTCGTCATCGATGAAGTCGAGTTCGTCGAGCACGAGTATGTTCGGTAACCTTTTCAGTAGCTCAATTTCGGCGAAAATGAGTAGTGGCACGTCGACCAGTGGCACGTCGACCAGTGGCAAGTCGACCAGTGGTACGTCGACCAGTGGTACGTCGACCAGCGACAACTTGCTCCGGAGTTCTCGCGGAGCCGCCAATTTCGTTGGCGCCGATGCCAACGATAATCGCAACTTCCTCGGCTATACCGACGCGAGTTCCAGCAGTTCCAGAAGTTCCAGAAGTTCCAGCAACACAAGCCTCCGACGCTCAACCACGTCGAGCACCAACGCAAACAGCACGCAACGCACTAGCTACGGCACGACCCGAAACCGACAAAGCTCGGAAACGATCCGCCCCACCCTCCAGGTGGGCTTCGAGTACGAGGGCCCCTCATCTCAAGCACTTCCCCCCCGCTTGGCCGCTCGCCTGGCAAAGGCTCCGTTCCTTCGTAATCTCCCCCCCATCGACTTCACCGTCGATAAGGGCATTGTGACTCTGAAGGGGGCCGTTCGCACAGAACACGACCGAGTCTTGCTCGAACAACTCGTTCTCCAAGAACCTGGTGTTCGTCAAGTGGAGAACCTGTTGACCGTGGCTGCCACGGATTCCTCCAGCCCTGTTCCCAACAAGGCTACTCCATAACCCCATCTTTCGTTTCCCAGCAAAGCCAGCTGGGAGGAGCTCGATGCGGCGCACGTTTTCTTCAACCGCGGGCGAGTCGTCGGGACGGGTCTTCACGAGAAACCAATACCAGTGTTTCGTCGGCCGCAGCCGCCAAAGCTCCATCACCCGTCGCACCGGCGAGGGCCATCGCTATTCGCGTCGCAAATCGCTAATCCGGCAACAAACATGCGACAGCTTTGAACCGGAGAGGTGGTCATGGCGAGGATTCCAAGGTGGGAGGAATGGGCACAATCCATGTCGACTATCACGGATTATCGCTTGCAGAGAATATCGCCGCCCCTGAGAACGAGCCACGGCAAAACGGCGCAAGACCGCTACGACGCGTTCTCGACCTCCCACCTCATCATCCCATCCTTCTCATGTTCAGCCAGAAAACCTTTCACGCTAGTCTACGCCTACTCCCACCAGGCGGCGAAGAGTTTGTCGGCGGCGTCGGTGGTGGTTT
>CAZLDQ010000226.1:0-8869 GCA_964558295.1 uncultured Planctomycetaceae bacterium | reverse complement strand
TTCTGACCGAAAACCCATTCCGAACGCCTCGGGTGTTCGCTTGTTTAAGGGCTAGAGCGAGGCTATCAGAGTCTCAATATCAAGGTTACTCCCGATCCCCACTTCGATGTTCAAATCGTTCATCGCGTTTACCGATTGGTATCCAGCGGTTTCCTCTGGGCCGATGCAAACGGCGGCTATGGTTTGGCTCCCGCGTTGGTAGGTGCCCCTGAACTGGCCGACGCGGGAATTGAAGTCCTCGAATCACCACGGAAGCCTAATCGGATCAGTGGCTACTAGGTCCTCAAGCGGCAAGAAGCCTTACCGCTCACGATGGACGAGGGGGGCACCCGTCGATTGCGAGGAGTCCATCCGGCTGGCGATGGTCGACGGGATCATGATCAAGATTTCTCACGCCGGGGGGGCTATTGTCTGCCCGGCGGCAGATCAGAATGGTCGTGGACGTTGGTCTATTCTGGCTGGGAAGCGGGCTGACCACCCCGGACCTCTCGCTGGCCGCCAGAGGTACTATTCGGCGTCTGCGCCCTGGAGAAACCGGTGGCGCTCAACGGTTCGCAGTTCCTCAGTGCCGATATTTTCACCGAGCCTCTGACGTTCGCAACGGATTCGCCGAGGTACCGACTGGCCTGGGGTTGGGTGTTGAGGTGGATGAAGCGAAAGTCGCCGTGTTGATGACATAGTTCTACCGCCGTTTGAGCACCAGGGCGAAGTCGTGGTCGGTCGCGCCCAGGTCGAGAAGACCATTGGCCGTGACGATCTGACTGGCCACCTTCTGCTCGTCAAGGTCGTAGATTGTCGCCTCATACTGCCCTGCAGGGAGTTGAAGCTCCAGACGTAGGGGGGCGGCGGCACGTTTACGTAAGAACTGTTCTCTGCGATGGCGTCCCACTTCGGCCTCCCACTTCTCGATGCCGGCCAGATTGCGCACATAGACGAGTGTCTCTCGCCAGTCTTCTCGGGCCAAGTAGCCCAATTGCCAGCCCTGTCCGAAGCGGAAAGGATGCTGCGAAGGGACGGGTGGGGCAAACTTCTTGAGGTCGGCACTCTTTGCGTAACGGGCCGGTTCCACGGTGAAATCGAAGTCCACACCCCGGCTCAAATAATGCTGAGCATAGCGGCCCATGGCCAGATAGGCCTCGCGGCCTTCGGGCGTGCGGAACCACTTGTCGTCTTCCAGCGAATGACGTACGTCGATTCCGATCTCGGGCTTGGCTCGCTTCATGGTGGTCAGGTCGAGTTGGGCCATCGCCTGACGTGCCATTTTGAACTCCCGCACCTCGGATCCCCGAGCATTCCAGAAGAACACCCCGGGATTGCCGTTGGTCAGGGCAAACCAGATGATGTCGCGCATGACCCAGCGCCGCACATTGGCGCTGGGGTGGACGGAAAACTCGTCACCAGCTGACTCGCCGAGCATCGACGGGCCACACATCCGGCCATAGCGGGTCAGCACATCGACCGCCGCTCCGTAATCAATTTCGGCGGTGGTCACCCCGCCGCTAGGGTAAAGATGATAGTTGTAGAAGTCGATCCGCACGTTGCGGTGCCACCAGAGCGGGTCGGCCGTGTGCAGCCCGCCCCCACCGTGGCTGACGCACACCGGCGTCTGCAAATCGCCTTCACGGATCACTTCGATCGCATGATTGGCCCAGGAAGCGGGACAATCGACCATTTCGTTTTCTAGCTCATGGGCAAACAATTGCGAATTGTTGCGCAAGACGCCAACAATCTCCCGGGCATATGCGTCCTGGCAGGCTATTGTATCGGGATCGTGATATTTCTCCTGGATGGGGGTAATCAGGTCCATGTTGACGAGGAACCGCCGCTGCGATGGCATTAGCGCGTTGAGGTTGATTCCCTCCCATGCCGGCAAGGCGTATTGCCGCAGGTGTTTCTCGTTGAAGTAGATCGGCTTGGTATAGTCTTCGTGAAGCACGAGTTGAAAGTGGAGGTCGAACTCTCGAGCCAAGTCCATGTAGCGAAGGGTCTCGGCAAACAGGGCTTGGTTCAACCGGCCGCCGATGTCCATCGGCTCCGTCCCATTGGGGCGATGTGTGCGAAGCATCATGCGCATGGCGGTTACCCCGTTGTCGTGGAGAAATTTCATCCAGCGGCGCTTTTCGTCTTCCGTTGTGTCGGTGAACGATCGCACCTTGTTCCACTCGCCGTTAGGCGTTTCGCTTTGCACCCAATTGGCATAAAAGCCGCCGAGTGGCACAAAGGGCCGACCGTCGGCGTAAGCGAAATAACCGTTGGGAAGCAGATGGATTGGGTTGTTGCGTCCCTGGGTCGGCGTTACGGAAAACTGCGCCGAGGTGCCACTGCAACCAGCATTGTCGGTGGCCTTGACTTGGTATACCCAGCGTTTGTCCGTGTCGACTTGGAGAGTCGCCCACGCACGACCCGACGAATCGGTCACCACGCAGTTTGGCTGGATCTGAGCGCCGTTTGGGACCTCCAGCCAGACAACGCGTCCAGCGACGCTCAGCGGATTGCCGAACTCGTCGGTCAGTTGTAAGAAGATATCCCAGGGGAATTGCTTCTCGTCCACACAAACGGGGCGATTGGGTTGGATCTCATAGTGATGGGGCGGACCGGGAAGCGTGTCTACGCCGACCGTTGGGGCTTCGAGTGACGTGAAATCGGCCTTGACCACGAGCTGGTCAGCCTTTGCGCCGGCCTTGCGGCTACAGGCGAGAACCATTTCCAATCGCCCCTCGGCGTCGGTCAGTCCACGGCGTTTCTGCGGGCCGGCTGCCAGTGAACGCTGCTTGCCGGCCTCAAGGTTTCCGCCAGACTCCGGTGATAACGAGACGGTTACCGGCTGTCCACAGACTGGGCCACCTGCGGAGTCCGTCACTCGGACGACGACGTTTTGTTTGGAGCCGGCTATGGCCTTTGTACGCACCGCTTGCAAAGTCAACCGCTCGGGCTTTGTATTAGGTGAGCCAAGCATCTCGACGGCGTCTCGCTCCGCTTCGGTGAAGTTGATCAGGCGGATCCAATCGATTTCCACGTGAGCGTTTGCCACGCGGTCTGTTGGATCAATGCGGAATGCATCCAGCACGCCACTCCAGTGTGCTTCCTTCAGCAGATTGACCCGGATGATCTGCCAGCCGGTGCCGTTCACTCGGAACGCGTACTGCATGAGATGTGGAGTACCTGCTCGGCCAAAGAGCTGCCATTGGGCTGATGGGCAGCTTTGCCGGATCTTCATCTCCAGGATGGGGTAGGTCTTGATGTCGATCGCTATGGGCCGGTTCAGCTTTGGGACGCTGCCCCACATGTTACCCCAAAAGAAATACGGATCCTGGGACACGTCCATGCTAAACACGCCATCTTTAACCTGGCGGTTTCGCAGACAGTCGGCCCCGTTGCCCCAGCCATCGATCCCCTCAAAGTCACCTTCGTTGAAGTCCCAGGCGTCCTGGCACGCTTGTGTTGCGTAGTCGGGGAGCGATGCCGGTTCGGTTGCCGCTTCGGGCCACTCCTGCCGCTTCAGGCGAAGAAAGAGTGGGATGCTCATGTCGTACTGCACCACGTCGAAGTAGACGGCGACCGTCTGCGGCCACCGGCTGGACGGGCCGACGGGCATTTCCCAAGCGATTGCATCTGGGGCTACGGTGGCTGGCAAGGGCTTGGCTTCCGCGGCATTACAGGGCACCACGCGGACACTGGTCGGGTCGATCGTGCCGAAGACGCCCAATGAGATCAAGTCGTTGTGAACGTCCCAGGGTAAACGTACAGCGACCTTGTCGCCTGATGGCCGGAGTGGGTTCACTTTGGCCTGGCAGCGGAACCGCCATGCATCGTTCCACCAACCTGTTGCACTCCCCTGTCCTTTGCGCAAAGGCTGTGAGGATGGGGGCTGTACACTGGCCGGATCGTTTCCTTGTGCCAATGCCATGGCTCGCTGAATTTCCGTTGTCGACAAGGCGCGGGCGTAGATGTAGAATTCATCAAGATCGGCTTCTGCATAGTCTGGGCTGCCATCGGAATCACGCCCGATGTCGAGCAGTTCATCGACGGGGCCGACGTCCAATCGAACGCCACTCCGGTGGTTGACGCGTTGGCCATCGACATACAGACAGATCTCTCCATCGGCTTGGCCGGAGCCGAGATGGTTCCAAGTGACCGCTATGTGATGCCACTGGCCGGGCTTCCAATCGACAATTGGAGCATGGAGCCGTACCTCCTGGCCCTGCTTATTGCCACTGATCCAGCAATTCAACTGCCTTTGGGCAGCGACGAGGCTCCAACGGTTTCTCAACCACGGCACTTTGAGTTCTCGGCTGCCGTAGAGGCTGAAGAGGTAGTGCCCTGTCTTGTCCTCGACCGACCATTGCGGCCGGACCCAGAAGGCAATCGTTCCCACTTGTGATTGGAAGTTGCCCTGGGAACTGTAGCGGCAGTCCCCCGTCAGCCGCACACACTCCCCACGTTTTCCCAGCAGAAAGGCCAGTCCCGCATTGACGATCTTGGGCGCGGATGTTCCACCGCTCACCACCGCCTGGGGCGTGCCGTCAAAAGGGAGGTACAGCACGGGAGCTGTTTCTTCAGTCGGATTCGCGCAGAACAGCACGATTGCACAACAGGCCGACGTTTGCAGAAACATAGAGTACTCCTGACGATGTCTCCCCGGCAGGAGACTCTGCCTGGGGAGGCCCGAGTTTTGGATGGGAACGTCTTGTGGTGTGGCTCTATTCTACCATGAAGGGGGCACCATGACGTGACCGACTGCTGTCGGATTCCGACAGGGGGTTGTTGATCTGCGACGCGACAGCCTTGACAAGGTTTTCACTCGTAGATATCCAAATGGGCTCAGGAGGATTCGCGAGCCATTATCCA
Organism: uncultured Planctomycetaceae bacterium; assembly: GCA_964558295.1. GTDB lineage: Bacteria > Planctomycetota > Planctomycetia > Pirellulales > Thermoguttaceae > JBDKTH01. The sequence continues at coordinate 4,021 of CAZLDQ010000226.1, read as the reverse complement.
GGGGGGCGGTGCAGCATCTTCTTGACATCTGCCCCCCGTTCGACGAAACTCGAAGAGATCGGACTAATCTATTGGCTTGGTTCGCAACGCCCGAAATGAGGAATCAACAATGGCCCACTCCACCCGTCGAGCCTTCTTGAAAAATACGTTTGCCGCTGGTGTTGGAGCAACCCTTGCGATGGGAGGACTGGAAACGCTTCGCCGGGCTTTTGGGGCGGAAAGCAGCTTCAAGCCCAAGTATGCCATCTGCAATGAGACGTTCCAGGACTGGCCGTTCGAGAAAGCGTTTGCCTACGCAGCCGAATGTGGCTATACCGGGGTGGAGATAGCCCCGTTTACGATCACCAACTATGTGACCGACATCACCGCCCAGCGTCGTAGCGAGATTCGCCGGCAAGCCGAAAAGGCCGGGCTGGAGATCGTGGGGTTGCACTGGTTGTTGGCTAAGACTGAAGGTTTCTATTTGACGAGCCCTGATGCCGAGGTCCGAAAGAGGACGGCTGCCTATTTCTGCGAACTGGCCCGACTCTGCGCTGACCTGGGCGGGAAGATTATGGTTCTCGGCTCGCCCAAGCAGCGGAATCTGTTGCCGGGCGTGTGCCGCGACGACGCCATGAAGTATGCCACGGACGTGCTTCGTGCGGCAATACCCACGATGGAGAAGTGTGACGTGGTCGTGGCCCTGGAGCCGCTGTCGGCCAAGGAAACCGATTTCATGACCACGGCGGCCGAGGGGGTGGAATTGGCGAAGCTGGTCGACTCGCCCTGCTGCAAGCTCCATCTGGACTGCAAAGCGATGTCGTCGGAGCCAACGCCGATCCCCGAGTTGATCCGCAAGTATCGCGACTGGATGATCCACTTCCATGCCAACGATCCAAATCTCAAGGGGCCCGGCTTTGGCAAGCTTGACTTCGTGCCAATTTTCCAGGCCATCCAAGAGATTGACTACCGCGGCTGGGTCTCGGTCGAAGTGTTCGACTACACTCCCGGCCCGGAATGCCTTGCGAGGGAGAGCCTCCACTACATGAGAGAGTGTGTGGCCAAGCTGTCTGGCTGAAGTGGGGTTCTACGAGAGTAATAAGTCGTCTTCTTCCAGCGATGTCTGAACGTCCACTCGCCGAACGTGCGGGCAGGGGACGGACGGTTCATCGTAATCAACAAACCCGCTGGGTGGTTCAGCGATGTCGTTGTCGGATGGCTGTTCGGTCTGCTTTCTGCCCCAAAGGATGAAGAGGTTAGGCATCACCAAGGCACTAAACAGGCTGCAGCCCATGCCGATGGTTAGCACACGTCCCAGGCTTTGCAACCCCTGATGGCTGGCCAGCATCAGGGCACCGAAACCGACCATGTTACCTAGCGAGTTGATCACCACGGCATTGGCTGTCGAGGCACTAAGCCGATAACGGCCCGACTGCTGGCGGTAGTCGTGGACGATATGTACGCCATTGTCGATACCGATGCCAAGGATTAGGGGCAGAACGATCATGTTGGCCGGGTTAAGGGCGATATCGAGCCAGCCCATCAGACCGAACATCTGCAGCATTCCCATCCCCAAGGGAAGCAGGGCCAGAACCGTATAGCGGATGCTCCGGAAATCGAGGAAGACCACCGGAACGACCGTGAAGAACGCATACCAAGCCGCCTGCTGGTAGCTGCGTTTCATCTGCCGTGCGGCCTCATAGACTTGCATCGGATTGCCGGTGGCTTCTGGGTCGACGCTTCGCACCTGATGGACGAACTCCTCCATGGAGTTCACTTCCCAGATCCCCTCTTGGCCGCTGCTGGTATTTGCATAGACCTTGAGTAGGTATTTGCCTGAGTGTCCTACGAAGCGGGTGACGAGGCTTTGGGGGAGATCAGCCGTCTGGGGCGGTGCCGGGTTGGCCACGGCGCGAAGCATCGCCAGACGGGCCAGTAGATCGGCGGCGATGGTCTGTTGATAAGTGGCCAGCCGGCGATAATACTCTTGCGGTGGGAGACGACGGAGCAATTGGCGAATCTCGCGCAGTTGACCGCCAAGCGTCTGGGATGCGCTCGAGGCCAGCATGTTTTCCATACCAGCAAGAACCTGGTCCAATTCGGCAGCCGACACGAGCGGGATCTCCGGGGCAGTCGTCGGCAGACAGGCCAATCGTTGACTGATCTGCTGAATAAAGGGCTGCTTTTGCGGCACTTCAGCGGGGAGCATCGAAGCGATTTCTTCGACCCGTCCGACCTTCGGAAGGGCGAGGAAACGGGCCTTGCGGGCCAACGCCTCTTCCGGACTACCGGCAAGTGACAGGGCGAAGAATGCACTCTCGTTGCTTTTCGTGAATAGTTCCTTTTCCCACTTCACGCTTTCGAGGCCGGCCGGCTGAAGGTTGAGCAGGTTGTAGTCGTACCACAAGTGGGTCAGGCCCAGGCCGAGTCCGACTGTTCCCAGCAAGGTTGCTGCCAGGGCCAAACGTGGTTTGTAGAAGAGAGGGCGCAACCAGATGTCGAGGTTCAGCGGTCCGGGGATGCTGCCCAACGAGCGGTTACCGTCAGCCAACTGGATCATTGCCGGCAAGACCGTCAGTGCTGCCAGCCAGCAGAGGAGGATACCGCCAGCGGCAATGATTCCCAATTCGGCCACGCCGGTAAAATCGGTAAAGGAAGCGGTGAAAAAAGCGATGGCCGTACTAATGGCTCCTGTGGTGATACCAGGGCCGACGCTTCTGGCGGTTTCCACCAAAGCTTCACACGTCGATGGTGCAAGACGCCGGGCTTGCAGATAACGTGCCAGATAGTAAACGCCGAAGTCCAGCCCCTGCCCGATGAGAATCGCCGCAAAAGCACTGCTCAGGATGCTCAGGTGGCCAATCGCCAAGGTGGCGAATCCGAACGCCCAGGCCATGCCGCACAATAGCGCTCCGTTGGCCATCAGTGGGTGACGCAGGCCGCCAAACCCGGCGATGAACACGAGCGCTACACCGACCAGGGAGACCATCGTGGCTATGGACATCGACGACTGGCTGGCTTCCATCTCATCGTGTTCGATGATTGGCAGGCCGGTCAGGCCAATCCGTACCTGCGGATACCGCGATTGAGTCCTGGCGAGGAGACTCTTGAGAGCGTCGATGGTTCCGGAATTTTGTACGAATTCGCTTTTGTCTTGCTGCGTGACGCGCAGGAGTACGAAGCCCAAGCGACCGTCAGCATTCAACAATCGCTTGTTGGTGTAGAATTCGCCGTGGTTAGCCGCGGGACTCACCACGTCTGGCCATGGGGACTGGTAGGGGTTCCGTTGTTCCAGTGCAGCGAGGAGGCTGGAAATGAAGCGGTTCAATTCGGCTTGGGCGGCTGCCGCACCACCGGGCCTTTGGCCTGCCTGCGCCATGAGTCCCATCATTTGCTGCGGCAGATTACGGAGGCTCAACTGGGCCCAGTTGCCCTGAAGGATCGGACTGACCTTGTCCAGAAAACCGTTGATCTGCTGGAGTTCGGCCGGGGCGAGATAGTAGAGCCCTTTGGAACGAATTCGGGAGAGGTCGATCTCGTGGAGGACGCACTCAAACTGATCCGGCTGCCTGCTCAGTTCGGTTGAGACCTCGTCGAGAACCGGCAGGACCAGCTCGCGGCTGGGACCTTCCACGACCACGACGATGTCTTCCTTTTCCGTGAACTCCTTGGTATAGGCCAGCCAGCGGCGGTTATAGTCGCTATGCGGATTGAGCAGGTCGGCACGGCTCGTGCGAAAGCCGAGTCGTGTACCCGATAGGACCATCGAGACGAGGACGCCCAATAGGGCGAGGGTGAGCGTGGCCTTCGGAAACCGGGTGACTAGCCGAGCCAGCAAATGAAGCGGCCGGCCCAAGAGCGACGGTTCGGCCTGCGGCGTCCCTTCCGCGGACATGAGCTCATTCCAGAGGTAGCTAGGAGTGGACCACGAGACGTAGCCACCCATTCTAACAGGGACGATCGGTGGTAGCAAGACGAGCCCGGGAAAGGGTGCGGCTGAAGGTTCGTGGCGAGTTTAGGCGGCTCGGCGAAGGTGGGCCTC
>CAZLDQ010000225.1:0-9054 GCA_964558295.1 uncultured Planctomycetaceae bacterium | reverse complement strand
GCTACAACAATTGGCCCAGCGCGAGTATGGCACTACGCCCACTTATCATCTGCTGGACGAAAAAGGGCCGGACCATAGCAAGTGCTTCAAGATCGCCGCCCAAATCGGCGCAACCCGCTATCAGCCCGCTTGGGGACGCAACAAGAAAGAGGCCGAACAGCGTGCCGCACGCAACGCACTGAGCGAGCTGAACGACGAAACGCCGCCGTTTCCCTCCGACTGAACCGCCCCATGGCGATCAGGCCTCTGATCAATAGAAACGCCCGGCCACGACCGGGCGTCTCTTTCTCGTCGTATCGTTGATACCCAGCGGAAATACTCGCCGTGCGGCGACTACTCCGGCTGCACCGGCGCGACGGGCTCCTGAGCCGGAACCGCAATCACCGGCTTCTTGGCAACCTTCTTCTTGGCTGCCTTCTTTGCGGCTTTCTTAGCCGGCTTCTTCGCCGCCTTTTTAGCCGGCTTCTTCGCCGCCTTCTTGGCCGGCTTCTTCGCCGCCTTCTTGGGTGCCTTCTCCGCTGCCTTTTTCACTGCTTTCTTCTTGGCCACCGTACGTCCTCCTAACAAGGGTTGCCGGCGACGGCCGCGTCGGCGCTCGACTCAAAACCGAGGCTCGACCGGCGATTCGCCGCTGAGACAGGACAATAAATGTCACACGAGTCTGTTGCCAACTCCATCGCTCCATCCAGACTGCGATGGAGGCGATTCTCGGGGACTTCCTTCGCCAAGCCCCCAAGCTCTTATCACCTCCCAAGGCGACAAGAGTAACATGTTGGAATTATCGTATCTATTTTATGTAAACTTGCAAGTAGCTCTCAGTCTCAGATACAAAGAATCACGCCGTCATCAATCGTCTCGCCATGATCGAGATGTTCCGCGCGACCGAGTACTCGTTGCCTTGGCCTTGCGATGTCTCGTTGACATACGAATGCAACCGGCTCTTTGTCCACATGGCCTGCGCGATTCGTGCCTCCTTGACTCGCGAGCCCGGCGCCGTTGTTCTCCCGACCTTGTTCGTTCGGCGGTCTCTCGTCGGTTGCGATTGCCCATGGCGTGTCGGTCCCGTTCACCGTACACGAACGGGCTTACCGCGTTCGGCTCGACCTGTCCGTGCCGACCGTTCTCCTTCGCATAACGTCTTAAATGCCAAACACTTCCAGTTACAGAGCATTCCCCGATGACCAGCCGACGCCCGCCCAACCCCGACGGCCTCTGGACGTCCAACGCCCCTCCGGTCCTTCAGCTTTTGGATAACGAAATGGCCCAGCAACTCACCGTGGACGAGTCTCACCGAACTGCGGCGCAACGATCGCAGTGATTCTTTGCGCACCGATGGACTCTCGCCGTGCGGAAGAATCTGACCCTGCAGCCACGCTGATTGATCCTAACCAACCAAGGCACCGGCCAGGCAGACAGACGAATTGATCTTGTATCGGAACCCGCCCCGCATGGTTTATAGGACTTTTTGGAAACCGGCGTCTGACGGAATTGGCCACTCAGGCTCGTTCTGCTCGCGTTGCGTTTTCGCAACCGTCATATCGGCATCCTTGCACCTGTGGCGTTTCCGGTCGTTGCGACGGAGGGCCAGCCGACAACCGCCGCCTTCTGCGGGGGGGCCGCGTGCCTTCGAGTTTCGTTGCGTGTCGAACGCAACTTGGCTTCAGTCCCTGCGCATCCAAACGGCATGACATTCAAAGCCTTTTTTAGCCTCGAATCTCCACCTCTTCCACATAACGACGGGCAATGTCCTGCAAACGCCGAAGCTGCTCCGGAGTGCAACTCCCGTACGCTTGATAAACGGGATCAAGGACAGAATCAGGGCGGAAATTCTGAAGCACGAGCCGAGATGCCCCCCGGCAGAAATGGGCGATTTCCTCGATCGCAGCATCGTCATGGACGTGCGGAACGACCGTGGTGCGCAGCTCGTAGCGTACGTCCGAAGCCCGCAACAAGTCGCGGCTTGCCGTGATCCTGCTAGGGTCAACGGCCACGCCCGTCACTTCCTGATACCGGCTTAGCGGGTGTTTGACATCCATTGCCACATAGTCCAGAAGCCCCTCTTCCAAAGCTGCACGCAACATGGCCACGTTCGTGCCGTTCGTGTCGAGTTTTGCCAAAAACCCCAGTTCTCGAACATGGCGAAGGAATTCGAGGAGATCTTGTTGGAGCGTCGGCTCGCCGCCGGAGACCACCACGCCGTCGAGTAATCCCTGGCGGCTCTTCAGGAACCTGATCACCGCCGCTTCCTCAACCCCTTCGCCTTCTGCCGAGACGGAAGGGACAAGTTGCCGGTTGTGACAATAGCCGCAACGCAGATTACATCCCTGCGTGAAGACAATGCACGCCACCTGACCGGGGAAGTCGAGGAGTGTCAGAGGCTGGAAACCGCCCAAACGCATGGCCCCTTACATCCGCGGCAAAGTCAATCCGGCCTGCCCCTGGTACTTCCCACATCGGTCGGCGTAGGAATCCTCACAAGGGCTATCGCTTTCGAAGAAAAGGACTTGCGCCAGCCCTTCCCCGGCGTAGATCTTTGCCGGCAGCGGGGTCGTATTAGAGATTTCCAGCACGGCGCGGCCTTCCCAGCCCGGTTCGAACGGCGTCACATTAACGATCACCCCACACCGCGCGTACGTCGATTTCCCCACACAGATCGTCAACACATTGCGGGGAATCCGAAACGTCTCCACGCTGACCGCCAGGGCAAAACTGTTCGGCGGGATCAGGCAGGTTGGCCCATTCACTTCGACCAGGCTCTTCGGGTCGAACTGCTTCGGATCGACGATTGCGCTGAAGACATTCGTGAACACGCGGAATTCCTCGGCCACGCGAACATCGTAACCGTAGGACGACACGCCGTACGAAATCACCGGCTGCCCGTCAACCTGGCGAACCAGGCGGTCGACGAACGGCTCGATCATGCGATGCTCTCGGGCCATCGCCCGAATCCAAGTATCTGGTTTGATGCTCATCCTTGCTCCTTCTGGCGGCAAACGCCCGATTCATGGGTCATGCAGGCCGTATGGGGACCTTGCACGACGCTGGCTGCCTCCTCAACCCGATAGGTCTTGCGCATGGCAAACTCGGCCTGTTTTCCCGAATTCCATTGGTGAATCGGCCGCAGATAGCCAACCACCCGCGAATAAACCTCCGTCTGGCCGCCGCATTCAGGACACGCCCGAACCTCCCCTCGCAAATAGCCGTGCTGAGGGCAGATTGAAAACGTGGGCGAAAGCGTGAAGTAGGGCAGCCGGTAGTGCTCACACACCTTGCGCACAAAGCGTTTGACCGACTCGGGATTGGGCACTGCTTCCCCCAAAAAAACGTGTTGCACTGTCCCACCAGTGTAGCGGGCTTGCAGCGAGTCCTGAAGATCAAGCACGCGGAAGATGTCGTCCGTGTGGTTGACCGGCAGTTGAGTCGAGTTCGTATAAAACGGTTCCGCCGTCGCCTCGCCAGTCATCCGGAGATCCGGGAACCGCTCGCGATCGAGTCTCGCCAGGCGATAAGCCGTTCCTTCGGCGGGGGTCGCCTCCAGGTTGTAGAGGTGGCCGGTCAGTTGCTGGAAATCCTGCAACCGCTCGCGCATGTGGTCGAGCACGCGTCCGGCAAAGCGGATTCCCTCGTCCGAGGCGATGTCACTCCCGAACAGATTCAAGCAGGCCTCGTTCATCCCGACCAAGCCAATCGTCGCGAAGTGGTTGTGCCAGTACTGGCCGAACCGCTCCTTGACTCCCCGCAGATAGAACTTCGTATAAGGATAGAGGCCCTGATCCGTAAACCGCTCCAGTACCCGGCGTTTGGTTTCCAGACTCGTGCGCGCCGTTTCCAACAGCCGATCTAACCGGCCGAGAAAATCCTCTTCCGAGGAAGCCAGATAGCCGAGCCGCGGCATATTGATCGTCACCACGCCGATCGACCCGGTCAACGGATTCGCCCCGAAGAGCCCCCCACCCCGATGTTCCAGCGAGCGGAGGTCCAACCGCAATCGGCCGCACATTGATCGGGCATCCGCGGGCGAGCTGTCGGGATTGATGAAGTTGGCAAAGTAGGGAATGCCGTACCTTGCCGTGGCTTCCCAAAGCCTCGCTAGCCCCGAAGCATCCCAATCGAAATCCTCCGTGATGTTGTAGGTCGGAATCGGGAACGTGAACACGCGACCTTTAGCGTCCCCTTCGGCCAATACGGCCAAAAACGCTTCGTTGAACAGGTCCATTTCTCGTTGGAACTCGCCGTATGTCTCCGGTTGCAATTGGCCGCCGATAATCACCGCCTCGTCGCGCAACAGCCGCGGCGCCTGCAGGTCGAGCGTCACATTGGTAAAGGGCGTCTGGAAGCCCACCCGGGTGGCCACATTCAGATTGAAAATGAATTCCTGCAAGGCCTGCTTGACTTCCGCATAGTCGAGACCGTCGTAGCGAATGAATGGTGCCAAGAGCGTGTCGATGTTCGAGAACGCTTGAGCCCCGGCCGCCTCGCCTTGGAGCGTGTAGAAGAAATTGACGATTTGCCCGAGTGCTGCGCGGAAATGCCGCGCGGGACGGCTCTCCGCCTTGCCCGACGCCCCTTGGAACCCCGACACCAGCAGGTCACGCAAGTCCCAGCCCACACAATAGGCCGACAATAGTCCCAGGTCATGGAGATGGAAATCGCCGGAAACATGAGCTTCCCGCACCTCGGGCGTGTAGATCTTGTTGAGCCAGTAGACCTTGCTCGTCTCGCTCGACACGTAGTTGTTGAGCCCCTGCAACGAGTAGGCCATGTTGCTGTTCTCGCGCACCCGCCAATCGAGGCATTCGAGATAGCGGTCGATCAGATCGAGGTCTGCTTTCTCGATCATCTCGCGAATTCGCGAGTGTTGATCGCGGTAGAGGATGTAGGCCTTGGCCGTCTTCTTGAACGGCGAGGTTAGGAGCACCTCTTCGACGATGTTCTGAATCTCCTCCACGGTGGGCGATTCGGCCTGCGGCAGCATCTGCAAGATGCCAAGCACACGGACCGTCAACGTCTGGGCGGTCTCTTCCCCGAATTCCCCTGTGGCTTTGCCCGCCTTAAGAATCGCCCTCGCGATCTTCCGGGCGTCAAACGCGACCAGCTCTCCGTCCCGTTTCCGAACCTTCATCGTGGACGGCGTCGCGGTGCCTTCTTCGAAAGTCCGGTGGGTGGCCATGGACATCGTCGGTCTCCTTTCCTGCACGCGGCGGTTCGCCGTCGCTGCAATTCCCTTCGCAACTTGTACCGAGCCAAGAAGAGTCGACGGGAGAGAAACCGACATGGCGCCAACGATCAGCGCGCGGCAGCACCCCAGACCGACAACAGCTTCCCCTCGGAAGTGATCATCGACATAGCACAACGTGCTGGCAGGTCTTCGGGCTTACAGGCAATCTCGTCCGACACGGCGGAACGGAGGGGCCTACTGGCCGTCGCTTCCCAGCCCAACGGGGGCCAGTGCTTGGTGACGGCGGTCGTTCCTGTTTACCGCTGCGGGGCAGCCACGGACTTACACCGTGTTCCCTCTTGCGACGCTCCTTACGTGGAGCGAACCAACAACAAGACCCTACTATATCCTGGGGCCCAAAACTGTCAAGCCACTAGATCTGGCGGCTGTGGCAAATCTTCCTGACAACTCCCGCGCCCCGCCTCCTACCTGAATCGTCACTAAGCCATCCTGCCTGATCTGTAGCTCAGGCATCTTGCCTGAGCCCTAGCCTAGCCATCCAGCCTGAGCCGTAGTAGCCCCATCCTGCCTGAACATGGCAAGGTATCAAGCAGCCCCTACCCGCTCATCGCTTCTGGAACGCAATCCCCGAGCCCGGCACTTTCACCCCGCCTGCCATGCGTTCCTCGGGATTGCTATTGTAATAGAGCACGCCGTCGGACAATTCGGTCGCGTAGACGCCATCCGTCTCCGGCGAAGCGAGGACCACTCCGGTCGCTCCGGGCATGAGCCGTTCAGGATGCAGGAGGGTTTGGACGACCAGTTCATTCAGCTCGAAGACAGTTTCGGTAGGTACCGCCAACGTAGCCCCTTTGCCGATTCGTCGCACACACTTGGCTGCAGCGTCCCAATCGACCTCCTGCTGCAATCGTCCCGACTGTTGTGGCGTGGCTTCAGCCCCCTTCGACACCAACTCGACCGCCGAGAGAGCCAGCCCCAAGTCCCGACGGTCCGACGCGCCATGCTCGCTCGGTCGGAATGTGTGAATCTCGAACGCGACTTCGGCCACCGTTCGCGCGGCCAGCAGCTCGCGAGGCACGGCAAAGCGATAGGTCTGGACGCCGGCCTTGTCCAATTCACCAACTATCTGACCGTTGACCAGAACCCGATTCGGCCCCGGAAGTGAATGGCCGCTGAGCGCACCGGAAAGAATCAACGTGGCATCGTCGCTCGGGTCGCAGGGGAGATAGAGGCCGGCCTTGGCTCCGCTCCAGCGTTTTGTTGCCCCAGGCTCCTTGAACTCGCGGCCATCCTCCTGACCGTGCCACTGGCCGTAAAGGTAATCGGTGTCCGATTCCTTGCCCACTTCCAAGCGGAAGTGCCGGGGAGGCCGGCCGTCGAGCGTCATCCGCGTCAAACGCAAATCGGCCGGCGGCGTGGCCAGAAGCGTGTTGCGTCCCGCGTCGCTCCCCTCGGGCGTGCGCAACAGGGGCCGCTGACGATCAACCCTCGCGACAAGAATTCCGCCGGCGTTCACCCACTTCTCCAACGCCGCAATCTCCGCCGGCTCAGCATACGGGGCATCGGGAAGGACTAGTAGACGCATCGGCTGCAAGGCCTCCGCCCCCAGCGTTAGGCGATCGACAAATTCCAGGTCCACTCGATCGCGCAATCGTTCGGCTGCGTCAAAAACCCGCTGTAAGCAGATGTCGTCCAGGGCCCATGAAGTCTTCGGTAGATAGACCCCCGCGGGCACTTGCGGCGAGCGTTTCAAGAGCGTGGGGACATACTGGCGAAAGGCGTCGATGGCCTCCGAGTTTTGGAGCACGTTGCCCTGATAGCAGAACAATTGCAACGCGCCGGAAGCCGTGGCGTTGTAGATTCGAGCGACGTTTCCCAGGGCATTCACATTGCCCGCCGGCTCGTTGCCGAAGTAGGTTGCAAACGCCCGGCAGGCGGTGGCCACTTCTCGGGTGATCACGAAGTTCTTGGCGTAGTTGCTTGCTTCGTTCGTAATACGAATCCCGGCTCCCAGGGGCGCAACAGCCTTAGCCAACGCGGAGAAGTCGGCCCCCAACTCCGGATCGCCGTCGCCGCCAACGCACAAGTAGATCTCTGTCTTGGGCAGATACTTCCTCGCTGTGGCCACCCAGAATACGCTCCACTCGGTCATCGACTGCACGTACCAATCAACCAGATCAGCCCGGGCACGCGGCGACGGCGCCTTGGCCGGCAAAAACGGCGCCACCGCATGGAACGACGAGTGCCCGGTTCCCCAGGCCCGGTTCAACGTCGCGATGTCTGCGTAGTGTCTCTGGAGATACCGGCGAAAGTCGGCCGCTGCGTAGCGATCGCCGGCCCACCAGCCGCGATGGTTGTGAAACTCTCCGGGGATTTCATAGGTCCACCCGGTTTCGGGCCCGGCCGGATAGAGCGTTTCACCATAGGTGCCTGTCACGCCCAGAAGCACCGATTCTATCACATTCCGATTGCCGTATCGCTCGGCAAACGTTTTCAAGAACCGATCAACCCACCCACGCAGCTCGGGATTCCAAAGCGACTGGATCTTCGACGGCATCCCATGTTCCAGGCAGATATAAGGCTCCGACCGCTTCGATTCGCGATACCACTTGGGCGTGGCATATCCTGGCCCCACGATGACGAATGGGACCCATTTCAGATCAGCCTGCTCGAGCACCTCCACCTGGCGGTCCCAGCGGCTCCAATCCCACTGCCCCTCGGCCGCATCTTCGACCGTCTGCCAAGTGACGTACGACTCCACACTCGTCACGCCCAACGCCCGAAACAAAAGGGCCTGGGCTGGGCCGCCGTCACAGCCGAAGGTCAACTCCATTTCCGGCCGGCCTATGGTGCGGATCTTGTCGAGCACGGCCCGATCCATCCCCCCCGGCACATAGCCCGCCGGCCGTGTGAAGGAGAGTTCCAACCGGCGAATGGCCACGTCCTTGCCCGAGAGCCGTAGGTCGGCCTGGAAGTTCTGGCCATTTCCCATTCGGGCGTCGGGCAATCGCAACACGGTCCGTTGCCACTGCCCCGAGCCGACCATCACGATCATGTCCTCGGCCGTCGCATACCGCGGATTCGCCCCGCTGCCGGAGGCCTTGTCGTATTGAACCTGGATCGTCCCCAGGCCGTGATCGAAGTAGTCGACCGTCAGGTAGGCGTCATACTGCCCGGCCGGTACCCGAGTATCGTCGGCACAGACATACAGGTAGAGCGACCGCTCGCCGGCAATCCGCCGACAAGGACTTCCGGCCAACGTGTCCGGTTGATTCCTCCCATCACCGCCACTTGGCACGCTAAGCCCCTGCTGCCGGTTGGTCGGGCCAAGCTCGATCGAGAGCGGCTCGGGCAAGGCGGTCGTCAAGCAAACGCACAGGAACAGAGGAGCGGCAAACATCGACTTCACCCATGGAGGCGATCATCAGGCAGGGGCCAAAGCGTCGCAAGTGATTCTAGTTGTGACAGATTTCTCCTGCAACCGTGGACTGCGCACCGTCAACGGAGGCACCCGAAAAGGCAAATCCCGGAAAAAGGTTGACAGCGCCCCTGCTTCCAGGTGACAATCAGATAGCTTGTGGCGTGGAAACGCTGTTGCGAGGCAATATCCGCCAGATCGTTGGCCAACCATTCCAACGAACGGCCCTGATTCTTCGTCGACTTTCCTGACCGCAGGGGGTGGTACCATGAAAGCTCGCGTTGCGCGTGTAAAGTCAGTCCGTTCAAGGTCGCTGTCCCAACGCCTCCTCCGGCCTTCGCTGGCCGTATCAGGCATGTGGTTCCTAGGTTTGAGTCTGTTGGGAGCCCTGATCTGTTCCGGCGGCAGCAGTTCCTCGTCCCCGCCGCCGGTCCCAGAGGCTGCGCAGATACCTCCG
>CAZLDQ010000224.1:0-9162 GCA_964558295.1 uncultured Planctomycetaceae bacterium | reverse complement strand
GGCATCGGCGAAGAGCCCACCGGCCGTAGGTTTTTCGCAGCGACGTGCTGCGTCGTTGCATACTCTCCACGTCCTTTCCAGAACGGGCCCGCATCGTTGTTCGCTGAGGGTTTCATGGCCATTCTCCTTGAAGCCTTTACCGGTCGGGGCTGCTTGCTTTTGCTGGCGGCTCCTTCCGGTTAGTCTCAACGAACACGAGCGTAGCAGAATGGCTGGCCCAATTTCTAGTCAGAAGGATTGGGGGGATGGTGGATGGTGGGGGGGGACTGTGGGAACCCCGCCCTGGCCCCCTTGCAAATCCACCTGCTTCGAGTCCTACCCCCTTTCTGCGTACCGCGTACCGTGTACCGCGTACCGTGTACCGCGTACCGCGTACCGCGTACTGCGTACTGCGTACTGCGTACCGTGTACTGCGTACCGTGTACTGCGTACGGCGTACCGTGTATTACCTCCAGAAGAAACCCTTGCGCCCGCCCTTGTACCCATTCGCTTCGGGAGCCATAATGGCTCATTCTATCAGGCGACCGACGACGATTCGTCTCACCCGGTCTGCCCCTGTCTTCATGACTTGACCGGACAACTCTCCCTGTCACAGGAGCTTTCTGCCGATGACATCGATCACCTCGATGACCGGAATCGACTATGTGATCATGGTGGTCTACCTGGCCTTTGTGCTGGGGATTGGGATTGTGTTGAAGCGGATGATGCGGACCAGCACCGACTTCTTCCTGTCCGGCCGTTCAATTCCCGCCTGGATCACTGGGCTGGCCTTCATCTCGGCCAATCTTGGCGCTCAGGAAGTGATCGGCATGGGAGCCTCGGGGGCCAAGTACGGCATTGCCACGAGCCACTTCTACTGGGTCGGAGCGATTCCCGCGATGATCTTCGTGGGGATTTTCATGATGCCGTTTTATTACGGCTCGCGGGCACGGAGCGTACCGGAATACCTCAAGCTTCGGTTCGATGAAAAGACCCGCGGGCTGAACGCGATCTCCTTCGCCGTCATGACCGTCTTCTCTTCTGGCGTGTCGATGTACGCGATGGGCAAGCTGTTCAACCTCCTCTTGGGCTGGGATTTCAATGTCAGCGTGCTCGTCTCGGCCGTGATTGTGCTGGTTTACATTTTCCTCGGTGGGCTGACCAGTGCGATCTACAACGAGGTCTTGCAGTTCTTCCTGATCGTCTTCGGCTTTGCCCCGCTGGTGTTTCTCGGCCTGCGCGACGTGGGTGGTTGGGAAGGCCTCAAGGCGAAGCTGGTCCAAGTGGCCGTCGACGCCAATCTGCCGGAGACCGCCTATACGTCGTCCTGGGCGCACATGGGAGATCCCTCAAAAAACCCCATCGGGATCGAATGGTTCGGTTTGGTGATGGGGCTTGGGTTTGTGCTCTCCTTTGGCTACTGGTGCACTGACTTCCTCGTCGTGCAGCGGGCCATGGCCGCCGATTCGATGACCTCCGCCCGGCGCACGCCGCTGATCGCCGCGATTCCCAAGATGCTTTTCCCCTTCCTGGTCATTCTGCCGGGCATGATTGCCCTGGTCGCCGGCAGTCAGGCTTCGATGGCGCCCAGCGCCGCCGTCCCCGCTGCGCTCGACTCGCCCGAGGGGCTCGTGGCTCAAGGCAAACCGGCTGCCGACCTGGTGGCTCAAGCAGGCCAGGGAATCATTCCGGCCAAGATCGACAAGGCGACCGGCAAGCCCGAGCTTGACAAGAAAGGCCGCGTGGTTCTCGATTACGACCTGGCCACGCCGATGATGTTGATCCACTACTTCCCCTCCGGCCTGTTGGGGCTAGGGCTGACCGCCCTGATGGCCTCGTTCATGTCGGGGATGGCCGGCAATGTGACCGCGTTGAATACGGTCTGGACCTACGACATCTACCAGAGTTACATCAACCGCACGGCCTCCGACGAGCACTATCTCTGGATGGGTCGGGCGGCGACCGTCGTGGGGATCTTGCTCTCGGTGGCCGCAGCCTACGTGGCGGCGTTGTTCAACAACATCATGGACCTGCTCCAGTTGGTCTTCGCCTTTGTCAACGCCCCCTTGTTCGCCACCTTCGCCTTGGGGATGTTCTGGCGCCGGGCTACCGGCCACGGCGCCTTCTGGGGACTTGTCTCCGGCACCGCGGCGGCAGCGATCCATCACGGTCTGACGCTGCCGGAAGGGGCTAGCGTTGGTGTTAAGGGGGGCTATCTCAAGCTCGTGCTGCACACCTATCCGAGTGAGCTGTCACAGACCTTCTGGACGGCGATCTTCGCCTTCAGCGTCTGCTTCATCACGACGATTGCAATCAGCATCGTGACCCAGCCGCGCCCGGCTGAGGAACTCAAAGGGCTGGTCTACTCGCTCACTCCAAAGCCCGAGGAAGGCGAGAACGTTTGGTACAAGCGTCCCGGCGTGTTGGCCTGGGCCGTGCTGGCCTTGACCCTCGTGTTGAACTTTGTCTTCTTCTAGGGGGGCCAGGAACTACCGGTAGTCTTAACAGGAGCCAGACATCATGGGTTTGGATATTCGCGTACCGATCGGCGCCATGTTCGGCCTCCTCGGCCTGATTCTGGCTGTGTATGGCATGATCACGGCCGGCAACGCGGAAATGTATGCTCGCTCGCTCGGCCTGAACATGAACCTCTGGTGGGGCGCGGTGATGCTCGTCTTCGGCCTGATCATGCTCTTTTTCGGCCGCCGCGCCGGCTCGCGCGAGTGAACGCTCCGTCGCGTTGTTCGCCCCGACTCCTGAGCCGCCGTACCGGCCGGCTTCTGATGGGTTTTGACGAACAGAGCCGGTAATCGATTCTGGAGGGAACGCGCTGCTGTGGCATTCCGCCGTTTCTGCTTCCCGGAACGCCACCGCAGGACGTTCCCTCCCGGTTTTGTGCGTCAACGACGCATGACAGCGCCCAAGCAAAAGAGATTGGTCCGACGCAGACGGAGCGTCTGCTCCGCGATTCCCGCTTACCGTACGGCTTAATCGTGCGGTCAAGAAAAGCGAACCGGGGCACGCGCCCCGGTTCGGAATGGCTGCACTCCTCTGCTTCGGCGATGTTCAGCAATTCTCGCCGAAGTCGGCCACGAAGGCCTTGGCCAACTCGTGGCCCCAGTTGTCCAACGGGTTCATCTTGCCGATGAAGAATCGGAGCACCGGGGGCTCTTCGTAGAACTTCAACCCTTTGACCAGCTTGCGGTGCTCATAGAGCCAAGCCAGCCGGTCGACCACGTAGTCCATGTGGGCCATTGTGTAAACGCGGCGCGGAACGGCCATCCGGCAGAGTTCCACGTCGGCTGGCACGTCGTTGCCTTTCTCGTCGCGGTCCATCGAAATCGTGCCGCGTTCCATGCTTCGCACCCCCGAGGCAATATACAATGCCGCGGCCAACGCGCCGGCCGGATACTCGGTCTGCCGGATATGGGGCAAGAACTTCATCGCGTCGACGTGTCCGGCCAAGCCGCCGGGCGGGGTCACGGCGGGAAGGCCCCGGGCGACCATCTGATTGACGAAGTATTCGATCAGGTCGGCCGAGCTGCTGGCCACCTCGTAGTCGACCATTTCCCGCATCCCCACGGCCATCGCCTCGATTTCCTTCGACGACATTCCGCCGTAGGTGATGAACCCTTCGTAGACCGGCAGCCAGGCCTTGAGCTTGTCGAGGTATTCTTTTTTCCAGGTGGCGATCAGGCCGCCGCGCACACAGGTGCTCTTGCGCCCCGACATGTAGACCAGGTCGGCCTCCTGCATCATCTCGCGGACGATCTCGGCCACCGACTTATCGGCGTATTCCGGCTCACGCGACTTGATGAAGTAGGCGTTTTCCGAGATCAGGCTGCAATCGATGACCACGGGGATTCCGTGGGCTGCGGCCACCTGCTTGACTTCCTTGAGGTTGGCCATCGAGAACGGTTGGCCACCGATCAGATTCGTGGTGGCTTCCATCCGCACGAAGGCCACCTTGTCGGCCCCGTACTGGGCGATCACCTTCTTGAACTTGTCGATGTCGAGGTTGCCCTTGAAGGGGTTGGAACTTTCCGTCTGCAGGGCGTCGTCGCCGTAGATCTCGAGGACTTTGCCGCCGGCCAATTCGAAGTGGGCCTTGGTCGTGGTGAAGTGATAATTCATCGGCACGACGGAGCCCGGCTTTACGAAGACCTTGGCCAACAGGTGCTCGGCCGCGCGGCCTTGGTGGACCGGAATGCACAGGTCGAACCCCAAAACGTCCTTGACCGCGCTGAGCAGCTTCAAATAGCTCTCGCCTCCGGCGTAGGCATCGTCGGAGACCATCATCGAGGCCAACTGGTTGTCGCTCATCGCGTTGGTGCCGCTGTCGGTGAGCATGTCAATGAAGATATCCCGCGTCCACAGCAGGAACGTGTTGTAACCGGCTTCTTCGATCGCCTGGAGCCGTCGGCTGACGGGGGGAAGCTGGGTCTTCTGCACCACGCGAACCTTGTGCATTTCGATGGGGAGTTCTCTGCCGGTCGATAGTTTGATCTTCACTGGAACACGTCCTTTTGACTGAAGGTTTCCAGGTCCCACAGCAGGAACCTGGTCCCGGGAATGAGAGGCAGGAGTACTGCCTGTCGGGGAGAGTCTGCTGCCGGTCGCCCCTTGCCATGCTCCGGGCCCGCCTGAGCATTGTAAGCTTTCAGTATGCAGAGGCTTCCAACAAGCGTCAAGACAACGTTAAGCGGGTTTAACGTCAAAAGCCCGTTCCAGACGGGAACTGCGAAGTCTGTGACGGTCGTACCGCCCCCCGCCTGGCCTCTCCGGGCCGGAATCGGTTGCATCGTTCGGGTGGGAGGGCCTGAAATTGCATCCATCGCCACTTTGCGGTATTCTGACGCATCCTGCCGGCCCGCCTGCCCTGCGAGGGGATACTTCGCTGGCCCAAACCTCCTTCGGGTGAAATGATGAACGAACCGTGGTCGCCGACGTCCTGGCAAACCAAACCCGTGGCTCAACAGGTCACCTACCCTGATCCCGAGGCCCTCAACCAGGTGCTCGTTGCCCTGGCCAAGCTCCCCCCCTTAGTAACCAGTTGGGAGGTTGAAAACCTCAAATCCCAACTCGCCCAGGCTGCACGCGGCGAACGCTTCTTGCTGCAAGGAGGTGATTGCTCCGAGACCTTCGACGACTGCCGCTCCGATCCCATTGCAAGCAAGCTCAAGATCCTCCTCAAGATGAGCTTGATCCTGATCTATGGCTCGATGAAGCAGGTGATCCGCGTCGGTCGGTTCGCCGGTCAGTATGCCAAACCGCGTTCCGCTCCCACGGAAACGCGAAATGGCACGACGCTTCCCAGCTATCGTGGCAATCTGATCAACCGCCTCGGCTTTACCGAGGAGGATCGCCGTCCCAACCCGGAATTGCTCCTGCGCGCTTACGAGCGCTCGGCCCTCACGTTGAACTTCATCCGCGGGCTGGTCGACGGCGGTTTTGCCGACATGCGGCATCCGGAGCTGTGGGATCTCAGTTTCGTCCCCTTTGCCGCTCAGTCGCGTGACTACCGCGAGATCGTTGACGCCGTGGGGAACTCGCTCCGCTTCCTGGAAACGGTCGCCGGTCGTCCCTTGAGCGAACTGAGCCGCGTCGAGTTCTTCACCAGCCACGAGGGCTTGCATCTTCCCTACGAACAGGCCCAAACCCGGCAGGTTCCTCGCCGTACGTCGTGGTACAACCTGAGTACCCACTTCCCCTGGATTGGCGACCGTACCCGGGCACTCGACGGGGCTCATGTGGAGTATTTCCGCGGCATCGCCAATCCGATCGGCGTGAAGATCGGCCCTTGCATTACCCCCGACGAACTGTTGGCCCTGATCACGACGCTCAATCCCGACAACGAGCCGGGCCGGTTGACCCTGATTCATCGCTTCGGCGTCAAACGGATCGACGAGTGCCTGCCGCCGCTGGTCGAAGCCGTCCAACGGGCGGGAAAAGTCGTGGTCTGGTGCAGTGATCCGATGCACGGCAACACGATCGTCACCCAGTCGGGGATCAAAACCCGCAACTTCGACGACATCCTCGGCGAACTACATCAGGCTTTCGAGATCCACGAGCATCTTGGCTCGGCGGTCGGCGGGGTCCACTTTGAACTGACCGGCGAAAACGTTACCGAGTGCATCGGCGGTGCCCGCGGCCTGACCGAGGCCGACCTCCCAAAGGCCTACCATACCGACGTCGATCCTCGGCTCAACTACGAGCAAGCCCTGGAGCTTGCCCTCCTGATTGCCCGTCGCATGAGCCGTGGTCGCAAGATCACGGCCGACGCCTTGGCCGCTGCCCGGCAGGTCACGTCGTAGGTGCCCGCGCGTGCAGATGCTCATCCGAAGTGCGTCGATGAAGAAGAACCTCATGCCCCTGTGGGCCATGTGTCACACTGGAGTCGTCCCGTCTGACCAGGTCACCGCCGCGGCCGTTCTCTGCTGAACAGCAGGCAAGCGGCGATCCCGCTCGGTTGCTCGGCCCCTCCGACGAGAGCCGACCGGTTGGGTGAACCGAATCACAATCCCTGAAGCGTTCCACCTGTCAGGATTTCCGGCGGCCAAACACCCGCCGGATCGCCTCCAGGTACGCGGTTCCGTAACGTTCCTCGGGAAGCAGAAAACCTCCTTCGGTCCATTCGTTCCACGCATTGAGCAACACGGCAAACGGCTGGCGGGGATCGTGGTCAACGTGCGCGGCCGCATCGCGGAGGAGTTGCTCGAAACGTTCCGGCGTGTTGTCGACGACGACGGGCCCATACGGGTATTCATACCAACCCTTGGACGTTTTGGGGAAGGGCCAGGGAACGTCCGCCCGGCAGCGCGGCGTGGAATCCCAGCCCATGGTCACTACGGGCAAATCCACCAGCGTCGAGGCCTGCATATTCTTCCAGTGTTGGCGGTGGGCTTCCATCACATCTTCATAGGACTCGGTGAAGTCGGGGCGTACCTTCCTGGCCGTGGTTACGTTGTAGCGGCTTGTGCTCTGGAAGCCGGCTTCCAGGAGTACGGCCGCCGCGGTGGGGGAGGCGACCATGCCGTTCCAATGGATCGGCGGCAGATTCGCCTGACGCATGCGCGTATTCATCTGCGCCAGGACTTTGCGGGTTTCTTGGGGGCCGCCGAGTTCTTTGACGAATCGGGTTGCTTCAAACAGGCTGAAGAACAACCCTCCCTGCGGCTGCCAGTAGTTGGGCTGGCGGAAGTAATGCTCGATGCCGTAGTCGATCACCCGCCTGAGATCGCGCGGCGAGTGACGCGAAGGAAGCCAAACGGTTCGATCCTTGCCAAATTCGGGGCAGAACTGGTCGCGCCGGTCATGATTGGCCCACATCAGAGCAAACTTCATCCGCTCCCGATTCGGGGCCTTGAGGAAGCCCTGCTCCAGGGCCTCTTCCATGGTCTTCACCCCGCTGTACCAATACCAGTCATAGAGAAACACGTCGATCCCATGGTCGGCCGCCAAGTCGATTTCCTTGGCGACCCATTTGGGGTCGCTCTCGTCAAAACAGCCCCAGGTCGGTTTGAGCGGTTGGTGATGACCGGGAAATCGGGGGATGGCCGCTTTGAGGCCCTCCCATTCCGTCCAGCCTTCCCCTTTCCAGGAACTACCGTGGTCGTAGTTGTGCCAATGGGGATAGTAGACCGCCATCACGTCGGGGCGTTTCTTGGCGGCCTCTTGAGCGGCCCCGCTCCGTCCGGCTTGGCCCAGGAGCGTTGCTCCGGCGGCCAGTTGGAGAAGCGTCTTCTTTGAACAATCCAGGAACTGACGACGATTGACGTTGGGCATGGCAAAACCCTCGGTTTCTTGTGCGGCAAGGTGGAAGGCGTACGAGGTGGCACGTCCAAGGCCACTCTAGCATACCCAGGATTGAGGTGGTATGGGGGAAATCGACAACCTCTTGCCGTTTTGCGACACGCTCCGACTGGTCAGAAAAGTATCGCGAATCGTCAGAAAGCGGGTGGTGGGCGTTTCGCCAAACACGCCATAATTAGCGCGCGGAATGGCATCCATCGATGGCGCACGACGGGACCTGGCAAGCTTTCCTCTCATTCCGGCTTGTCAAGTCCCTTTTCGCCATGTGAGGACAAATCACGACCGGTGAGGGGGTGTCGGGTTGCGGGCAACACCGCATGCCCGTTGCGGTTAGCTTTTGGGGGATTCAGGCTATCGTATTGTCTTCTGCCAAGATTGCGAGGGGATGCGAATAAACCGGCGTCATTTTGGGGCGGTGCGATTCCCAAGGGGGTTCACGCTGGTCGAACTCCTGGTTGTCATTACCATCATCGGCGTCTTGATCGCCCTGCTCCTGCCGGCGGTCCAGGCAGCCCGCGAGGCCGCGAGACGGTCCCAGTGCGGCAACAACGCCAAGCAAATCGGCCTCGCGCTGCACAACTATCACAGCACCTACGGGACTTTTCCCC
Organism: uncultured Planctomycetaceae bacterium; assembly: GCA_964558295.1. Lineage (GTDB taxonomy): Bacteria > Planctomycetota > Planctomycetia > Pirellulales > Thermoguttaceae > JBDKTH01. Next base: position 763 of record CAZLDQ010000224.1, on the reverse strand, counting down.
CAGGCGTGCTCAACTCGGGGGCCTTGGCCAAATCGAATTACGCCGGGGGCGTGAAAAATACACCCGGCTGGGCCCTGCTTCTTCCGTTCCTCGAACAGCCCCTTTGGGACAAACTCGATTTCCGCTACGCGTTCGGCCGGGGATACACTACGGCCAATAGCGAGGCCGACATCGTCCTTCCCGACATCAATGCCCCGTACCTGGCCACGCGGATCTCCGTCTTCGAATGCCCTAGTGCCCGCAATATGGGCGAATTTTTCCCCTACAATACGACTTACACCAGTTCCCTCACCAACCCCCAGGGCGCCTACCGCACCAATTGGTTTTTCTCCTCCGGTATCATTTCCGAAACAAGTGAACCCTATGCCAACTTCGGCTCAGATATTCGGCAGGGGATGTTCGGCGCGCAACAAGGATGCACCTTCGCCAAGATTCGGGCCGGATCCAGCAATTGCCTGGCCTGCGGCGAGGGGCTTGGAAATACCCCCGGGGTCTGCGGAACCCTTTACTGGGGCCCGATCGCCCTGTTTGGCAACTATACGAACATGTTCGGCCGTGTTGAGAGTAGCAGCAGCACCTCGCCCATCGCCTACACATGGATCCAGCAGGCCAACTTCACGATCAACACCAAGGTCCAGTACACCAGCACGACGAAGTACAGCTGCCGTACGGCTTGGGTCTTCGGCAGCGATCACCCGGGCGGGGCGAATTTCGTCCTCCGCGACTGCTCCGTCCGCTTCCTCGCCCAAACGCTCGACTATAT
>CAZLDQ010000223.1:0-9184 GCA_964558295.1 uncultured Planctomycetaceae bacterium | reverse complement strand
TGGGCTTTCAGGACTTCGGCATCTTCGCCCGGCGGATTGCCAACACCTGGGAAGGGCGTGGCTTCCTGGCCCTTTCCCCCCACTGGCCGGCCTTCAACGATCACTTTTATCCCGGCCTGCTCGTGCTCGTTCCGCTCTGGCCGCTCTGGCCCGATGCGCATCTGTTTATCTTGCTCCAGGCGATCTGCCTGGCTGTTCCGGGGCCAATCGTCTATGGTCTGACTCGACGTTTGGGAGCCACGCCGGCCGGCGCAGCGGCTTGGGCCGGCGCCTATTTGACCTATCCGGCGGTCGGGCAACTCAACCTGAGCCTAAGCTACGGTTTCCATGAGGTGAGCATGGCGTTGCCTTGCCTGATGGGCGGCCTGTGGGCCTTATTGGCCCATCGGTATTGGTGGGCCCTTGGACTGACGCTGGCCGGCTGCTCCTTCAAAGAAGACCTGTTTGCCCTCGTGGCTGGACTGGCCCTGGCGCTGGCACTCTTCGAATGGCTCGAACGTCGGCCGCATGCAATCCACAAAAGCCGGAAGCAGAACCCTGCGAAACAACCTGTTCGTCAAGAGCCCCTCACCGGCCTCTCGCCCGGCACTTGGCTACGCGTCTTTGCCGGATTCACGGTCGCTTTCTTGCTGGTGATGACTTTAACCCGGTTGGCAGGCCCGGCGCACACCTGGCGGTTTCAGCATTTGGGCAACTCGCCAGGCGAGATCCTCCTGGCACCGTTGACCAAGCCGGGCAAGTTTTTGGGGGCGGTCTTTCAAACGTCGTTCGCCTGGTACTTGTTGTCGATCCTCGTGCCAGTCGGGCTGCCGTTGGTGTTGCGAGGCTGGCCGGTGCTGCTGGCCCTGATTCCACCACTCGGCTTTCTTTCCCTGTGGGGATTCAGCGGAGCACTCTCAATCGCCATGCACTATGTCACCGAATTGATCCCGATCGTGTTTCTTGCCGCCTGGGTGGGCACGATTCGTGGGGTCGTCCCTGAGCACCATCGAACCTTAGCCCTTGCGAGCGCTGGGCTCTTGGCCTTGACGACAAGCGTGGTGGCCAGCATCTACCTGGGCGCACTCCCCTACAGCCGCGAGAACGGCCCCGGCCCGTTCACCTCCAAGCAACGCGCCGACCTGGCCGACCACTATGCCACGCTGAAGAAAGCCGAATCGCTGGTCGGCGATCCCGAGGCCTCGGTCGTCGCTTCCGCCCGATTGGCAAGTCACCTGCTCGGCGTGCGTCGCTTGGAAACGGTGTTTTACGTCATTCGCGACCTGAACGCCCTGAAGGAAGAGGCAGGCCCGGGTGGAAATTGGATCGAACTGTTCGACTGGGTCGCCCTCGATTATGCCGACGTTGACTGGAACCACACCCTAGCCGACTTGGAGACGGTCGCCAGGGCGGCCGAGGCAGCGGGCTACCAGAAGGTACTGGACGAAAACAATGTGTTGGTATATCGTCGGAGTCGATCCGAGGCGCTCCAAATAAAACAATCAAGACAAGGACAATCCCAGAGATGACGGCATTCGATAGTCTGGACCACCCCGGAGGCCGGACTGTTGACGCACATCTTTCTCCCGCTGAGCTAGGCTGCGTTACCAACTCGCTTGCCGATTCGTCGTGGACTAGCTCACCTTGCGCACCACGCCAACGACGACGCCGAGGACTTGGGCGTCTTTGACGAAGATCGGCTGCATCGAAGAATTAGCCGGCTCCAGGCGGATACGGTTCTTTTCGGGGAACCAGCGTTTGAGGGTTGCTTCGCCTTCGTCGGTCAGGGCAACGACGATCTGGCCTTTGCGAGCGGTCTTCTGCTTGCGAACCACGACATAGTCACCGCTGGCGATCTGGTCCTCGATCATCGAGTCGCCGTCCACTTGGAGCACGATCAGTTCGCGGTCTTCGCCGTTGAACATTTCGGAGAAGTCGACCCTTTCGTGTTGCTCAATGGCTTCATGAAGCACGCCGGCGGCGATGCGTCCGGCCAGGGGCAGCCCCTTCTCTTCCAGCGGGTCGGAGGCGAGTCGAATGGCCCGCGACATGTTCGGCTCGCGGACGATCAGATGCTTTTTCTCCAAAGCCTTCAGATGGCACATCACGCCGTTGGGCGAGCGAATGCCGAATTCTTGTCCGATCTCCCGCACCGTCGGACCATAGCCACGGTTGCGGATCTTGTCACGGATGAACTCATAGACAGCCTGCTGTCTTTCCGTCAGTTGCTCCTGAGCGTCCATCGGACTCCCCTTGGCCCCACGCCGGTTTGGTGAACACCTCCACTTCTGGACAATAGTACAATATACGGGTGTACAGAGTCAAGGAGTGGTGGTCAGGGGATCGGGGTATAACCACGTAGTCCGGTCATGCTACGATAGCTGCGGTGGACGTACTCGATCGGTCAAAAGAAGCCCGACGATCTATTGGGTTCGCCAAACGAGGTTGGTGGAAAGGGAGACGGGGCCACGAGCCCTACGGCCACCCGACGCACGTTTTCGCCAACAGATTCGGTTTTCTGGTTCCGAAAAATTCTACAGAGGGTATTGAAACTAACCCAAGCAAGGGGCATGCCTGAAGCGCGATCCTCTTTCTTCCAGGCTTCGACCAAATTGCCAAACAGCAGATACCGCGAAGGGGGACTTCGCCGACGAGAAGCTTAACCGATCGGCTGGCTCAATTTCTAGTCCGCATTTTCCCCGTAGGGGTGTCCGGAGCGTTCCTCGAAGGGAGACAGGTTTGGGCCGTTTGTCAAAACCCTCAGGGCTCATATTGCGAGGGGATCTCGCTGGACTTCGGCGGAGCAGGATTCCCCCCATCCAGCATCTCCATCCTACGTCGTCACCAGCAGATTGTCGCGGTGAATGACTTCTTCGTAGGGACAGCTACCGAGGGCTTGGAGGATTTGGGGAGTGCGCAAGCCCTTGATGCGCTGGATGTCGGCGCAGCCGTAGTTTGTCAGTCCACGGGCGAACTCGACGTTTTCTGGATCGCGCAGGGCGATGACGTCCCCCTTGGCAAACGAGCCGACGACCTCGACGATACCGATCGCCAGCAGGCTACGGCCTTGCTGTTCGATAGCCTGGCGGGCCCCCTGGTCAACCACAAGATGACCGCGAGGCTTGACGCTCAGGCCAAACCAGCGTTTGCGTGCGGTGATGATGTGATCCTTGGCCAGGATCAGCGTCCCGATCGGCTCACCGGCAATAATCTTACCCAGCACGCCCGGGTCGCGGCCGGAGGCGATGATCACGCTGCCGCCGGCGCTGGTGGCTTGCCGGGCGGCTTCGAGTTTGCTGGCCATGCCCCCTTTGCTCAGGCCGGTAGCCCGATCGCGCACCAGATCGAAGATCTTGCGGTCCAAGCGATTGACGGTCGGAACGATGCGCGAGTCAGGAAGCGTTGGGTCGCCATCGTAGAGTCCTTCGACATCGGAGAGCAAGACCAGCAGCGGTGCCTGGATCAGGTTGGTGACGATGGCAGCCAAACGGTCGTTGTCACCGAAGGTCGTTTGCAACTCCGCGACACTGATCGTATCGTTTTCATTGATAATCGGTACGGCGCCGAGTTCCAGCAGGGTTAGCATCGTGTTGCGGGCGTTGAGGTAGCGGATTCGATGCTCCATGTCCTCGGCGGTAAGGAGCACTTGGGCGGCGTGACGGCCATAAGTGCGCAGCGAGCGCTCGTAGGCCTCGACCAGGATACTCTGGCCGACAGCGGCCACGGCTTGCAGATGCGGCAAGTCGGTCGGTCGGCTCTTGAGGCCCAGGCGGCCCATACCGGCCCCGACGGCCCCCGAGCTGACCAGGGCCACCTTGCGGCCCGTGGAGAGGATTTGATGGAGTGCCTCGGCAAGCCGAGCGATTTGCGCTTCGTTGAGTTGGCCATCTTTGTGGGTCAAGACGCGGGTCCCCACTTTGACGACAATCGTGGTGGCGGCGGTGGCGATTTCTTGGCGTAAAAGGTCCTGCATCATAATGGCAGCTAATCAGTCGATTCAGAATGCTAATAACGGATCCCCAAAGCGGGCGGTTTTCCCCTTCTCCGCATTCGCCATACCTTAAAGGATAACCTCCGCCGATCAAGATCAAAAGGGCCGGATTCTCGCCTGCTGGCCGGGGTAGCTAGTTGTGTGACTGGAGGCAACGCGCTACAATGAGGAGTACGCCGTGCGGAATTGCTATTGCGACTCAGCCTTCCGTTTTTCCGCCCTGACCCGCTCATGTTGTTCAGTCTTTTCCCCCATCGACGGCGCAAGGTTTCCACGGTTTTGGTGGTAACATCCCGTAGAAGGTGTGAGCGGTTGAGGTTGAATGCCTGCACTGCACAATGAGCTTGCATCACTCGGATTCTACTGCGAAGGAGGCAGTTGACCCTTCCATGTGCGAACTCCATGAAGAATGTGGCGTGGCTGCGATCTATCACCTGCCTGGCCGGGGGGTGAGCCCCTTGTGTACGGAGCACGGGCCGGAACAGGTCTCGCGACTGATGCCCCGCATGTTGTTGGATATTCAGAACCGCGGCCAACTGGCAGCCGGCATGACGACGTTCAGTCCGGACCGCAACCAATTGATCGATACCTACAAAGATGTGGGAACGGTCACTGAGGTGTTTCGACTCAATCACCGAGGGAAGTACGAAAACCTCATGCGGGAGAACGCAGGGCGGGCGGCGATCGGACATGTGCGTTACGCCACCTGTGGGGCAGATGAACGCAGCTACGCCCAGCCGTTTGAACGCCACCACATCCGCAAGCACAAGTGGTTCAGCTTCGCCTTCAATGGGCAATTGGCCAACTACGGGCAGTTGCGGGATCGGCTTTTGGCCGACGAAGACAACCATCTGTCGCGAGAAACCGACACCGAGATCATCATGCATTTGATCAGCAAGGCGCTGTCGGTCGAACCGCGTCGCGAGCCGATCGAGGTGTTTCGGGATCTGGCTACTCTGTTTGACGGCGCTTACTGCCTGGTGTTCCTTGATGCGCTGGGCGACATGGTGGTGGCTCGCGATCCCCTGGGGATTAAGCCCTTGAGTTATGCGCTCGAGGGGCCGTTGTTTGCCGCAGCCAGCGAGAGTGTGGCCTTGTTGAATCTGGGCTTCTCGCCCGACAGCATCAAATCGCTGCCGCCGGGACAAGCGGTGACGATTACCGAGGGGAAGCTGGAGATTCAGCGTTTCGCCCCGAGCACCAGCCAGTCGCACTGCTTCTTCGAGTGGGTTTACTTTTCCAATGTGGCGAGCACGCTTGACGGGCGAAGCGTCTACATGGCCCGCAAGGCGTTGGGCGAGGAACTGGCCCGCCTGGAGACCGTGCCGGTCGACGAGGACACGGTGGTGGTGCCGGTGCCCGACACGAGCAAGGCCGCGGCCGACGCCATGGCGTACCGGCTGGGTGTGCCCTGCTTGGAAGGCTTGATCCGGAATCGTTACACGGGCCGAACGTTCATCGAGGGAGGGAGCAGCCGTGTGCAAAAGGCGCGTGCCAAGTACACGCCGCTCCGGGAAGTGCTCGAAGGACGCCGGGTCCTGCTGGTCGAGGATTCGATTGTTCGCTCGACGACGATGAAGGTCTTGGTGGAGCGGATTCGGAGCGTCGGCTTGCCGAAGGAAATCCATGTGCGCGTCGCCTGCCCGCCGATTATTTCCCCCTGCTTCTACGGGATTGACATGTCAACTATCGGGGAACTGTTTGCCCCTGATTTTCTCCGCGGCGGTCCGCTGACGCCGGAAGTTGAAGCCCGAATGGCCCAACAACTGGGGGCCGATTCGCTCCGCTACCTCCCAGTGGATTCGGTCGCCCGGGCGATTGGCCTGGGCGCAAATCAGCTCTGCCAAGCCTGTATTACGGGACGCTACCCGACGCCCTGCGGGCAGCAACTTGCGCAAATCGCCCTGGACAATCATCACAAGGGCGTCCAGGGGCGAACTTACGAGACAACCCTCGCGTCGTCGTAAGGCCTTGTGAGCGGGTTAGGGGGCGAAGAGTCAGGAATCGCGGATTTCGCCACACCTGCTCCTCCCGAAACACTCCTATCAGGCGTAGGAATTCAAGCTGGCCAACTCCGGCGTCGACTGGATCAGGGCGAACTTGCGCAACGACTCCAATCGGCGTTCCATCGTGGAAACTAAGGACGACTCGGCATTCGAGTCGCGCGCATCCTCCAGCCGCCGTTCACAGAACTGCACCAGATCGATTTTCTCGTCCGGCTCAATCCCTTGGGCGTCCAGTTCAGCACGTAGTGTCGACAGGTCTTGATACTGTTGATCCGTGATCACGCCGCTGGCATGCAACGATTGCAGCATTTCACTGAATTCACGCGGCGTAATATCGCTGACATCGTACTGGGAGAGGATTTCTTGGGCGGAAGTTGTGCAGCTTTTCGTGCTGAGCAGATCGAGTGGCTTGTTCTCCAATTGCTGGTCGCGACTCGGTTCGTTGGACTCGGAACGCTTGCTCACCGACGACTGGTCAAAATACCGTGAGAGAAGAGAACTGACTTGCATCGGATGAAATCCTTGGGGAGAAAAGGGCTGTCGCGATCTTCCGGGGGCGACCGGAGGATGACTTCCCCTTGCCCCTTAGCAAACCCTGCGCCGAAACCAACGAAGCACGCAAGCATCGCGGAGAAACGGCAGTTTAACTCGTTGCTGCAGTGGAGGTTAAGGCGAGAGGCGATTCGTCCTCGCCGCACCGGCTTGTGCGGCGTCATGGGCCGACTGTGGCGAGATCTGCCGAACGCGAGGGGCAAAAACTGCCGTCGCGTTTACACCTTCTTGCGATATTCCGACCGGTAGACCGGTTGCCCTTCGAGGCGCGTGCGGCGCTCGAAGTGGGTGCGATATTCGGCCGACTCGGGCGGGGGCTCAGGCACCGGCAAGGGGCCCTCGAGCGTGGTCTGGGCGGCCAGCAGGGCAAGGGTGCCCCGAAAATACTCCTCGACATCTGTCCAGAAGTGAAGCTTTCCGCCAGGCTGAAGCACCCGCTCAATGTCGCGAACAAACGACTCCCGCATCACCCGTCGCTTCCGATGCCGCCGTTTCCACCAAGGGTCGGGAAAATAGACATGCACGGCAGCCAGGACGTTGTCGGGCAAGAGGTCGTGAAATAGAATCGTCGCATCGCCCGCCACCATTTTGGCGTTCGTCCGCCCCTCATTAAGCAGGTGAGCGGCAGTCATCGCTGCATAGGGACGGCAGATTTCGATTCCCAGATAGTCGATCTCCGGATGCTCGGCAGCCACGTTGCGCAGGAAGAGCCCCTTTCCTGATCCAACCTCGATCTCCAAGGGAGCCTGCCGGCCGAACAGGGCCTCGGCATTCCAGGGACGCGGCAACTGATCGGGGGCAAATAGGTAGCGGGAGAGATCGAGCGAAGGGTCAAATTTGCGGACGCGAGGACGGGCCATAGTGAGGTCGGAAAGCAGAAGACGGAAGGCCGAACGAAGAACGAGATTCTAGAATACCCCATCTCGAATACAGAATCCAGGATTCGCGGCCTTCACAATTCCCATCGTTCATCGACGACTTCAACGCTGGCGTAGTCCTGGTCGTCGTGATCGGAGCCGATCAGCTCGCTTAGAAGGGGCATGAGGAGCATGCCGGTCAAGAAGCCGCCAATGTGCGCCCAAAAAGCAACATGGACGGTGATGTTCGGATCAGCGGCGGCGACCGAGAGCAACTGCCCGGCGAACCAGACACCCAGAACCAGCAAGGCCGGCAGATCGATCACCGTGATGAAGACCAGCAGGAAAACCAGGGTGTGAACGCGGGCCCAGGGCCAGGTGATGGCGTAGGCCCCGAGGATCGCCGCCACGGCGCCACTGGCGCCGACGACGGGCATCGTCGCCGCAGGGCTTGTGCGCACGATCAGCCAGTGACAGAGGCTGGCCAAAATCCCACCGACCAGATAGAAAGCCAAATAAGCGATCGCGCCCAAGCGGTCTTCCACGTTATTGCCGAAGATCCAGAGGAACCACATGTTGCCCAGCAGGTGCATCCAACCACCGTGAAGGAACATGCAGGTGACCAACGACAACAAAACCTGCCGGGCAGGCATGGGAGCAAGGGCTAGGCCGGGTTGGCCGGCGAAGGGGATCGGCTTGGGATCGCCAAGCTGCGTAAGCCGCGCAGGGACAAAGCCCTTTTGGAAGTAGAGTTGCTGTTGCTGGCGGGACGAAAGCTGTAGGGTCCAGACAAAGGCCAACACATTGATCGCAATGATCGTGCAAGTGGCCCAAGGCGTTCGCCGCGTTGGGTTGTCGTCGTGAAACGGGAGCAACATGGCCCGGCTCCAAACACTTCGCCAATGCCGGGGCCGAGGCAGACCAGCCAGGACATGTCCCAAGCGTCTTGGAGGACAACACCCCTCAACAGTCTCGCTCCGATGCGAGCGGTATCGACCCTTCAAGCCCCTCTAAGTCTGAGGAGCTTCCAGCACTTCAGCGGGAAGCGGAATCCCCATCAGAACGCCTTCACAGACCAGATTGTCTCGCACCAAGCACTGAAACTCGGACGTCAGCATCATGCTACGCACTTTGAGTAATTTGGCAAGGACGACAAACCGCTCCCCCGGCTTGACGACGCCGCGAAAGCGAACATCCTTCAATCCACCAAAGCCGACGACGGGCGTGTCCATCAGCTTGCGCTTCTGGGTGAAATAGCTCGCCAATTGGGCGGCCGCCTCACACATAATCACACCGGGCATCAACGGCACGCCGGGAAAATGACCGCGAGTCCAGAACTCATCCGGCTGCAAGTCTTTGTAACCCACACAGATGCAACGTTCTAGATCTTCGTAACAGACCGCCGTCAATTGCTCCATTTCGAACCGCTGACGGTTATAGCGCCGGATCTCCTCGATATCGGCAATGACGTTGTTGAGGTCATATTCAGAGGGGTCGAGGATCAGTTTCTTGGGCACGCTTCACTCCTTCACAGCAGATCGAGGACCACAAAGGTCGACCGGCACAAGGCGGCAGGCAACCGGCTCCGCCACTCAGGTCTTGACCGCCCGCCGCTTCGCTTTGCGAGCCTTACTGTTGGCGGGACGCTTTCCGTGATTGGCTTTCTTCGACTCACGATGGGGTTTGGCCATGGCACATCATTTCAGCAAACAAGTTGGATTGGAATGAGAATCGTTAACTTTACCATCCCCAGCCGGAGTTGTGAAGATGACTCCAAGTACAGACTGAGCGACGGGGAG
>CAZLDQ010000222.1:8476-9281 GCA_964558295.1 uncultured Planctomycetaceae bacterium | reverse complement strand
ACGGATAGTAGGGGTAACAGATCGATCCTTCGCCGTCGCCGTTATCGACGGCGTTTTGGCTCCAGTTGTTGCGCTGGCTGACGTGGTTGCCTTCCTCTTCGGCAAGGTAGCGAAGGTTTGCGGCAGAGATGAATCCGGCGACCACGCTCTTGGGGCGGTAGCCGTCGCCGACGATTTCGGAAACCCGCTGGAGGCCCTCGTGGAGGTCGCGGTTCACCTGCTCGCGGGTGTTGTACATGTTGGCGAAGTAGGCGCCGGGGTTCACGGTGATCTCGTCGCCGAACTTCTTGGGATAGGTCACGACCAGCTCCCGCAACTGGCGGTACGCCTCGGGCGCGAGGTGGACGCTCGATTCGTCCGGGCCGTGGGCGGTGGCGCGGGTGACTTCGATCTGCCGCACGCGGACGACGGTATTGAAGGTCAGGAAGCGATTCCCGAGGAGCTGCGGCGCGACCTGCTCGGAAGCCGCCAGCCCGTTCGCCAGTGCGAAGACCAGTATGAACAGAACGGCGTGGAATTTCATCGAATACACTACTGTCTCGTCCGGTTTGTGCGTGCTGTTCATAGTGGCTTACCTTATCAGTTCGGGGCGGGTTTCCTTGCCGCGCAGTCTCAATTTGTGCTTCTTCGCTAATCCGGCGAGCATCCTCGTGACCAGCGTACTGCTCATGCAGTACCCAAAGGCCTTGCCGGTGACAGAATCGTAATGTTCGCTGATCCCGTTCTGGATGGCGTTGGCAATGGTATTGTCACAGATGTCGGCGGCGAGTTCCCTGTGTCCATAGGAAGCCAGTCCGCCGGCTAT
>CAZLDQ010000222.1:0-8466 GCA_964558295.1 uncultured Planctomycetaceae bacterium | reverse complement strand
CCACCGATTGGCGGTTCGAGCCACAGGGCGAGGAGGAAGGTCAGAAGGGCGTGTGGCGTGGCTATTGCGCCAGGCGGGACGATGTCATCGTTGTGTCCTCCGGAAGACCACCTTCCATGACACATCGTGGTTTTGCTCCGTCCTCAAGGATACTTCCGCCAGCGGCTCGTCCCCCGTACGAGGCGTGACCTGGATCGCAACCCCGTCGGCTTCGGCCGTCTCTGTCGTGTAACCGTTCAGCGCTAGCGTGATGCGATAGGTCTCTCCCCCAATCACTTTGGCGGTGCCGGTGAGTTGTCTGTTCGCAGCATCCCACTTCACGTTGGCAAGATCCACCCAGCCCTGCAAGACGTGACGGTTGGTGGACAGAACTTGCGGATGCGGCAGTGCTTCGCGGACCGAGAGCATCGCGCAGGCGGAAGGCTCCAGCGTCTTCTCCACCGTTGCCGTTCCGGGGAACTTCCCCACCAGCGAATCGTCCCAGAAATCGTAAACGTAATAGACCGCGGCCGCGTCCAACCCGATCGCGCCTGTTGTCACCCGGTCGCCGCTCAACGGCACCACCACCTTGTCGCTCTTGCTCCCTGTATTGAACAGCGCCACTTGATGCCACTGCGGCGTCAACTCCAGGTCATACACTTGGGGATCCACCACGCCGGTGAAGGCGTCCAGCGGCCGGGCCGTGAACGGCTCGCGGTAAGCGGGATAGATACGCGTGAAATCGTGGACGATCTCCGGTGTGAACAGCGTGAACGACGTAGCCAAATCAATGCGCCCGCTGGTCAAGTACACCATCGTCAGCATGGACCGGCGGATCTCCTTCGAGCAGTCATGCACGGTTTTGCTGTCGGGGTAGTAATTGAATACGGTACGATTCTTGTACCAGCGCAACCCACCTATCGTGACCATGCTCGGAACGAACTTGTTGGAATCATACCAATTGCGCTGCGTGTCCACCAAACCCGCGGTCAGATCTAAGCACGGCCGCCCGGACTCGCCAAGATTCCGCTCATCTATCAGCGCATCAGGCCCCAGCCCTTCGCGGCACAGCCGGAACGATTCGCGATAGGCGGAGGCCGTGGTGGCATGGCGGTCCTCAAACCCGCCCTCCGGCCGCCAGCCGGTTTCCGGGTAGTCGAACTTGATCCCGCGTACTCCATCCTTGCGCAGCCGGCTCCAGACATCCCGCATGTGCTTCTGGAATTCCGGGTCGGTGTAATCATAACTCACCAGCGGCTGATGATGGGAATGCTTGACTTGCAGGCGGCTGATGTCGTTGAAGAGCATGTGGCCGGGGAATGCCCTCGCATAATCGTCCGATGGCATCCCGACCTGAAAATAGGTGTACGGAATGCCGTCGCGTTCATTGATTGCTTTGCACCACTTGGCGAAGGTTTCGTAGGGCGGCACAAGATGCCCGAACTGGGACCAGTGGGCGTCGTCCCACCAGCCTTGTTCCGTGTTGCCATCTTTATAACAATACGAATCCGGCTCCAGCCGGACAGCCACCTTGGTGTACTTGGTCACCCCCGCCTTCTGTGCGGCCTCCAGTTCCCCCACCAGTTTCTTGGAATCGTTCACACCCGGCAGTCCGCTGAGTGCACCGACGCCCCAGCCGCACAACACCGGGAAGTCATACACATTCGGTTTGGCATGATTCGCCAGCCGCATCGCCCGCCCGTACTTTTCCAAAGCCACGAAAGGGTCTGTCGTCGTGACGTCCAGGTAGAACGTGTCGTCCGCCCAATACGTCTTCCCGGCATCCACCAACCGCCCCACCGGATCCTGCGCGTTGAACCCAAGGCCGCTGTTGTTGATCGACGCGTACTTGGCGAATTCCTTGTAGCACAGCCCGCCCCAGACAACCGAACGCCACCGGCCCTGCACGGTGAAGGTCAGCATCAGGCTGTTCGGCGAGGTCCGTTCCGGCCCGCGCTTTATATGAGTCGCCTCTGCTCCCGCCGCACCGTTCAGCGTCAGAAAGTTCTCACACGTGGCGCCAGGCATCAGCTTCGCCCCGATCATCGGCGCAGCGATCATCAAACGCACATCGCGGTCCGTGTGGTTACGCAGGCCGAATCCCATAAACACCGCACCGGTGTTTTCGTAGAGGGAGTAACTGAAGAGGTACATCGGCAATGCCGCCCGTTTCGGGTCGGTCATAGCCAGCACCGCGCGCTGGCCTCTGCCGAAAGCATCGTCAACCGGCTCTACCGTGAGCGAGATCGTCCAATTCTTGAGGTCGTCCTTCTTGGCCGTCTTTCCCAATTCCCCACCCCAGCCATCCGCCGCCATCCATCCGTCGGCAAGCAGTAACTCGCCGGTCTGGCTTTCAGTTAATGTGATGGCGCGTTTCTGCGTATCTATGCGAAGAGTCACCATTCCGTTGGACAACGTCACACTTGCGTCGCCGTCCTGAAGTACGGCCACGGCGGAGGCGCTTGCAGTCGGCCCGGTGGTGACGGTTTCTGCGGCCTGACAGGGGCTGTGGTTCGACAACGCGAGAAGCGCCAACGCCATGAGATTCACTGCGGTTTTCATCGTGAGATTTGTCATAATTCCATCCTAATCCCGACCAGTCTCCATCTCGCCCTTTATCCAGGCACACACGAGCGGCAGTCGATGCCGCCGATCGGCCGCAGACCGACTTTCTCAGCGGGCAGGTCCGAGCAAGGGATCAATCGCTTCCGCCAGTGTCACGGCGATCTTCCTGGCTCCCTCCGCGTTGGGCAATCCGTCGCCGCTGTCCATATCCTGGTTGCTGTCAAAGCCCCGATCGATTTCAGCGACAACCACTGGTTGCAGGGCGGGTACAGGCGAACGGGCCAACAAAAGGATCTTCTTGTTGAGCAGATCGGTGGCTTCTTCCTTCCCCCTCGTGGGAAGGACCTTCGCGACTACGATTCTGACGTCTCGGTTTCTTGAACGCAGGGCTTCGATCACCCGCTTGATGTTTCGGACAATTCCGTCGGTCAAAGGGTCGGCGGCTGCATGGTTTGCAGCGATGTCCTCGGCGCCGAGACAAATCACGGCCACGTCAGGCACGTTGCGGTTCAAGAAACGAGGCATGTTCTCCGCGATCCAGGCCGAGTCTCTGTCCCAATGCCCCTCGTGATCCGGGTCGAATTGATAGCTATCCGGTTTCGTCCGGTCGTTGTTGTGTCTGTTGCGACTTCCCACAAAATCGATCAAATGTCCGCTCCTCCGCAACATGCCATCCAGATATCGCCTGTAGGAAGTGCTCGAATCGAGACCTTCGGTGACAGAGCCGCCGATCAGCATGATTTTGACCGGCGCCAGCGGTGGAGCCTTCATGAATTCCTCGATGAGAGGGGCGATGCCTTTCGCCCATTCCCGGTACCCCAGCGTGCTCAGGTGGATGCCATCGGCATACAATGCGCGGTTGATGGTGCCATCGGGCAGAAGGAAACGGTCTTGCAGATCGACAAAGGCCACCTCGTTGGGATCACATGCGAGACCGGCGTTGATCGCGTTGACGCGCCGGCACCTCTCCCACTTGGCAGGGTCGGCCACCGGCAGCAACGCCATCATAATGAGGCGGGTGTGGGGCAGGCGGCGACGGAAAACCTGGGCGATTGCCCTTTGGGCATGGGCGACGTCCTCAGGCGGACAGTCCATACCCAAGTCCCATTTCTCCCTGCCGCCGGCGCTTTGCGTCACGCCGAAATTGTTGATGCCGCACAACAACACGGCGACTCTGGGATGTTGTCCATCGGGGAAATCGAGATTGCCGCGGGTGATGCGGTAAAGCATGACCGGGGTGATGTCTCCGGAGTTTCCCATGTTAATGGGGTTGTAGGGAGCGAATTGATCCTCCCATACCTCCCGCCCTGTGGCATCCCCAAGGGACCAATACCAGGTAATCGAATCCCCGAAAAACACCAGCCGGGCGTTTTGTGCGCCGGCCACTTCGCGATTGACTCTTTGAAACTGACCGTTCCAGTAGCCATCCAGAACTTCCGACGGCACCGTGGTGCTGGGGGATCGTGGTATCTCATCCCAGAAATGTTCCGCGGCTTGCACTGCGGACATCAGCAATACGGCCAGCACAATCCAAATCAATCGCGTCATCATGGGGTTGCGATTCTGCAGTTACCAAACGATGTCGGATTTGTCCGGTCGCACTATACCGTTCTTCTCACCGCAGTGTAGGCCAGCGGCCTGCGCACCGACGACGGATGAACGCCCGCCTTCATGGCCATGATCATACCGGCCGCCTCGATGTAGTTCTCGACGTAGATGAATTTCGGGTGTTCGGGATGGTTGAGACAGCTCTTGTTCTCGCGCACTACGATCACCGGGATGTTCCCATCGAGACAGGCCTGGTGCGGTGTGCCGAAACAGCCGTACGGAGAGACCATGCAGTCAATGTCCCGGCAGCTCATGCCACTCTCGCGACTGAGCCGCGGGGCTTTGTGCAGTCCTTTCAGCAGGCAGTGAATGAAGTTCTCGGTGATGATTTCCACAGCGATTCTCGGGTCCACCACTTCCTTGAACCCGTTCAGCGCATAGTCCACCGGCCCATGGGCGCACGGTTTGTCCAACGCCTCGCCAATCAACCTTGTGGCAAGAGCCTCAACTCCACCCACCGGATTGACGCCCCCGACGCGCCAATAGGTGGCCAGTGTCTCACTGTCGATGGTGATGGGGGTGGCGATGCCCAATGCGTCATACTCAAGATCCTTGACCTGCGCCACCAACTCCTTCCAGTGGACGACGTCCCCCGTAGCGATCCCGTTTTCCATGCGGGCAATCAATTGGAGCGGCACCTTCAGTTCCAGGATCTCCGCATCGAGACCAAGCGTGGCGCGGGCGGCCGAGACAGCGTTGATGGACTGGTAGTCCGCCTTGTTGACGACCACCAGCACCTTGTTCGACTTGACCTTCTGCAGGAAGAGCTTGCCTTGCAGGAATCGGTCCAAATGATTGCCCTCGACATACAGCGCGTTCGGGGGCATCTCGTTGATGTCCGAGGCGTTCACCACGTTGGGATGCAGCACCAAGGTCTCACAGCAGGCGCCCAGCAAACGTGCGGCCGCATTCCCGTCGCCGCAATGGCCGCCGATCTCACATCCGATCCCCGTGGGGACGATCATAACTACGTTCATTTATGCAGACTCCTGTTTGTCGTTTCACCGCGCGGGCGCAAAGCCCGCGGCAGATTCTCGCCCCGGTGGGTTCGTTTCTGTCGTTCCGGACTCCCTGGAGGTTGGCGGGCAAAGACCCGGGGGCAACGTACCCAGAAGTGCAACAGGGGCGTCAGGTCCACGACGGCCTTCTGCAACAGGCGCAGGCTAAGTATATCAATGTCCGCGCGGTATTTCGACCAGGGGTTACCGGCCTCGAAATCCTCGACCCGAGAATGCCAGTAGTCGCCGAGGTTCTTCGGCGAAGCCCTTGCCAATGCAGCGATACTAGGGGGGAGCAGACTCCAAGACACGTCCTCCCGTATCACAACGGATCCCAGGACTTTCCGTCTGCAATTCCCTCAGGGCGCTTTCTCCTGGCGAGTCACGATGGGCACATAGCCCACCTCCATACCCTTGGGCGGAGTCACGAACAAGCCGGGATCGAGGCTCACCAGTCTTCCGCGGCCGGGCGGCAGCATATAGTCGCGATCCACCGGCCACTCGGCGTGGATCTTTTCCACGAGGGCCTGCAGCTTGGCCTTCTTCTCGGGACTATAATCGTACTGCTGGAAGGAAGGTTGGTCCACAAACCGATACCACGAGTAAGTCACCAGGGAACCATCCGTAAGCTTGGAAGTGAAGGGACCGCTTTGGGGACCCGGCCGACTCCACGCGCCGGTAGTCGGCGACGTATAGGGGACACCCGGACCGGCCAACTTGAACTCCTGACCCAAGAGCCCGGTTTCCGTCGGCACCTCGTCCGGAGCTAAGACGACGCTCTACTCCCCGACATGCACGCAGTATTGTGGAAAGAGACCCTTGGGGCTGGGAGCATTGGGCAACCACTGCAGACCCCAGATATTCCCTTCGAAGATCTTGTTCTCAAAAACGCGTTCGACCCCGGTGATTATCTTGCCGGCCTGGTCGTAGCGTGTCGGCTGGGATTTCAGCCTGGGTTTCCAGGCGCCTTTCTCATCGAATCGCCCGGAGCAAGCAGGCCCCCCGTCCCGCCAGGCCTTGAAACCGTCATACAGTGCCGCCTTGGAGTAATAGGTCACATCCTGCACCAGGAAAGCGCGTCCCTGTTCGTCCACGGGGAATTGCAGCTTCGGCAACTTCGAGTATGTCCTGCCTTGCGCGTCCCTGGCGTCGAAGCGAGGGACGGTGTTGATTTCCATCGCGCCGCCGCCCATGATGCCGGGACGTGCGTCGAGCCCGCGTCCATAAATGAAGGGATAGTTGAACAGTTTGCCGATCTTGCTCCAAGTTTCCGGGATGTAATAGGCGATAGGACCTTTGAAGTTGGCCGCACTCAGAAAGCAGGTCCAGCTCTGGTCTCCCGTGGGCGGATCGCCCGTCGTCGGATCGGTGAACGGCAGCGCCATCCAGGTGTAACCCAAGAATTCGCCATTGGGATTTCCCTGGAACGGGAGCGCATCGGGCGGGATCAGGAGCCTGTTGCTGAGCTGGGCGATGCCTAAACGGTTATCCGGCAGCGCCTCGTTGTCGTAGAAAAACGACCAGCCGGGAGAGCCGATCTCGTAATCGTAGCATTGCGGCGTGGCATTCATGCTGAACTTGGGCGGGCCGTAGCGGAAATGGGTGCGGGCCCAGTAACCCAGCCCGCCTTCCACGGTTTGGAACACGCTCTCCCACGTGGGACCCCGTTCCTTCCACGTGCGGGCCAGTGTGCCTTCCGGTGCGAGCGGCTTGTCCTTGTTGTCGGAGTTGTCCGGCTGAATCCACGAGCTGGGCAGACCGATTTGAAAGTTGGCCAGCGGTTGATCCACCAGCGACCAGACGGCGGCGTAGAAGCCCATGCCCGCGTTGTAGCCGCCCTCGGCCGGGAGCTTCTCGTGGCCAAAGCCAATATAACCGTGCAAACCCTGGAAATGCAGCGTGACGACGCCGGGCTTGGGAGGCTCCTGGTTGGCCGACTTCTCCTGGGCTTGACACGTCCAGGACAGTGCTACGAGGATCATCATCGTGAACAAGATACTCATTCTCATAACGGTTTCCTTCGAAGCATGCGAGGGAACAGATCTCTTGTCAGTCACGTGTACTCTCCTCGGACGGCTCGTCGATCCTACGTCATCGGCTATGGAGCCGTGCTGAGGGTGATTGTGATCGGTCGATCGGATTTCATCCTGAGCCAGAGCACAAGGTCGTAGTCGTTGACTCTGCGAACGTAGCCTGTGCGAAAATCGCTGCCCGGAATCATCCTTTCGTTGTTCACGATCAGATGTGCCGGACGATCCCCCCAATCCTGGATGACCAGCGAGGGATTGACTACCGGATGCTCGGAATCCGCTTTCAGTGTAGCCTCCAGCTTGCCCTGCTCTGCGCCTTTCACACGAGAGACGACATAGCATCGTTGGGTCGAGTCGTACCGACTGCTTGCGCCGCCGGAGACAAGACTCAGCTCGGGAGGCTGCACCCAGGACTTGGCCAGAGGGGCCAGAGTTCGTGGATCATCCCGCGTCGCACCATAGATCCAGGTCCAGTAATACGTATTGTTCTCCCCCCGATGGGGATTTGGAGTGGCCCAGGCCAGCGAGAAATGCGAAGGACGATCGGCCGCCTGGCAATAGCGGCCATCGGACGGAATCAACGCCGCAGGCCAGTGGTTCCACCAGGGAAAGTGCGACACTTCCTTGCGATGCTCGTGGGCAAAGACGCTGAAGTTGCAGTCCAGCTCGAAGATCTGGAACGGCTTGTACGTGGACTTGAAGTTGACCATCATGATGTTGGGACTCTCGCCCGGGGCATCGCCGAAATCGATGTAGCCGCCGCGTTCCCAGCGGCCCTTCTTGCGGATGACGGGCGAACGTTCCGCCCAGGTGTAGGTGTGGGCTTGGCCGCGGAGATTCACCAGCGTCAGGGCCGACAGGTCCACGACGTCTTCAGGCCTCTGGCCCGGCTGGCAAAGTCCGATGACCTCCTCGGGCCATAGGGCCTCTCCGTCCGTGTGAAGAACGACTTTGCGCACGCCCACTTGGTCAGGATAGAACGTGTAATACTCATCCACCCAGTCTTCCCACCCTGAGCCGGGGTTGACCTGGGAGTGATTGCCGGTGGCCGAGGTGGGACAGTAGCGCCAGTGCACCACTACGCGAGCGGGCGTGTTCTCGATGATCCGCACGTGCGAGAATCGGCAATAGTAGTCCAGCATATGCTCGATGCAGCCGTCCCGCCCATTGAAGTTCTCGATGCTCTGGTCCGCCATCCACAGGTCGTTCTCCATGACCCAGGCAGGACTGTACCGTGTGCCTCGCCAGAAGACGCCCCGGAACGGCGAATCGTCGACCTGGACCAC
>CAZLDQ010000221.1:0-9334 GCA_964558295.1 uncultured Planctomycetaceae bacterium | reverse complement strand
TCGGCCGGGCCGTGAACGTGTCGTTGCCGGCCGAGTCGTGGAGGTGGGCCGTGTCCGTGCCGCCCTTACCATCGATCGAGACGATCTCGACGTTCGTGGCGCTGACGGTGTAGTCCGCGCCCCTGAAGACGAGCCGATCCGGCCAGAGTTCCACCAACTCGTCGGCCGCCGTGCCCGTGATCTGAACGGTGTCCTCGCCGCCGAGGCCGTCAAAGTAGATCGCAGTCACGGAAGAGACGATGGTCTGGGCCACGCCGTTGACCTTGACGATCCAGGAGTCGCGGGTCGCCCCGGCGATGAACACGAAGGTGTCCTTGGCGCTCGTGCCAGTGAGCGTCAGACTCGTCGATACGGTCGACGGGACGTAGGGGATTGTCGTGCCGGTCAGATCGTAGCCATACCCGCTCGGGGTGAACTTCCACGAATAGGTGTCGGGGTTAACCGCTACGACGCGTTGGAAAATTCCGGTGCCATCGTTATCCGGCCCGACCCAGAGGACGGTGAAATCCCCGTCTTCATCCATGGCAACGGCAGAGTTGACCTGGTCGCCGGCGGTACTGGCATTCACGCGCCACTCGTTGTCCAACGCATTCCCATTGGCGTCGAACCGGCGGGCGAACACGCCGGCCGTGTTATTGGTAACACCGTTGATATTGCCTTCCTGATTGTAAGTGGTCCAAGTGACCACGAAGTTGCCGGCGTCGTCCATGGACACGTCCTGCTGATACTGGTAGCCATTGCTGGTCTGATTGACCAGGAACGCGTTACCCGCAGCAGTCCCGGCGCTCGTGTAGCGGCGGGCATAGACGCCATAGCCGGAGCCATCCTGGTTGAAGCTCGACCAGGTCACCACGAAATCGCCGTTGGCGTCCATGGCGATCTGCGGATCAAGCTGCTTATCCGCGGTGTACTGGTTGATCTGGAACTCCGCTCCCAGCTTCACGCCGGCCGCACTAAAGCGTTGTCCGTAAATGCCCCACGCGCTACCGTCCTGTCCTTCGCTTTGCCAAACGATCGTGAAATTGCCGTTGTCATCCATGGCCACGTCGGCGTCCCGCTGGCTGTTCGTGGTGTAGGTATTCACCAGGAACTCGCGAGTGTCTTTGGCCACGCCAAGGAAGCTGTAGCGGCGGGCGTAGACGCCCAGCGTATCGCCGTTGCCGGCGCCGCTCCAGGTGACGACGAAGTCGCCATCGGCATCCATGGCCACCGCGGGAGTCTGCTGAGTGGAATTGGTATAGACATTGACGCAGAACTCCTCATCGTCGAGGGCGACGCCGTACGAGTTGAATCGGCGGGCGTAGACCCCCGAGGCATCGTCCGTGCCCACGCCGGACCAGACGACCACGAAGTTGCCGAAGTCATCCATAGCCACATCGGGCTCAAGCTGGTTGGCAGCGGTATAGGTGTTGACCACGAACTCCGTGCCGAGCTTCCGGCCAGTCCGGTCGAAACGCTGGGCGACGATGTCGGCATTCTCGCCGCTGTAGCGGACCCAGACGGCGACGTAGTTGCCGTCGGCGTCGCTGGCCACCGCAACATCTTCCTGTTTGCCACTCAGCACGAGATTGATCGGCGTGTCCTTGTCCTCGGCGCCAGGGGTACCAGTGCCGCCGGGACCGCCATTGCTCGACAAGCCCGTATAAACCGAGAAGCTCAGGGTGAAGTTGCCACCGGCCGTGCCGTCGAGGTCTCCATCCAATGCATTGCCGAAAACATCCTCGATGCTGGCCAAAGCGGTCAGCACGTAAGTTCCTTGCTTGAGCGCCTGCTGGCCGACGGTCGAGGGATCGCTGTCCAACAAGAGCTTGAGCTCGTACTTCCCGGTGGCCGCGTTGAACTGGTAGTCGGCCACTGTGACCGCCTGGTGCATCTTCGCGCCGTCGAGAGTCAACACCCAGTTATTGGGGTTGAGCACGCTGTGGGCGCCGTTCGCCCCCCCTTCGGTGCAGAGTTCTTCGCCGAAGTTGACCAATAGCGTGGTGATGCTGCCGTCGAGAACCATCTCGTCGACCATCCGGTGCAGCATCGTGGTGTCGCCCTTGATGAACTCGTAGACGTTGGTCACCGTGGGCCCGGCATCGTCGGCCGGCTTCGCGTAGCGCTGGAGGAAGACGCCCTGGTCATCGCCCACGCCGTTTCCGCTCCAGACGACGACATAATCGCCCGTGTCGTCCATGGCCACGCCCGCGTAGCGTTGATCGCCCTGGGTCGTGGTGTTGATACGGAACTCGCCGCCGAGTTCGCCGTGAACGCCCAGCCAAGCGACCGTGCCAAGCAGTTCGGAGCGGGCATAGCGTTGAGCGTAGATCCCGTAGTCGGTGCTCCCGCTCTCCTGCCCGTAGCTCTCCCAGACGATGATGAAATCACCGTCGGCGTCCATCGCCACCTTCGAGTACTGCTGATCGTCGGCGGCATAGGAATTGACCTGGAATTCCCCGTCGAGGGCTCCGCCGCCCGAGCCGCCGTAACGGCGGGCGAAGATCCCGTTCTTGCCGTTAACGGTCGAGCCGTAGCCGTTGCCCACGCCGTCCTGAGTGGAGGGCGACCAGGGGATCAAGAAATCGCCGTCTGCGTCCATCGCCACCGAGGACCACATCTGGTTGCCGGCGGTCGTTTGGTTGACGAGGAACTCGGCGCTGCCGGCGGTGACCGCATCGATCCACTCGGCATAGACCGAGACGCGGGTGTCGACGCCGAACTCACCCCAGCTTGCCTGAATGCCGGGCAGATAGTCCTGGGTGCCGGGAATTGCAACCCCGCCGGTGCACACGGCGGCGATCAGGCCGTTGATGAAGCTCGGGCCACCCGAGTCACCAGGCGCCGCAGTCACCTCGTTCACGCCCAGGCCGGTGTTGTTAATCCCGAAGAGAATGCCGAACGCATCGGTCGAGGCATCCGGCCCGTCAAAATCATAGGCCACCAGGACATCACTACAACCGAGAATACCTGCCAGCGAATCATAGGTGTTCTGCCCCGTCCGTTTCAAATCATCGAAGGCGTAGTAGCCCTGATCGCCGGTGCCATTATAGCCATACCCGTAGCGGGTGAAGGTCTGGCCGACTTCGTCCGATTCCCGATAAATGTCATACCGAGTGATGCTGGCCGGGGCGGCCTCGGCCAACTCGATAATCGCCACATCGCCGCCTTCAAACGGATCGCCGTTGTAATCCGGCTGGACGTAGATCGCCGTCGCCTGGATGACCACAGGGCCATCGGGCGTATCGAACCGCACGCTGATCACCGAGGCATCCTCCGCATTGCCCCAGTAGTCGGTCACAACATGGGCGGCCGTGATCACGTGCCGGCCAGTCGTCAGCAGGGAGCCGGTGCCGTTAGTCAAGCCGTGCCACTGCACGGAGCAAACACCGTCGTATCCCGTGCCAGCCTCGACGATATGATTATCCGGCGAATCCGAGGAAACAACGTACTCTTGGTAGACGGCCCCTTCGAGGGCTGTGCCCGTCGTGCCGTAAGTCGTCTGGGCCGTGCTACCGCGAAGCGCGCTGTTGGGAGCCAGCGTCTTGGCGTAGATGTTGCTTTCCGTGGCGCCGTCGCCGTCCTGGCCGTAGCTCGTCCAACTGATCACGATATGGCCATCGGCACTCATGGCCGCACAGGCGTCGATCTGGTTCTGCGCGGTCGTGTCGTTGACGCGGAACTCGCCCGTCGAGCCGTCCGAGCCCGTGCGAATGCCAATGTTCGCCGCCGAGCCGGCGGGAATCCCGACCGTCATCTGCGGCTGATCCTTGCTGCCCAACTCGTTACGGAAGCGGATGGCGATCTCAGTGGACGAGATCGCTTCCACCTCAAATGGGCTCTGGTCGTAGTTGCTGGCGTCCGGATCCGTATAGCCATACTTGGCGTTGAGCCTCGCTTCGATCGTCGCGGCCAAATCGGAGAGGTTGCCGTTGTAGAGGAACGTACCGAAATCCACGGCCGAGGTGGTCGAATCCGCATCATGGTTCCAGCTCAGGGTGAAAGCGCCGGTCGGGCTGCCGTTGAACTCGAGCACTTGGACTTCGTTCGAGCCGCCGTACTTGTTGCCGGCCGGAGAGTAACGCTGGGCGTAGATCCCATAGCCACTGCCGTCTTGCCCCAGGCTCTGCCAGGCGATGATGAAGTCGCCATCGGAATCCATGGCTACCGTCGGGTTGCTCTGAACGCTGGTGGTGTAGGTGTTCACGAGGAACGCCTCGCCCATCGCCACGCCCATGGTGTTGAACCGCCGCGCCCAGACGTTCCAGTCCGTGCCGTCCTGCTGCGCCCAGGTGACGACGAAGTCACCGTCCCCGTCCATCGCCACGGCCGGGCTGCACGCGGTCGCATTGTCGGTCACCTGGAGCGTTTTGAGCACGTCGACCAGTTCGCTGTCGCGATCGTCGGCCGCCCCCTCGCTGTAGGTCGTCCGGTAAATCCGTGCCCAAATGCCGGCAGTGCCCGAGGCCGTGCTGGTGTAAACGGCCACGTAGTTGCCGTCGTCGTCGGAGGCCACCACCTGCGTACTGCCGCTCGTGGTCTGGTTGCCGGTGGTGCTGGTGTTGACCAGCGTTTCACCGTCTTCCTCGCCGAGCACGGTGATGTCGAAGCTCCGGCTGTAGACACCACCGTTGACGGTATAGGACGAGAACTCCAAGACGTTCCCCGCCGCATCGCGGAGATTGTTGGCGACAACGATCTCGTAGTGCCCTTCCCCCAGCGCCGTGACGTCGCCCGCATTGCCGTTGCCGTCGAAGTAGATCTCGGCGACGTACTTGTTGAGGTCGGCGTCCAAACCATACGTGACACTAAAGATACCGCCGAGGACTTCCACGCCGTCCTTGAGGAGGTGGTAGTTGGCAGCGTTGGTAACGCTGTCGGTTCCGCTCGTCCACATCGCCTCATCGAAGACGATCTTGATCGAGCTCAAGGTCTCGGTCACCTGGGCGCCGTCCTTGATCCGAGCATCGTTCGCATAGAGGAAATCGGTGACCAATGGGCCGACAGTGTCCGTCGACTCCTGGTAACGGCGGTAGTAGATGCCTTGCTCGTCCCCCACGCCGCGGCCGCTCCAGACAACCACGTAGTCACCATCGCGCGTCATACCGACCGAGGGGAACTGCTGCACGCCGGCTGAGGTCTTGTTGACCCGCGTCTGGACGCCGATCGGGTCCGAGTTGACGGTCGACGACCCAGCGTGGAACGAGCGGACGAAGACCCCTTCGTTGTCCTGGTTGGTAACCAAGTTCGCATTGTTTGGGTTCAAGGGGTCGGGTTCACCGCCGGCGCCGTTCCAGGCGAGCACGAAATCGCCATCGGCATCCATCGCCACCGACGGATTCACCTGCTGGCCACCCGCCGACCACATATTGGCATCTTCCCAGATTTCATCCCACCAGAGCATTCCAGAAGAGAGGACCCGGTATCGCGAATACATAATCCCATAGTTGAAGCCGGTCGTCCCACTGGAATTGTCCAGCTCCTGGCATTCCCAAGTCACGATGAACTCGGTCTCGTCCGACTTTTCGCTCACCGCCAATTGCGGATTCCGCGCGGACCGGTGCGTCTCATCACTGGGAGCGAGGGTTCCCACGGATTCCGCAGTGGCCCAAGTTGCCGTGGCCGTGGCGAAATCGAACGCCCACACATAGACCATCGAGTCGGTGATCACGCCATTCTGCTGCGCCGTTGCCTGATCCCACGCTACGATGAACTGTCCCGTCTCGGCCAACGCCACGGCAGGATTCGATTCGCTCCCCCTCACCCCGGCCGTGTTGGCTACGTTGACGAGGAACTCGGAACCGACCCGTTCGCCGTCCGAGTTGTAACGCTGGCCGTGGATGTCGTTGAAGTAGCTGAAATTCTGGCCCAGGGTCGCCCAGACGATGACGAAGTTGCCGTCATAGTCCATGGCCACGGCCGGATTGATCTGGTCGTTGACCGTGTTCGAGTTGACGAGGAACTCGTCGCCCATGGGCGTACCGTTCGCGTTGAAGCGGCGAGCATAGATGTCGAAGGTGCCGTTGGCGTTCTCCGATTCCCAGGTGATGACGAAGTCGCCGTCGGCGTCGATCGCCACGGAGGCGTCGCGCTGGTGGCCGACGACCGTCGTGGTGGCCAGCTTCTCCGTGGTCAGGGCAACGCCGTCGCGATTGTAGACGCGATAGTAGACCCCCGCGCCGTTCGGATCGTTGGGGTCGTCCTGGCCGTAGCTCGTCCAGACCACCACGAAGTCACCGTCGTTGTCCACCGCAACCGAGCGGGTCGATTCTTCCTGGCCGTTCCCGGTACCGGAAGCCTCGCCGAGTTGCTGTTCGTACTGGGGGTTCTCGTTGGTCACGAGCACCTCAGCCCCCAACTGCGAGGCCGCGGCCACGGTGAAGTGGAAGATGTAGCCCGACTGGCCGTTGCTCGAGGCGTCCGTCCCGGCAACACCATCGAAATCGCCGTCCAACGAATTGCCGGCCACATCCCACACGCCGTCCTTGACGGTCAACACGTACTCGCCGGCCGAGAGGGTCGGCATACCGGTGGCCAACCCGTTTCCGTCGAGGGTCAGAACGGCTTCGTACTTCCGGGTGACCGGATTCCGCGTGAAGGCAACACTCCGAATCGCGCCGACGATCTCCGTACCGTTCCGCTGCAAGATCCAGTTGGCCGGGTTGAGGATGCTGTTGTTGCCGGCGGCCAGATCGGTCGTGTCGAGTCTCTCGTCGAAAGCCACAACGAGATATTGCACGCTGGCGTTGGTTGTCAGGATGGTGTCGCCGTCGAAAAGACGATCGTACTGGTCATCGTAATAGTTGTAGACATCGGTCACGATCGGGCCGACGTCATCATTGGCCGGATTACCGTTGATGCTGACGTAGCGGTAGACGTCCGTGGTGCCTGCGGTGCTTCCCTCACCGGTCCAGACAATCACGAAGTTGCCTTCGCTATCGCAGCCGATCGAGGAGAGATACTGCATGCCAGTGATGGCATTGTTCACCCGAGTCTCGGAGCCGACTTTGGCGCCGGTAGCGTCGAAACGCTGATAGTAGACGCCGTAATCATCTTCCTGGTCGGTCTGGGTGCCGCGGCCGCTCCAAGTGACCACGAATGCACCGTCGGAAGCCATGGCAACCGAGGAATAGTGCTGGTCGCCCGCGGTCGTGGTGTTGACCAGGATCTCGGACGAGATCGCATTGAGCGATGCGTCGAACAACCGGGCATAGACGCCCCAGCCGCTACCGTCCTGGCTCGCGCTCGACCACGTGATTACATACCGCGAACCGTCGAGATTGCAGGAGATGTCAGGATAGAGCTGATTGCCGGCCGTCGTCGTGTTGACCACCACTTCACCGGTCAAGGGGGTTGCCCGCGGGATGCCGTTCGCATCGTACGCCCGGGCGACAATGTTCTGGTTGCCGCTGGCATCGCTGGTCCAGACGATCACGAAGCTGCCGTCGGCGGCCATGGCAACGCTGGAGCCCCACTGGTTGCCGGCGGTCGTCGTGTTGACCTGGAATTCATCGCCCAACGCCCGCCCGGTCGAACTGTAACGACGGGCATAGACACCGTAGCCCAAGCCGAGTTGGTTGTTGTCTTCCTGACCGTAGCTCGACCAGGTGATCACGAAGTCGCCGTCGACATCCATGGCCACACTGGACCACTTCTGATCGTTCGTCGTGTAGGTGTTCACGAGGAAGGCATCGCCCTGAGCCTCGCCTCGGGTGTTGAACAGCCGGGCGTAGATATTGGCGGTGCCGTTTTCGCCGTCATACTCGGTCCAAGTGACGACAAAGTCCCCATCTTTGTCGCAAGCCACCGAGGCATTCTCTTGAGTGTAGGCGGTAATCCCATCGGTCACCGTAAACGGAAGCAACTGGACGCTGTGGCCGGAGTCAAGCTGAATCGTCGCCAGCGAGCCGCTCGCATCATACATGGCCACATAAACCCGATCGCGTCCCGAAGCTGCGTCGTAGGCCGTCCACACGCGGATATGGTCGCCGTCACCATCAACGGCCACCGCTCCCGGGGTTTCCGCATGCGTGTGGCCATCCTCGCCGTCATAGACCGTCCCGCTCGGATCATCCGGATCATCCGGATCAGTGCCGGGATCGTCGCTCTGCACGGCGGCCCGAACAATGAAACTACGACTGAAGTTCGCCCCGGCGTTGGCATAGCCGGTCCTTCCCAGAGCGTTGCCCGACTTGTCGCGCAGACCGCTTTGGGCGGCGGTGGTCGCCGTGGCGGCCACGGGAGCCAAGGCCACGATCGTGTAATTGCCCGCTTCCAGCCCCGGTTCGCCGTCCTGCTCGTAGCCGTTGCCGTCGATCGTCAGCACGACTTCATACTTGTTGCTGGGCGTCGCGTTCAGTCCGTAGGCCGAGGCTAGCCGTGAAGCCATGCTCAATCCGTATTCGGCTTTGACGATCGCCCCGTCTAGCACCACCCCGTTGCGCAGCAACTGGTAGTTGAGCGTGTTGGTTACGCTGTCGGCCCCGGTGGTCATCATCTCTTCGTCAAAGGTCAGGACGATGTACTTCAGCCCGTTCTCGCCGATATAGATCGTCATCCCCTGGTCGATGTATCCCGGCCGGATGCTCGCCTCGCCGGTGACGTCGGTCACCAACGGGCCGGCCGTGTCGGTCGACTCGTCAAAGCGCCGGTAGTAAATCGTGCTCGTACCGTTGACCGTCTGGGTCCAGGTCGTCACGAAGTCGCCGTCCGTCTCGATCGCCGAGGAGGTGCTGTACTGCGACGTTCCGGCGGCCGCCCCCGCCAACTGGTAGGTTCGTACCCGTGGCCCGACCGTGTTGCCGCCATTGGTAACCGGAGCAACCACGACATCGCCGTTCAACGAGTTAGTCGGAGGATCGCCGATGGAGATGTGCTGCCACTGCAAGGTGGGAACGTTCGTCGTGGTATTGAAGTTGATCTGGAAAGTCCAAGACCCATTCGCCGTATCGTCCTGGATCAAGGTAACCACGGCATCGTCATAGGCGTCGCCAAATCCTCGCACCGCCGCTTGAATGGCAGCGGCAGACGCCGCCAGGTTATTGCTCCTGAAGGCAATGGGCGACGAGACAACCGGAGTCGTTCCTGGCAAAACCAAGCGGAAACTTCCAGAAAGGGGCAGCGTCGCGTCGGCGTCCGCAACAACTGTCAACGTCTGTGTCTCTTCTCCGAGGACAACGCTGCTGTTTGCCACCCAGTCAAGAGTGATCTGTGTGTCATGCGATTCTCCCTGGAAGGTGATCTCATACACATAGTCCGCCGCATCGAACCATGCCGTGCGGGTGTAGGTCCCGGTGGCGGCGTTATAGGTGTAATTCGCAAAATCATAGGGATAGTCGCTCGGATTGAGGTCCGC